>JADHXQ010000017.1 GCA_016782885.1 Phycisphaerae bacterium | reverse complement strand
GGCGTATGTCACGTCGGCCTGCCGCAGAAGGGGCACACCCGCCCGGGCGAACTGCTGCTGGGCACGGACTCGCACACCTGCACGCACGGAGCCTTCGGCGAGTTCGCCACGGGTATCGGAAATACCGAAGCGGGTTTCGTCATGGGCGCCGGAAAGCTGTGGCTGAAGGTGCCCGAGTCGCGGAAGTTCGTATTCAACGGCGAGATGCCCCCGTACCTGATGGCCAAGGATTTGATCCTCCACGTCATCGGCGAGATCGGTGTCGATGGCGCGACGTACCAGGCGATGGAGTTCGCCGGCGCCGCGGTTATGAGCCTCAACATCGACGAGCGATGCACCATATGCAACATGGCGATCGAAGCGGGGGGTAAGAACGGGATCATCGCGCCCGACGAGGTCACCGAGCGATACGTTCGCAGCCGCGCGAGGGCCGATGCGCCGGTATTCGAGGCCGTCTATAGCGATAACGACGCCGCCTACGCCGCGGTAATCGAATTTGACACCGCCGCGATCGAGCCGATGGTGGCATGCCCGCATTCGCCCGACAAGCGAGCTACGGCGCGCGGGCTCGACGTGAAACTCGACCGGTCGTATATCGGTTCATGCACGGGGGGTAAGACCACCGACTTCATCGCCGCGGCGACCGTACTGGCGGGGCGGAAGGTTGCGATAGACACGTACATCGTTCCAGCCACCGTCGAGGTTGACCAGGATCTCGACCGGTGCAGGGTCTCAGGCAAATCGCTGCGTGAGATATTCACCGATGCGGGCTGCCTGATAGGACCGGTCGGTTGCGCCGCGTGCCTCGGCGGACCGTCCGATACGTTCGGCCGGGCCAACGAAGCGATCAACGTGATCTCGACAACCAACCGCAACTTCCCCGGGCGAATGGGATGCAAGGACGCCGGGATATACCTCGCCAGCCCGCTTACCGCCGCGGCAAGCGCGATAACGGGCAAAGTAACCGATCCCCGCGACTACCTGACCGCTGACAGTGCGATCGGGCTAGCCAACTAGCGCAGAAAATCGATACCAATCCTGGAGACTTCTCCCATGGAACAGTCACCACACCGTGTCGCGATGATAACCGGCGTGAGCGGGGGGCCCGGAAAGGCCGTCGCAATTATGCTCGCGGAACTCGGATGGTCGATCTTCATGCACACTGAATGTTCGCCCGAAGAGGCTGAAGCGACCATCGATGAAGTAATCGACGCCGCCGAAGCCAATGACGTGGAGGTCCAGGTCGCCGGCGCCAGGGCGGACCTCACTGACCCCGCGCACCGGGAGCAACTCCTGGACAGGGCGATGGACTCGCTCGGTCAGATCGACATGCTGGTCAACGCTCCGTGGGATTCTGCCGCCGGGCCCGTCGACCTGCTGGAACTGGCCCAGGACGACTACATCAACCAGATGGATTCGATCGCGACCGCCAGCATATTCACCACGCAGCTCATCGCCAACGAGATGGTTCGCCAGGTGCAGGCGGGCATGATCGAGAACCCCCGGATCGTGACGATAAATTCCGTCCACGCCTACACTTCCAGTACGGACTACGCTTCGCAGTGCCTCGCCAGGGCGACGCTTTCGATGATGACAAGGCTGTTCGCCGACCGCCTCGGCGACTACGGTATTAACGTTTACGAACTCCGCGTGGGGCTGCTGTCGGCCGGTGCGGACGACCCGGCCCACGGGCGCTACGATGCACTGATCGAGCAGGGCATCACGCCGATAAGGCGCTGGGGGAGGTCCCAGGACATAGCCCGCGCGGTGGCCGCCATTGCCGAAGACATGCTGACGTTTTCAACCGGGGAAGTGATAAACATCGACGGTGGTTTTCACCTGCGAAGACTCTAGCTAGGGTCCTTTGTAATACCAGCGTGGGCTGTCGCTTCTGAGTTCGCTGGGATCGAGCCCTAGTACGCTTCCGTCTACCAGACCGACGTTGAGGCGGTCGAAGTGTAATCGGTCCTCATCGACAAGGAGGTCGAGGGTGTCTTCATGGCGGATGTTGGCATTGGGATAGATAATTGAGCTACCGTATTCGGAGATCAGTATCTGTCCGGGTCTGGTTCGTATAGGATCGATCGCACCGTTGATACCGTAGCTTCCCGAGCCCATGCCTCCGCTCTCTGTGAGAATCCGAACATGCTCACCGGGGAAAGTGGAATGAAATCGAACTATATCCAGCGTAAGCATATCTTTGCTCAATTCGACTCTTTCCGCGCCATTTTCGAATCCTCGTGCGCCTTGATTCGATGGATACGCCGTGTCCGGGTGACCGATGATCGGGTCGGTCTCGCGTAGTGTGGCGGTGTTCACTATCAGCCCAATGATCGGCGCTGAGAACGATATCGTTCCGCTGGAGGTGGAGTTAGTGCTACCGACAGGATCGTAAAGCAGGTAGTAGCAGTCCACTGGCGTACCTGCCGGAATACTGCCCGCAGTGGACCCAAACGAACTGTAGCAGCCCGGCTTGTTTATATTTACTGGCACCGCAGATGGCAGGACAAAACCTTCCCGTTCAAGATAACCGTGTATCAAGGTGTTGGATTCTATCTGGTTAAAGACAACTGACGGTGGTCGACTACCCAGGTCGATGATTGATCCGGTGACATTGAGGGCTTGGTTGCCGCCGCTTTCAAAGGATCCTTTGGGGCATCGCAACGAGTCGAAGAGTTCGATATCTCTTCCGGCGCCGGTCCTCCAGTTCATGTTGTCGAGTCCCATCAGGAGACTGGGGGTGAGTTGGTGAAGATTCGATTTGCAGGCCGCGTCGTATTGATATTCGCGGGCACTTAACAGTGACGGGATAGTCAGCGTCGCCAGCAGCACTATAACCACTATCACAATCAGAAGTTCGACAAGCGTAAACGCAATGCTTGACGGACGGTACAATGCTCCACGAAACCCCTGTCGAGATTGGCTTGCGGCCTTCGACATGCTTGCAATGCTCCAACTTGCCCGACCCGAAATTCTCCGCCACACGCTCAACATCTTTATGATAGGGTGTTGTCCCCAGTTTTCAAAGGAGATTCATCCGGTAAATGCGAAGGGGTGTGAATTTCATAGGATTCTTCACACAATGATGCTATCTTGACTTTGAAATGAATGGATTTACGTTGATTCAGCGGATCGCCAGGAGCCGTAAATGCGTCATCGGAAACAAGTGAAATTTATCGCGATAGCGGTTTTTGTGCTGATTACGGGACAGATGGGTTGTCAGAAATCCCCAACCCGCCGTGAAGTGCGTCAAAACAAGCGATTTGAAGCGATGAAGAAGGTGCTGGTGTCTGATGGCAACCTCGAAGAGAGGTTCGTTACCGCTGAGAGATTGGCAAATATGGGCGTCAAGGCAATTGGCGCCGCCGACGCAATTATCCAGGTGATGGGTAATGAGAATGATACTGAAGAGTTGCGTGCTCACGCGGTTTGGGCGTTGGGCAAGATATTCAAATCTACAGAAGGCCCAAAGCCGGCAGTTCCCGATACGGTAGTTTCCGCTCTGGAGAAAGCGTTGGAAGATTCCAGCGATCTGGTTCGCATACGGGCTGTGTTGTCGAAGGCCAGGATATTCCCTGATCAGGAACCGGAGATGGAAATACTGCTTGAAATGTTCGACAAGAGTAACGATCTGAAAATGGAAGCCGCGAGAGCAGCCTCCTGTATGGGTGCGCGGGGCAAGGGGGCTGTACCCGTTTTGATCAGGGAGTTGAAGAATTCCGTGGTCGGCTATCACGCCGCATGCGCTCTGGGCAAAATTGGCCCGGATGCGAAAGAGGCAATTCCCGCTCTGACCAATGTGGCTGGCAGCGGCGGGCCGGCTGGTCCCGCCGCTCGGGAAGCTATCAAGCTGATTAGAAAGTAGGGGGGCTATTCGGCGGAGAGTATCTGTTCGTCATTGCGGGCGGCGATGCGTTGCCCGGGCTGGACCACCAGAAAGTCATCGTCCCACTGCCCGCCCAGCAGCCTGGCCAGCAGGCTCGGGTCGCCGTCGCGGACTTCCAGTTTCCACTCGTTTTCCCGGGCTCTTTCTTCCGCTGTCGCGATAAAGTGCGTCTCGTCGCAGACGCCCATCTTGATGTACAGTACTTTCGAGTAGTGGCTCCGCCAGTTTCCCATTGACGCGACGATGTAGTCGGCGTTGTCCTTACCGTATTTTTCGACCATCTCTTCGTAGGAATCGCCGAGCCCGAGCTTTTCCAGCACGCCGGGGTGCCCCCCGGGCAGCGGCTGCTGTTGGAACGATTTGCCCGACGGGTCGTAATCGCCTCGCTCGATCCACCCGGTGGTCATGTAGTAGGTTCCGGGATTCTCGTCGAAGTATTCGCGATACGCGTCGCGCGAACCGAAGAACAGCGTGATGCAGTCGTGCGCGCGCGGGATTACCAGCGGAATGTCGCCGGCCTTCAGGCCCGCCACGCCGTCGTTGCACCGCGCATACCCGAGCAGGATCGCGTCGTATCGATCGTCGGGCCTGACTGCGTCGATGGCCTGCTGGATCATGGTCTGCATATCGCCGGTTTCCAGATCGTGCAGGCCCTTGCGGAGAAACTCGATATCGATGTGGTGCGGTGAGGTCGCGGCGAGATAGCACGCCTCGCGGAAGAGAATTTCGCATCCGATGAACTTCAGGCGTTTGCGTTGTTCGGGGGCCATAAGGGAATTATCCTGGTGCGGTAAACGCGGTCGTAGCCTGGTATCCGATCAGACGCCGAAGAATCCCGGTTTCCGCGGAGGCTTCTTGACGGGTTTGGGCTTGGGCTTGTCGATGGGGTAGGGCTTGACGGCGGGTTTGGGCTTCGGCTTCGGCGTGGTCGTCCCGGGCTTTGGTCTGACGGTTCCCGGTCGCTGGATAACTATCGGGACGGTCTTGGACCAACCCGGTTGGGCGAAAGTCAACTGGTGGAATGGCTCCTCGCTGAGATACAGGATCGCCTCCTGACCGCCGTGCGCGAATCGCAGGAGGCATTGGAGCGTACTGCCGTTGTGGGAAAGCCGCGTCACGTAGAGACCGCGGGCGTCCTGCCTGGCTGTGCCCGTAACTTCCCCCGAGCCAAGGCTCAGTTTTACCGAGTCGTCCGGACCGGGACGAACCGAGAGTTGCTGGGGCATCGTATTCTGAATCGCCGACATCACCGGGTCGCTCAACAGCGGTTTGGTGTTTCGCGGTGCAATTTCCATGTAGGGCTTCGAGCTGCTCGTGACTGCCTTCGCCGGGAGCACGTGCGCCGGACTTCCCAGCTTGACGCTTGCCGGAGCTATCTTGCCCATAGACACGATCGCGTTGGTTCCGTTTGTTCCCACAGCCTTCTGGGGCAGTTCGAAAAGCATGGTGATCGTCTGCGTTCCGCGCGCCGGGATGCTCAGATGCCTCTTGCGCGGCAGGACGGGCAGAATCGACTTGACCGGTTCGCCGAGCGACGGGTAGCTGTCCAGACCGATTCTCAAGACGGCCGCCTTACCGTAGTTGTCGAGTTCCAGTTTGTCGTCACCGGCCCTTACCTGCACGCAGATACGGCAGAACACCTGCCCCGCTCCGGCCGGGAAAAATCCGCTTCCCGCGAAAGAGTCCGTTGAGCTGGTTACCGCCTGACAGACTGCTTTGAGCTTGACCGGTACGGGTACTATCGGCTTGGATTTGGTCGTCGGAACCTTTGGCGGATTGGTATTGCCATTGTTTCCGTTGGATAAATTGTTTCCCGGGTCGAGCGATGCTGTTGCGCTGCCTTTGTCCGGTTCTGTCCGGCTGCCGCTGAGGAATCTCGCCACCACCCATATGCCCACTGCTATCCATATTGCCGCAGCCACAGTGAGCAGCACCGCCTTCTTCTGCCCTGACATGCCTTTCTTTTTTTTGGGTGAGTGCTTCTGGACGGCCTTCTGGAGCGCGGGCAACTCCTGGGATGCTGATGGTCCGCGAGGCGATGTGAACGCGGAGATTGCCTCGTTGAGTGCGAGTATCTCTCGTCCTTCCATTGCGTCGTCAGCGCGGTGCATGAGATCGTCGTCTTCGAGGATTTCCAGCGTGGCGTCGTCGTCGGTCTCCACGTACTTGGCCAGTTCGGCCAGTTCGGATTTCTCGATTTGCACTACCGCGGGGCTTTCATCGCCCGTCGCCTTGGTGGGAATTTCGGTCTCCGAAGCGAGGACCTGCGGGCTTCGTTTGGCGATGAGTTCCTCGATACGGCGTTCGGCCTCCTGTCCGGCGAACGGTAGTCTGACGCGATTACCGCAGGAGGGGCAGGTGGTTTTCCTTCCCGCCATTCTCAGGCTGACTTTCAGCCCTCTTCCGCACGAACCGCAGTTGACGTGGATTTTGCGGGCCAGTCCGATCTTCACGAGCGCGGCGAAGGCTTCATCTGAAGTTGATTCAAAAACGGGCTGGTGCTCGTGGGTGGATCTGTTGGTCCCGACCTCGTGCCCGCAATGCGAGCAGCGGACGAACCCGTCGGCCGAAGGTTCGCCGGTGAGGCCCATCTGACCACATTGTCCGCACAGAATCTTCAAATCAGCATTCCTTACTCGCCCTGAACGTATCGTTGGGCAATTGGCATCCTTCTGCCCGTCCCGAACGCCTTGGCTGTTACCTTTATAGCGGGTGCCGCCTGCTTGCGCTTATACTCGTTTGCATCGACCATCCGCACCGCACGGTTCACCACATCCGGCGCAAAACCTTCGTCGATGATCTGTCTCGCCGTTTTATCCCGTTCAATATACCGTGAAATCACCTCGTCCAGAAGGGGGTAGGGCGGTAATTTATCCTGATCGACCTGGTCGGGCTTCAATTCGGCGCTCGGCACCTTGGTAATTATACCCCGTGGAATGCGATCCGAGCCGGTTTCCGCGTTAAGTTGTTCCGCCAGTTTGTAGACCGCCGTCTTCAGCACGTCGCCTATCGGCGCCAGCCCGCCGCACATGTCGCCGTAAAGGGTGCAATATCCCGTCGATAACTCAGACTTGTTGCCAGTAGCCAGAGGCAGGTGACCAAACGCGTTGGAAACCGCCATAACCAGCGCGCCGCGTATCCGGGCCTGGATGTTCTCACCGGCGATATCGAGATACCCGCCGCCGGTAAGCAGATCGTCGAGCGACGCCTCGTACGCCGAATGCATCGGTTCGATCGGAACTACCTGATAGTGAATCCCCAGATTCCGCGCCAGCGTTTCGGCGTCTGTGAGGCTGTGGTCGCTGCTGTACCTGCTGGGCATCGCCAGGGAGTATACGTTCTCCGGTCCGATCGCGTCGGCGGCGAGAGTGGCGACTACCGCCGAATCGATACCGCCCGAAGAGCCCAGCACCACGCTGCTGAATCCGCATTTGCGAACGTAATCCTTCAGGCCCAGTTTCAAAGCCGCCGAGAGTCGCGGTAGTTCGCCGGCGAGTTCCTCGATGCGCCGCGGCGGTCCGTTCGGGTCGACCACGAGCAGATCCTCCTGGAAGCCCTTGGCCCGGGCGATCACCCGGCCGTCGGGCGAAATCGCGCAGCTCGTTCCGTCGAAGACCAGTTCGTCGTTTCCCCCAACCTGGTTGACGTAGAGTATCGGCAAACCGCATCGTTCCGTCTGGCGGGTGAACAGTTCCTCGCGCGTTTTGGCTTTGCCTTGCTCGTACGGGCTGGCGGACATGTTGATTATCATTTCGGCCCCGTCAGCGGCCAGGGTCGCGATCGGGTCGCGGGCGTACAGTTCGCGCCCCAGCGCATCGGCATCCCAGAGGTCTTCGCAGATGCTCAGACCGATTCGCCGACCGTTGATCTCGATGCATCCGGGGCTCTTGCCCGGTTCGAAGTACCGTGTCTCGTCGAATACATCGTAAGTTGGCAGGAGCGTTTTGACGTGTATGTTTTCAACGCGTCCGTTTGCGAGCACCCCCGCGGCGTTCTGGAGCGGTCGTCCGGTGCTGTCGTTTGTCGGGCGAACAAAACCGACCAGCGCCGTGATACCCTCACACCGCCTGGCAAGTTCCTCGACACCCGCCAGCGAGTCGGTTACGAAGCCCTCCTTCCTCAGCAGGTCGCGGGGCGGATATCCCACCACCGACAACTCGCCGAAGACAACGAGTTCGGCGCGGGCGGTTTTCGCGCGGTCGATGAACTCAGACATCCGCGCCACGTTTCCGCGGATGTCACCGACAATCGGGTTGAACTGGGCCAGGGCAATCTTCACGATACCCCCTTTTTACCCGCCAAGGCGCCCGTTTTCACGCAAAAACAGTAGTTCTTGGCCTTATGCCGTCAAATCCCAAATAATTTATCCTCTTATTTCACCCGCCTTGTCGAAGGACCGATACAGAACAATACGGTGTTCAGTAGGAGAACAGTGGTATGCTTGAAACAACGACAAGAGGCATAGAACGGCGGCGGCATTCGCGAGCTTCGGTCCACCTGGACGTGCGGTGTATACGGTTGGACCCGCATGAAGGGGACATCATTGATGAAGTTGACATGGTTGACCTTTCCCGCAGCGGGGTCGGCGCCGTCAGCGACAATTGGTATTACCCAGGCCAGAAAGTCGTAGTCTGCCTCCCGCCCGATAACCAACACGGAAAACGTCAGATTTCGGCAACAATCCGCCGCTGCCTCAGCCGCCAGGAAGACGGTTACCACATTGGCATGGAATTCGATCGCAACTCGCTGAACACATGGTCAAGTCTGAGCACAAAAGCAACCGTAGCAGCGTAACGGTCGGCCTGCCTTCGCCGAGCAGGCTTCGTCGTGACATGCAATTGGCTCGACGACCGGCGGCCGGCGATTAACGATCATCCTCACCTCGCCGCCGCGGTCTTGTCCTTCACGCGGCCATATACCTCCACCTCGATGTAGTGGTTCATTTCTCCGCCCATGGAGCCATTGCTGTATAGTCGCACGTAACGCCCGCGGGCGCCGTGGGCGGGGATTAGGCGGCCTTCGTTGGTCTCGAAATACTCCTTGTCCTTGCCCTTGCCCAGTTCGGAGGAATTGTCGTGGTCGGCGTTGTAGACCACCTGCACGTCCCCGGCGAATGCGGGGTCGTCGGAGATCTGGACGATCACGTCGCGGTAGATCCGTGCCTGGCGGTGGAAGTGCCACACCACAATCGCGTAGATTTCACAATTCTCGCCCAGATCGATCTGCAACCACTGCGTGCCCGGGCCCAGTTCGACGTAGGAGCCTTCCTCGGCCTCGGCGTTTCCATCGGTGGCCTGGCTCAGCTCGCCGATGATCGGTTCGCCATCGCTGCTGGTAACCGCTTTGCCTCGCGCCACGTTTGTAAGTCCGGGAGGCACGAGGAGCGGCGGGCGCGGTCCGTGTTTGCGGGCCGCTTCGAGATTCTCGCTGGTGACGTTCTTCGGCGTGCCCACGAACTGCGCCTTGGGCAGCTTGAACTTCAGCGGTTCGAGTGGTTGGCTCTTCGGCCAGTAGACTGCCGTCAGGATCGCGGCGGCCACCGCACAGACGCCGACTATGATTGCAATGTTTCGCATGTCGATTATCCCTGGGGCTCAGGCCTCCAACTTCCACGGCGCCCGCATCGGACGCGACAGAAGCTTGTTGGCCTCGTCGTCGCCAGGGAAGATTTCCTTCTTGGGGTCGAACTTGAGCTTGCGTTTCAGGCGGCAGGCGATTTCGCCGAGATACCCCACCGCCGTGGAGCGATGGGCGGCCTCCACGGGCGAACAACTCGCCTTGCGGGACTTGACGCACTGGAGGAAGTTGAAGTTATCGTCGCCCTTGCCCGTATCGTAGAGTCGCACATCCTTGTCGGTGATCTTCGAGCCGAGGATCTTTGCGTCGCTTGCGGACGTGGCGCCGCCGTAGTGCAGTTGGATCCATCCTTTGTCGCCCTCGAATTTGATGCCCTGGTTCTTGGGGAATTTCGACCCGTCCACAAATTCCATCGTTATCCCGCCTTCGTACGTGTAATTGACCTTCCATGTGAGCGGGCAGTCGCACAGATCGGTCGCCGGCGCGTACACGGCGGAGCCTTCGATCGCCACCGGTCCGGTGTCGTCGAGCCCCAGGGCCCAGTGGAATATGTCGTGATGGTGAATGCCCCAACCGGCCATGAAACCGGTGGGACAGTAATCGGAGATGTGGAAGTGGAATCCCGTGCTGATCCGCCGGGGGTCGAAGTCGCGCTTGGGCGACGGTCCGGTGTACATGTCGAAGTCGAGCGTGTCGGGCACCGGCGCGATTTTCGGCGGGCCTGACTTCCGCCCGCCCGGGCACGCGGTGGTGACCTTGGCGACCTTGCCGATCCGCCCGTTGCGGACCAGTTCGCAGACGCGCCGGACGCTGGCCATCGAACGCTGCTCCGTACCGTGCATGAAGATGCGGTCGGTCTTCTTCACCGCATCGGCCAGGAACCGCCCTTCGGCGATCGTGACGCCCAGGGGCTTCTCGACGTAGATGTCCTTGCCCGCCCGCAGCGCAGCCAGAGCCACCAGCACGTGCCAGTGGTCATTGGTCGCCACCAGCACGGCGTCGACGTCCTTGCGGGCGACGGTCTTGCGAAAGTCGCCGCTGCACGCCGAGGCGGGGACCTTGTATCGCTTGCCGGTGCGGTCGAGGTGCTGCTTGTTGACATCGCACAGGGCGACGAGCTGCGCGCCGTGGCGGACCAGGCGGCTGGCGTCGTAGTTTCCGCGTCCGCCGCAGCCGACCCACCCCATCGCCACACGCTCGCTCGGCGCCGCGACGCCCTTTTCCAGGCCCAACGCCCGGGCCGGAACGATCAGGGGTAATGCGACAATCCCACCCGAGACGCCCTTGACGAAATCGCGACGCGAGAATGTCTTTTTCGCAATCATGAGTATTCCTTTCTGTTGCGGCCTGTCGGCGCCGCGGGCGATATTGTAATACAAATACCGGTTCTTTACGCCTCTTTGTTTTTGGGTGTGGTTTTCTTCTGTTTTTTCGGCTGCTTCTGCGCGTCGATCGCCTGGCGCGACGAGATTACCAGCACGCCCTTGCGAATCTCGAAGCCCAACTTGCCCGGCGCCGCTTTCTCCAGCACGCTCGTCAGCACCTTCTCCAGGGTCGCGCCGGTAAGGCTAATGCTGATCTTTTTCTTCCCGTCGACGCCGGCGCTCTTCATGTACAGCCAGTGTACGGAGGTATTGACCTTGGAGTTGTCCTCGATCCGCTGGAATACTTCAGACAGCGGCGCGTCGACGAACGCGACCTTGCTGATCTTCTTCTTCAGATCGTCGGGCGTGACCGGCGGGGGAGTCTTGGCTTCGACGCCGTCCCATTTGCTTTTCACCACGGGATGCATGCTGACTTTCAGGCTGTCGAAATACTTGATGCGATTGGGTACGGCGCCCTTGATTGTGTCTCTGAGTTTCTTGCTGATTCGTTCGGGTTTGTATCGCACCGCGAAATACATCAGGTAGGTTTCGGCGACATCTTCCCGCCTGGGGTGACTTTTGGCGTAACCGGAAATGAACTCAGGGTCTTCTTTCTGGGCGGTCAGCCAGTCCTTGTTCCCTGCGTGGGTTCTGTCCAACGATGTGTGCGATGCTTCGTGATAGAGCGTTTCCGCCAGTATTCCCCCCCTTATGTACGATTCGCCCATACCTGTATGGATCAGGAGACCCCTGTTACCGCCGCCAAAGGGTTTCTTCCCATCGTGTATCGTTACTCTCTCGACATCTTTCCTCAGGACGAAGGGCATCTGCCCGATTACGAGCGAATATTTCTTTGCCTCTTCAAACGCCCGTTTTTCACCAAATTCGGGGTTCACCTGGACGATCATTGTTTGTCCATCATCGAATTTCGCGTTGAAGATGTACGCGTTGACTTTCTCCATTTTCCCGGGGCGCCGGTCGAACATCCTTCGCTCCTCTCTCCCATTTGGAGTGATGCTTACGAATGCGGATGGGTCTTCAGGGGTAATGATATTCCCGCTGACAAATATCGTGCCTCCGAAAGGCGGTTTTGCCTCCGTGCAGATGAAGGTAAAGACAACGGCCACACCAACGCACGCTGCTTTCTTAAACATTCCAGTCAAGCTCCCTTGGAAGGCGGTAGAGTTATCGGCGGTAGAATGCCATGTAAAACGTCGAAGGCTGCACCATATTACACCTAATTGCCCAAATGTCTAATCACGGTCCATCCGGTCTTTCACCGTTAAACCAAATCTCCTGAATCCTCTTAGAGCGGTTTGATTCTTATGTTCCTGTAGGCCACCGGTCCGTGGTAGCCCTGGAGCATCAGTGGGCCCAGGGGTTTTTCCTGTCCGTCTATTCCACCGGGAGTGGGGCGTTTGAGCTCGACGTTTTCCTGGATCAGGTCGCCGTTCAAGAGGACCTTTTCGATGCGGGCGTTAGCGGTCTTCTTGCCTTTGTCGTCAAATTTGGGGGCCCGGAAGTGGATCTCGAATGTCTGCCACTCGCCCGGTTTTCCGCAGGCGTTGAGAGCGGGGGGTTTGGTGAGGAAGATCGCGCCCATGTCGCTGGCGCCGAGTTTTTTGCGGCCATAGCTGTCGATGACCTGGATCTCGTATTCGCCCTGCAGGTGAATCCCGGAATTCGAGCCCTTTGGTATCATCACGTCGAGTTCGATTATCCCGTCACCGTGGTTTTTCGCGCTGCAGAAGTCCAGGCCCCTGCCGTGCCCGGGTGCGGTGTTGACCATCGCATCGCCACCGGGTTCCACGATCAGGCGTTTGGGGTTTTCCGGATCGACCCTGGGCGTGCCGACCGACCAGAAATTCTTCGCGCCATACCGCTTCCTGGCCGTCCAGTTGCTTAAGTCTTTACCGTTGAAGAACGCCTCGTCACTGGCGACGGACGTGGCGGTCGTCCGGGGCTTTGGCGCCACAGCCTTCCTGCCGCTCTTCCATGCCGACTTCATTTCGTATGCCTTGAACGATTCGACGGTCAGCGAACCGCCTTCAGCCGTCAGCGAGATCGTGCCGATCGCCTTGCCCATATCGCGCCGGCCGGAGGTCTTGAAGCATGCGCCCCCGCCGCCGATCAACTCGTACATCGGACGATCAACGAGAACGCGGAACGTTACCTTACCGTTTTCCATCGCCAGCGGCATGTTGTCGAGCTTCTGGGCGGTGAAATCGTAAGTCGCCTTATTCCCACCGAACTCGAGAACGGCTTGCTTGGCGGTTCCCTTCTTCAAGGTCACGAGAATATCAAAGAGTTGGTCCTTGACGGTGAACTTGATGGATGCATTGACGGTCAGTTTCCTGTTTTGGGCTGACTGGGGGTTTGGTTTGCGAAGTTGCAGGAGTTCCTCGATCGGAGTGGCGAACATTCGCACGCCGTCTTTCGTCGTGCGCAGGGTCAGATTCGTCGGTACGGTGAAGGTCTGGTTGAAGGGCATGTTCGGCATGTTGATCTTCGCCCAGCCGATTTGGACGACGCGACCGTCGGGGCTGTTGTTGAAGCACTGCGAGGCGTAGTAGGGTCCCCAGTGGACGCGGTGCTTGCTCTGGTGCTCGGGGACGAACTTCTTGCCATTGAAACGTCCGATCGAATACTGTGCGTCCGCGCCGAAGATAACCCACTTGGTCTTCCCGGGGTTCCCGTCAACGGGCAGTTCGAAGATTTCTACACATTCGAAGAATCCTGGTATATTGTCCGTAAGTTTCCAATCTTTGAGGTTCTTGCTCGTATAGATTGCGATATTCTTACCGACATTCTTCTCCTGGTCGAACACGGCGATTACCCAGTGCTTGCCCGGTTTGTACCACATGAGTTTCGGGTCGCGCCCCGAGTGCTTGATTACAGGGTTGCCCTCGTAATACTTCCACGTCTTACCGCGATCGGTCGAGTAGGCGAGCGATTCACCGCAACCGGTGTCGGTGAACGCGAGGACCATCGTCTTTTCGCTGCCCTTTTGCCAACCGGCCGTGTTGTTCACGTCGATATGACCGCTACCGGAGAAGCAGTTCTGGACGGCCATCTTCGGATGACAGTTCTTGACATTTCCACCGAAGGGGCGGAGCGCCCGGTCATGCTCGGTCCAGTGGACCATGTCGGGGCTTGTTGCATGTCCCCAGTACATATTGGCCCATGTGTGGCCTGCGGGGTTGCACTGCCAGAAGAAGTGGTACTGCCCGTCGTGGTAGAACATTCCGTTTGGGTCATTGTTCCAGCCTCGCATCTGGCTCATGTGAAACTGCGGGCGCAGCGCCTCGTCGTAGAGCGGTTGGAGGTGACGGATATTATCGCTCGATTCGAACAGTTTGCGGATTGCCGGCGCCGCTTTGGCTGAGACCTTCGCGGTCTTTCCGATGTATTCGGACATGTCGAGGTAGGTCCACCAGTCGATGGTGTTTCTACCGGCGGGGAAACTGCAGTCGAGATTATGAACGAGCTGGTCGCCGACCATGATCGTCATCCTGCTGCGTTTTCCCTTGTTCGAGACGGGGAAGATGATGTACTTGCCCGTGATCTTGATCTCCTGGGCGTCGGTCATATCAGGGGGGGGATCATTACCGCGCCGTCCTCGCGGTGGGACGCCCGGTTTCGGTATCGGTTTCGTATCCGTGTCGTTCTGCGCGGTCTGACCGGTGTTGACGTTGCCCGGCACGTTCTTGCTCTCGGTGACCCAGATGTTGCGATACTCGACGACACTGCCAAACTCCTGCAAATACAGCCCGCCTCGCGGACCAATCCCGGACGATATTGCCTGCTCGCTGTGCCTGGTCAGTTCCAGGTTGTCGTGAATCTTCACGCCGTTATGAATCACATTTATCCGGGCGGGCTTGACGATCTTCTTACCGTCCATTTCGGCGGCCTTGAAATCAATGTCGTACGTCTGCCATTGCAGCGGTGGTGCGCACATGTTTACCAGCGGCGCAGCCATTTTATAGATTGCGCCGCACTCGTCGAACTTGCCCTCCAGTCCGTAGCTGTCGAGCACCTGAACTTCGAGACGTCCCTGAACGTAGACGCCGCTGTTGCTGCGCTTCTGCCCTTTACTGTTCGGTTTGAACATCGTGCGGAACTCAAGGTGAATTCGATGGTCTCCGAAATCCTGCCGGGAAATTATCGATCCGCTCTTGAGCACGCTCCGCATCACGCCTCCGGGCAGGAGATTCCACGTGCATGCCCCGTCTCCCCTGGCGGACTTCCACTGGGTGTCCAGATCCGTGGTGTTGGATCCCAACAGGACTATCGCTTTTTGCGGGGGCTTGGCGCCTATCGTCGGCGAGAGGCGCGTGGTCCTCGTCATTTCGAACGTGCATCCGCCTCCGCTCCCGGTGAACTTTCCGTTCTCGATCTCAGCGGTCCACCCGCCTCCGGACAGAATCAGCTTTCGCCCCTGCGTATTGCCCGTCAATACTTCGATCGGGGGCGCGCGCTTGTCGAACTCGCCCAGGATGTTCGCCCGATGCTGCCCGTTGCCCAGAGCGATGACCTGCGCGACTATTGGACTCCGGTTCCCGGAGACCTTTCGCGTGCCCTGCCAGTCGCCCATGAACTCGGCGCCGGCGATCGTAGTTGTCTGTTGGACTTTGGGAACCTTGGGAGCCGTCTCGTTCAGACGGGCTTGTCTTGCAGCGTCCTCGCGTGCTTTGGCCGCCAGCAGTTCGGCTCGTTCCTTGTCCGTTTTTGCCGCGGCGAGTCTTCTGTTCCATTCGGCTTCGGACTGGGCGGACTTGGCCTTGTTTTCCTCCAGAAGTTTTTCGAGTTGCGCGACCCGCTCGGCTTCGGTGCCCCGTTCTTTCGCCAGGCGGTCGTGTCCGGTGGTGCGGGCCCTTTCGGCGTCGGATATCTTGTGGTAGGCGAACAGGGCTATCCCCGCGATAAGCAGGGCGACTGCGGCGCCGATCAGCAATGCGGTCCTGTTCCGGCGTGCGGCCTTTCGAAGGCGGTAGAGCGGCATGGGGGCTCTCGCCATTATCGGCTTGCCGGAGAGGTAGTTTCCGATATCGTCCGCCATCTGATCGGCGGTGTCGTAGCGATCGTCCTTGTCGTGCGCCAGCGCCTTGAGGAGGATCGCCTCGATTTCCCTGTCGATTGTTTCCGAGAGGTCTCGCGGTCGGCGGGCCTCGGTCTCGACGATTCTGCGGATGATCTCAAAGTGCGAACCGCTCATCTCGTGCGGATATTCACCGGTGAGCAGTCGAAACGTTATCACGCCGAGGCTGTAGACGTCCGTCCGCCCGTCGACTTTGCTGTGATGCCCCGCCGCCTGCTCCGGCGACATGAAAGCCGGAGTACCCGAGGTCTCCCCCTCGATCGACACCTGGATGGACGACTCATCCGGTTCCAGCGTTTTTGCGAGTCCGAAGTCCAGGACGTGCGGTTGACCGTCGGGTGTCACCAGGATGTTGGAGGGTTTCAGGTCGCGGTGGATCACACCGAACCCGTGGGCGTGGGCGATAGCGCGGCAGATGGTGCGGATCAGCGCGAAGACTTGCTTGGGGGTGAGGTTGTTGGTTTCGACGTATTTGTCGAGGCCGGCGCCGTCGACGAGTTCCATGGCGTAGTAGTAGTCGTTGTGGTGCAGCCCGCTGTCGTATACGCGTGCGATGTTGGGGTGTTCGAGTCGTGCGGCCAGTTCGACTTCCCGTTCGAAACGGATACGGGCCCTCTTCGACCCGAACCGCCCGACGTGGAGGATCTTAAGCGCCACCTCTCGCTGCGTGCTCAACTGGACCGCTCGCCAGACGGCGCCCATACCGCCCGCGCCGAGTTGCCCGGTAACGCGAAAACCCTCTATCTTGGGGAATTTGACGGGCGGTTCTTCGCGACCGGCGCCCGCGGCGTCCAGAACGTCAGGCGATCGGTCCACGAGAGTCTTGCGTGACGCAAGCGGTTCGGGCGGCATTTCGCCGGAACAGACGCGGACCCGGTATTCACCGATCTTTGCCGATTCGCCGACCGCCAGGCGGGCCTTTCCGATCTTGCCCAGGTTGATAACGCATCCCCGCTCGGCGACGGCATCGTCCATGGGCTTGCGTTTGACGACCTTACCGTCCTTTATGACTTCCATGTACGCCATGAGATACCGCGATCGTCCTTTCGTGAACCACGACCGACCTCACACAAGCACAACCGATATCATACAGTAGCCCGGCGGGTTAGTCATCCCATTTGAGGATCTTGTCCTTGCGGAGTTGGAGTGCCTTCTTGAGTATCTGGATCATTTCGGGCGTATAAACACAACCGACGCCTTTACCGCCGTCGCCTTTTCTGCGGCAGGGGCTGGAGGGTTTGAGGTTGTAGTCGTATTTGGCGGGATTTCGGAATTGCGGGTCTATGCTGAAGCAGGTTTTGTCCGGTTTCGCCGAGCCGGCCACGGGTTTCTTGTTCAACATATTGCAGAACCCGATCTTCACCTCGGCGCCTGTCACCGTGATGCGCCCGACAATGGAATTCAGCACACTCCCGCCCGTGTCGGGGAACGTCAGGTTCCCGAGGACAGTGCATCGCTCGAACTCTGTGGGGGCGCCGGCCTTGAAACTCGGCAAGAAGCAGTTCTCGAACAGGACGGGTGCTTTGGATTCCGGGTCCCCGTTCAACCAGATGCA
The DNA here is from genome assembly GCA_016782885.1 of Phycisphaerae bacterium. Classification (GTDB taxonomy): domain Bacteria; phylum Planctomycetota; class Phycisphaerae; order SM23-33; family SM23-33; genus BS750m-G57. The sequence continues at coordinate 39,069 of JADHXQ010000017.1, read as the reverse complement.
ATTCCGCATCGTGACCACGCCGGTTCGGTGACTACCGGGCAACCGAGCGGGAGCGGACTTGATTATCAGACATCCATCCAGCAAGGTCCCCTGTACATCCTCAGGGATATGGCACCACCCGTTCCTTTTGACAATGATCAGTCTCCGCAGGCGACACTTCTGAGTATTCTTGTTATTGATGTTTATGGAGTAGTTCGCCCCGCTATCGAGGATAACCAAGCCCTCCACCCGGCAGCCCTCACCCGATAGATTGATATTGACCATTCCATGCTTCCCCCCTGACAGGACGGGCCATTTGCCTTTGGCCCCGCGCAATGTGCTGCCCTTGAGTGTGATGTTACCGGGGTGGTAGGTCCCGCTGTCCTGGACCTCGATCACACTCTTTGGAGGGGCGCTGAGGACGGCCTCGCGAATCGTCTTGCAGTCGCCCTTTCCATCCTGGCGGACGGTAATGAGCACGCCCAGGTTCGCCACTGCTTTGGACATGGTGGCGAAAGATGGATCGTGATTGGTGTCGGTGACGGCTTGGCTGTTGGGGAAGTCGGATTTGAGTTTGTCCAGGGCGGTCTTCAGTGCGAACAGGTCTTTGTCGGCGTACAGTTTTGCGGCTTGGCGATATAGTTTTTCCGCCGAAGCGTCCTTGACGCCGGCGGTGGCGCCGCTGAGAGCGGCGGCGAACTGCTCCTTGTGGTTAGCCATCCATGGTGAAGACGCGTATTTCTTTTCGATGGCGGACAGCGCCTTGCCCGCCTGGGGGAAATCGCCTTTTTCCAGCAGGACTACCGCACGGTTGAAGGCAGCGGCTGCAAGCGGGGTGAGATAGGCATCAATCTTCACGCCCAGGGATTTCGCCTTGTTGAAGTGAGTTTCGGCGGTGTCCGCATCCGCTCGAACCAGTGCCAGCAGGCCGGCGGCTAGTTGGTCGTCGGCGCTGTTGTCTGAGACGGATGCCTCGAGGAGTTTGTCCAGTTCTTTGGTGTTCAGTTTGGTCCAGGGCTTGTGGGAGGAGGTCTTGCCCGAGACGGTGACTTTGCTGACGGTGATGGTTTTTTCGGTGGCCTTGGTGATCTGCACGCCAACGGTTATGATTTTCTTACCCCCGCTGCCTGGCACGACCGCCGGACCCCGGCGCAGCCACGGTTTGAGCTTGTTGGTTTTTTCGATGATCTTCGTCTTGAGCGCCGCCAGTCGCTTGATCTCGTCGCGGCGCACGCCCAGGCGATCGGTCAGGGCCTTGTCCCGGAACTTCAGCTTGGCCATTGCAGCCGAAGCGCCAACGAAGTCCCACTGACCAACCATCGCCTCGGATGGTTCGATGGTTTTTTCGTACGCGCTCTGAGCGGCCGCCGAAGCCGCCATCGAAGCCAGCAACAGGACAATCGTCACCGCAGCTATCGAAACTCCCTCCCGCCGCCGATCAAACTTGAACTTGTCCATCTCGATACTACCCTTTCTTTCACAACCAGATACGCAATCGAAACGCCCGGATTGCAAGTATATCTGAAAAACGCGCCCCCAACAAGCAAATCACCGGTAACTGACGGCGCTAATTTCCCGGTTTGAAGTTTTTCGGCATTTTGGTTTTGCGGAGGATTGTTATCAGTTCCTCACGCAGATGCTTCTGGGTTTTCTCATATTCCTGATTGCCCGCCAGGTTGGTCCATTCGTGCGGGTCCTTCTCGTGGTCGTAGAGTTCCTCTGCACCATTACCGCAGAGCGTATAGCGGTAACGCCGGGAACGGACTGAAAAATGCGGGCTTGCCCTGTTGTCCCGGACGGCCATCAGTGCCGCGGCGGGCCCATCCCAGTCCTTGCGCTCAGGGTTCTCCAGGAATGGTCGAAGCGAGTGCCCGTCAAGCGGCGCGTTGCCGCGATTCTTGTTGGGCTGCCCGCCGATACCGCACAGGTCCGCCATGGTGGGGTACACGTCGATCAATGAAACGGGATGATCGCAGGAGCGTCCATTTCCCTTGGCCCCCGGGACATGGACGAACAGAGGTACGCGTGTGGATTCATCCCACAAATGCCACTTCTGGATGCAGTCCTTTTCGCCCACGTGGTATCCGTTGTCGCCGGTCAGGACCACGATGGTGTTGTCGCGATACTCGCTCTTGTCCAATGCGTCCAGCACCTTGCCCGCCAGGTCATCGACAAACGCCATGCACGCCAGGTATGCCCGCACCCACTCTTTCCAGGCCTTCTCTCCGCCGGCCTTTATCAGCGCGCTATACTTCTTGTACCCCCACTGCCAGCGGTTACGCAGAACGGAAGCACAATCGCTGAGATCATCCTTGCGGTAGGGCGGAAGCCGGATGTCTTTCATGGGGAACATGTCGAAGTACTTTTTGGGGGCGTAGAGCGGTGTATGCGGGCGGATGAACCCGACGCCAAGGTAGAAGGGGCGGTCGTGCCTCTTCTTCAGTATGTCAACCGCCCAGTCAGCCGATATCTCGTCCGGTGTCTTGTCGCGATCGTTATCATCGACGTACCGAAACGGTTTTCCGTTTTCGCAGTACCAGCCCTTCGCTCCGGGCATCCCTTTAACTGCCCCCGCTTTCCAGACCGGAACGTTGGACAGCGGTCCATAGTTGAGGTCGCGATGCATACCGACGGGGAGATGCTTCTTCCACGTTTCAAACTGCAGCGGGTGGGGCGTGTTCATCGGTCTGCCCTTGCCCCGCCACGGCCAGGGGCCGTAGTCCGGACCGATTCCGTAGGCGGTATAGAAATCCCCGCCGGCGCCCTCGTGCAGCAACTTGCCCGTACCGTAGGCGCCGTACCCGTTGTTGCGAAAATGCAGCGGGAGCGGGACGCATCCCTTCAGGGCTTTCACCGACTTCCACGGCGCGAAACCATAATCATCTATCGTCTGGGGATACAATCCGGACAGCAGACATTTGCGTGAGGGACCGCACACCGGCACGGCGACATGGGCGTTAGTGAAACTCAGGCTCCTGGCTCGAAGGCGATCCATGTTCGGCGTTTTCGCCCTCGGGTGCCTCGCCGGATGCAGAGCCCAGTCATTGAGATCGTCGCAGATGATGAACAGTACATTCGGCTTGGCGGGCGCGCTATCTGCCGCCCGCCCCCGAGCACCGCACCCAAGCGCAACCGCACCGAGGCCGACAGACTTAAGGAATCTTCTCCGACCTGTCATCCTGCATTCATTACTCGTCGTACTCATAACCTTTTCTTACAGTGTCCACGGGTCCCGCAATTCCCGCGCCATCATTTGCACCGCATCCGGATCGCATTTGATCGTCTCTTCTTTTGAATCCCAGGTGATCTGTCGGCCGGTGCGAATCGCGATGTCGCACAGGTGCGTCGCAACGTCGGATCGGACGGCCGAATGGAGGTCATCGGCCGGCGTCTTGCGGGCCAGCACGCAATCGACGAAGTTCGTGATCTGGTTTGTGCTGACGATCAGGCGTTTCTCGCCCGGATTCCTCGCCTTCTGCGCGAGCTGCTTCGATGAAGTCTGCCATCCGCCGCGCGAGACGCGCACCCAGCCTTCCGTACCGAGGAAGAGGACCGCAATGGTCCCGCCAAAACCTTTATGCAGCTTCAGCCTGGCGGCTGTGTTGTTGTCCATGAACCGCATCTTGATACCGTTGGCGTATTGGCAGTTAACATCCCAGTGCGTCACCGTATTGAACAGGCCCTCGGTCGGGAGGGTTCCCGTCCCTTCATATTTTACGGGGATCGTCTCTTTCATACCGGAGTTGTCGGCCCACCATTGCAGCATATCCATCGGATGCGCGCCCCAACCGGCGATAAAACCGATCGCGTAGTCGCGGATGTGGTAGATCCCGTTTCTCTCGATCCACCACTTGTTGGGCTGGTAGAGCACGCGATCGGCGCAGAACGGTTCCTTGGGCGCCGGTCCGAGCCACAGGTCGTAGTTGACGCCCTTGGGAACGGGTATTGCCGGCTGGCCCGATCCGCCGGAATGTCCCTTCGGACACTTGACGAGAATTTCCTTTACCTCGCCGATGTGCCCGTTCAGCACGAGTTCGATACCCATGCGAGCGTATACTTGCGACCGCTGCTGGGCTCCGTACTGGAAGATGCGTTTGTACTTGTCGACGATCTTCCGCGACTCGAGATCGTGGGCGATGGAGATACCGAGCGGTTTTTCGGTGTACATGTCCTTCCCGGCTTTGGCGGCGAGAAGCGCGATGGGAACGTGCCAGTGGTCCGCGGTTGCGATGTGAACCGCGTCAACATCTTTGCGGGCGAGCAGCTCGCGGAAGTCAACGTGATCGGCGCAGTTTCCGAACGTTTTTTTGAAGTTCAATCGCCGCCAGTCGATAGGGTCGCAAACCGCAACGACCTCGGACTTCGCGTAGTTCTTGTAGTTTCCGGCGAACCTCGCGCGATTTCCGCAGGCGATCAGTCCAATCGCCGCGCGGTCGCTTGGCGGCGCGGCGCCATCCTTGCCCAGAACCGCCGAAGGAATAACTGTCGGTAAACCGATCGCGGCGCTGGCGGCAGCAGTGCTCTTCAAGAACTCTCTCCGATTCATCATCGTCTCCCTTTGTTTCACGCGCAGCAGTCTAAACCGCATAATATCAGAATTGCAATGAGAATCAGCGCGCCTCGCCATTCGCCGTCCAATCCCAGATCCCAAATCAAAAGTCCTCGGGCTCAGGGCGGTTGGAAGCCTCGCGGCGTGGAGGTTTCGCAGCGGGAGTGGCTCTTGTGGCGATCGGCCCGGTTATGCTACCATCCCTGACATGAACGTTCTGTCCAGTATTGTCCCTGTGTTGCTCGTTATTTTGTCGCTCGTTGTGAGCCGGCCGGCTCGGGCGCAGGGGTCCGAGCCGAACGACAACCTCCTGGCGAATCCCTCGTTCGAGCAAGTGGTGGGAGATGGTGTCGGCGGTTGGAAGCCAGAGACCTTGAGCCCGGCGAAAGATGTGCGGTTGCTCGTCGAAGCATCGCGGCGAAGATGATCGCCGCATGTCCGCGCGTCGCTTTCATCCGCCGGACGAACTACGGGATGGCGGGAATGCAATCGGTAATGTTCGCCCAGCGGACGGGCAGGGGTTCGGCGATCTGCGTCTACGACCCGGCCTGTCCGAAAGATGGCGCCAAGGTTATCTTCGAGACAACCGAAGGGTTCATCTTCAATATGAATCCATCCTATGACGGTAAGCGGCTGGTTTTTTCGTACAAACAGACGCCGGACGATCAGTTCCACGTCTGGGAGATCGCGACCGACGGTTCGGGGCTCCGCCAGCTTACGCGCGGACCCTATCACGATTTCAGTCCGGTGTATTATCCCGATGGCAGGATCATCTTCTCGTCCTCGCGCGTCGAATCGTATTCGCTCTGCCAAAACTACCTTGCCTGCGCCCTGTATGCGATTGAGGGCGACGGATCGGGCATGCGCCGCATCGACTGGACAACCCTCTGCACGCTCACACCCGCCGTCTTGGAAGACGGCTCGATCCTCTGCACGCGATGGGAATACCAGGACAAGAACATCTTCGGGTGGGGCGGTCTGTGGACGGTAAACCCTAACGGGCGGCAGCTCAAACTTTACCACGGGAACACCTTCCGCGTGCCGAACATCGTCTACGGCGGGCGCGAGATACCGGGTACGAAAACCGCCATCGTGGTCTGGACCGGTCACCACCGGCAACCGCTCGGCGACCTTGCAATCGTCGATCGGAGGAAGGGCCTCGAAACCCCTCAGAGCATGTGGAAGATCACCCATGTGACGCCCGTCACGAAGGACATTGCCTCGGGAAAGGACTGGACGAAGTCGGGCGTGGGCGCACCCGGCGCGGACGCCGGGTACGGTTCGGCGTTCACCGACCCGTTCCCGTTCTCAAGTGAATACTCGCTGGTATCCTACGCCGGACGCGGAAGGCGGGGGCACGCCCTGTGGGTGCTGGATCACGCCACGGGCCAAACCGCGCTGCTCTACGAAACGAAAACCTCGAAGGTTGCCAGGGCCGCGAAGTCGGCCTGCTTCAGTCCCGTCCCGCTGGCGCCCCGTAAGAAACCCGCGCCCAGCGCGGTGCGATCAACCTCACCAATCCAGAGTCGAGCCCGATTCTCCTGGACCTCCTGTCGCGGTCGGCCGGAGGCAGGGCGGACGAGAAAAAGGCCTGCTTCCCCAACCGCGGCGACCCCCGATACATCAAACTTCTCGATATCCTCAAGGAGGCCAAGGCGGGCCTCTCATCGCTGTCGCGAATGGACATGCCCGGCGGAAAGGCCATCGGCCAGGAGCGCAACTTCGGGCGGGTATTCTGATTCGCCCGGCGGGGATGGGGGGCGTTTGCTGTTGCCTGGAGGGGCGACGGTCCGCTGAGATGGTATCCGGGTACGGAAGGGCTCGGTATACGGTCTCTTAAACACAGAGCCCGGAAATCAACCGGTCCTTCCTGCCTCTATCCATCGCACCGGTCCTCCGGGCCTCCAATGGCACCCCGCCCAAATGCGGGTGAAGGTGAGGGTCAAGGCTTGGTAGCTTGCAGTCCGCTCTCGGCGTATGAGCATGCGGCGTGGAGGAAGGCGCCGGTTCCCCATGTGTAGGTTCCGGCTTTTCGGGCGACGTAGCCGGATTTTCCGCTCGGGCCTGTGCCGGCCGACACGCCAATTACGCGGCCTTGAGCGTCTATCTGTTTGGACAGACCCGCCCAGGTGCGGAGCATCGTCTCGACGTATGGCACGTCGATGAGCTTTCGGTTCCGGCACTCGGTCAGGGCGAAGAGGAACATCGCCGACGCGGACGTTTCGAGGTACGTGTCGTCCTGGTCGAGCACGGTTCGCCACAGGCCCGTACGCCTGTCCTGCAGGCGGACTATGCTGGCCAGTTGCTTTACGAATGCCGCGGTGAGCCTCTTGCGAACCGGCGAATCGGGTTTTTCATTTTTGAGCACTTCGGTGTAGGACATGACGACCCACCCGTTGCCGCGAGCCCAGTACGAAGGCGTCCGCTTGCCGCTCTTCTCGTCCCACATGTGATAGAACAGTCCGGTTTTGGGATCCTGCAGGTGCTTGGCGAATATCTCCAACTGGCGCACCGCCTCGGCCTGCAACTTTGGTTTGTTTTTAATTCGAGCGGCGTGCGAAAAGACCGGGCAGCACATGTCGAGTGTGTCCACCCAGAGCTGCGGCTTACCGTTGAAATGGCTCAGCCCGCCGTCTTTCGTCCGCTCGGCCTGGTTGAGCATGAACGCGTTGATCTGGTCGGCAAGGGCGAGGTGACGCTTGTCCTTCGTGACTTCATAGAGCATGAGGATCGCGTGGCCGGGACCCCAATGGCCGCAATATCCGCGCCTGCTGAGCGTCGAGGCGATGCCCTTCTCGTGCCAGTAATCGGCGAAGTCGCGGACGAATTTCAGGTATCGCGGGTCCTTCGTCAGGTGATAGGCCTGCATCATTCCGCTCAGCATCACGCCCTCGCCCCAGTTGAACGCAGGCGGTTTGGGAAAGTCCCGCAGGACCGCGTCGGCTACGGTCTTGACCATCGCCTTCGGGTCGGCGGGTTTGGGCAGGGGCGGTTTGACGATAGCTGTGCCCTGGGGCGTGACGATCAGGCGCAGTTCCGTGCCCGGTTTTAGCGAGAGTTCGATGCCCGCCTGCAGTTGCTTACCGGTCAGAACCGACTCGCCGCCCGCGGCGGGATTGTGGACGGTGTAGCACTGGTTGGACCGCGTGGTGAACCATTCGGGGAACTGGTTCAGGCGCGGATAGTCCATCGGCAGGTGAAGGTTGACCTTGTGACGCTGTTTGTCGAACAGCAGCCGCCCGGTCCATTCCTTCTCGGCCCGCATGGTTATGTAGAGTGTGCTTTCGGCCTGGACCGCTCCGAAGCGGAGGTCTTTCCGCCACGGGCGAACGGTCAGCCCGCGGGTCTTCCACAGGGCGTACATCAGCGATGTCCGGGCGTTGTTACCGTCCCCGTGCCAGCCCTCGATGACGCCGTCGGGCTTTTGCTTTGCCCACATTTTGGCGATGGTGGTGTCGATCCAGTCGCCGGCTGAGGCGATCGGTTCGCGGTTCAGCAGATTGATCCCGCCCTCGACGGTGTCGGCATACTCGTCGGCGCTGCCCCAACTGTGGTCGGAGTAGTGCTGCTTGAGATTGCCCAGAGGTTTTCTCACGGCCGCGCGGTATTCAGGCGTCTTGTCGATCATGTAGACCGTGTAGATGCCGTTGTACGTGTATCCCCACGTGTCGCAGATTCCCCGGTGCTTTCCCGTCTTGGGGTCCACCGACGCGTAGATCATCCCGTGCTCGTTACGCCCGATCTCCAGAAGCCGGTCGAACATGGCGTGGATCGGTTTGCGGTAAGCGGTCCGCTTTTGCGGCGCGGCGATGCTGACGGTGGCGTACAGTTCCGCCAGCCCGGAGAAGACCTCCCCGCCGTGCGCGATCAGGCGGACGGCCGACGAGCCTCGCAACGGATCGTGCCCGTCCAGAAGGTAGTAATCGCCCAGGCGGATGGCGTATTCGAGATACTTCTTCTCGCCGGTCATCCAGTAGACCCGCGAAAGCGCCTGCAGCATCTCGCCGTTGACCTCGGGGTCGGTCGAGGGGATCGCTCCCCGGGGTGTCTTGACCGGTGCGCGGGCCCAGATCTCGTCGACGATGCCAAGCATCCGCTTCGACCACGGGCTCGGGCCTAACCATTCGGTCACCGCCAGCAGACCGTCCTTGACGTATTCCGAACCGCCGAAAATGATCGATTGAAGATTCGGCTCTGCCGCCGCGAAACCCTGCTTCGAAAACGACCACGTGTCGGGCAGCGGGCCGAGACGGCTGGTCAGTTTGGTCTCCGCGGCGAGCATGTCCAGCATCCGCCCGTCGAACATTTTGCGGTTGGTCATCGCCGCCGTCAGGACCATGAACGGATAGTTGTCAGCCGCTGAGTCCTTGGCGTTCCAGATGTCCCGGTTTCGGTTGAGATTCCGCGGGATCAGCCCGGTCTTGGGATCGGCATGCTTGAGCCAGCCCTCAACAAACCGCTGGCAGCGGAAGAACGCCTCGTTTGCCTGCCGTCCGTGCAGTTCGGCCTGGTCGAATGCGTTTTCCTGCCCGAGGTTGCTCATCGGTTTCAGCGGTGGTGGGGCGGGTCGGTCCCAGAATGCTCGCATTTCGGGGAATGCTTCGCCTCGCGTCCGTCGCTGCGGTTTTGGTCTGGCTTGGACGCTCGGCGCCTTGACGGTAATCTTACAGGCGGGTGTTTTGGGCGCCTTGTTCGTTGTTTTCAGTCGGACTGCCGCTATGAAACCGGGCTTCCCGGAGCCCTGCCTGAGCGTGATTTCATATCGACCGAGGGTCTTGGCGCTCTTGCCCGCGGGCACGGTCAACCACTTGAAACCGTCGTAGCCACCGCGGCTGAGATTCACCTCGCGTCCGTTGACGACCGCGATTCCGCTGCGCGTGTCGTTTTTGCAGCCCCATAGCAGTTCGAGCACGTGAGTCGCGTCGGGCTTGATATCGATCGTGAGCCCGATGTCTCCGTGTCCCAGCCAGAGGTACGGCGTGTCGGCGTACCGGAAGGAGGCCTTCTCGAATCGTACCGAGGCGATAACCTGATTGTAGTCCGCGCGGCAGAGGTCCGACCCGCCCGCGGCGAAAATCAGCAGGGCAACCGCAAACCGTGGTATTATTTTCATAGTTCCTTGATCTTGATGTTCTTGAAGTACACCTTCATCGGCGGACCGCCGTGGAGTTGGAAGGCGATTACGCCCTTGTTGGGGATTGAGGCTTTCTTCTCGGTGTAGGTTATGGTTTGCTGACCGTTGATCCATAACGTGATATTCGTGCCCTTGCAGACGATGCGATAGTCGTTCCAGTCATTTTGCTTGATGAACTTGGAGACCACCGCGGGCTTCACGTCGGCGATGATCCCGCGCCTGCCCTCGTCGTACAGGATACCGGTGTATCGCTTCATGGCGATGTCGGCCTGGTATCCGGTTACGCGAAAATCATCATGCACCTGGCTGCGAATCTGCACGCCGGAGTTGTGGTTCACCAGCTTGTAACTGAGCGTCAGTTCAAAGTCGCCGTACTCCTTTTCGGTGTAGAGGAAGTCGTTGTGCTTGAGTTTGAAATCGGCGGAGGTCTGTCCGCAAATGGCGCCGTCCTCGACCTTCCAGAGCGATTTTCTGCCCTTCCACCCTTTAAGCGTCTTACCGTCGAACAGCGGCGTGAAGGCGCCGGATGAGGTCTTTATCGCCTTGAGAACTTTCTTGCGGGCGGCCTGAGCTTCTCTTTGGACAGCTTTGTTCTTTGTATAAGGCTCGATGATATCCAAAGCGCCCCGGTCGGCCAGGGAGCCCACTCCCGACAGCACGAGTTTGATTTCGCCCGGTTGACTGATGCTGCCGAGCAACTTCTTGTAGGCCGCCAGCGTTTTTTCGACATCCTGCCCGTCAATCGACAGAATTCTGACGAGCCCTCGCAGCGCCAGCGTGCGGTGCGTCTTGTTCTTGGTTGCAGCGAAGATGTCCAGCAGGGCGTCGCCAGCCGCCGGATTGGGCCATACGGTAAGCGCGCGAACGGCTGCGTCGTTGATCTCCGTGGCCTTCGCGTTCATCGCCGACTTGACGGCGCCGAAGGCTTTTTCATTTCCGATACCGCCGAGCACCGCAATCAGCGAGCACTTGGCGGGGGTCGCGTCGGCGGTTTTGAGGGCGCTGAGCACGTCGTCGGCTCGGGCCGCGGGCGTGGCGATCTTTCTCGATACCGATACTGCCGCCAACTCCGCGTCCCGCCGGGCGGCGCTGTTCTCGGTTTTTACCAGCAGTTTTAGAATCGCGGGCAGATCTTTTGGCGATGCGATTTTCCCCAGGCCCTTGAAGGCGGCCGAACTGAGCTTCGGGTCCTTTGCGGACGCGTGGGTCAGCAGCACGTCCGCGGCGGATGCGGCTTTGCGATCGACGAGTATGTTGATAAGATCGATCTGGAGATTGCCCTTTGCGGCGGAAAGGCGTTTGATCAGCACGGCGTCGACGCCTTTGGCGCCCAGTGCTCTGAGGCTTGACTGGGCGGCCTGTTTTTCCGGATCGGTCTTACCGTCAACCATTGTCTTGCAAAGCAGTTCCGCGCACGCGGCGTCTCCCAGCGAACCGAGTGCTTTTATCGCGGCGGTGCGGACCGCGGGGTCGCTGTGCCCGGCGGCTTTGACGATCGCCGGGCGGGCGGCGGGATCGTTTCGAGCGGCCAGAGCGTTGATCAGCATCGCCTGCGCGCCGACCGCCAGCTTGGGCAGCTCGGCTGCAAAACGCGCTGAGACACCGTCGCCTTTCAGCGTGGCGATTCTCGCGATGGCTACCGCCCGCGTGATTTTGTCTTTACCGGTCAGTGCGGCGGCGATTCTATCGGGCGCCTTGTCGCTTTCGGCGGTCAGCAGACCGCTGAAGGCGCCCAGGCGGACCTGTCGCGGCCAGGTGCTCGCGTGGAGTTCGTTGTAGATGGCTACCGCGCCGGCGGATTTGCCGTCCTTGAGCAGGCGTTCGGCGGCATCGAGGGAGGCATCTGCAATCGCCCACTGCAGTTCGGCGGGCGGAGCCTTCCTGCAACCGGCCAGTGCGGTTATCGCCTCTGGAGTGGCGATTTTACCCAGCGCCCCGATCGCCGCCGATGCGGCGCCCTTGTCGGTGTCTGTCAGCAGTTTCGTTAGACCGGAGACGGCTTTTTCGTCGCGCCGCGTACCGATGGAGTTGATCACACCGATCCGCATGTTGCCCTTCAGCTTGCCCATCGCGTCGCGCAGGGCGGCGTCCACCGACGCGTTGTCGAGCGGTTCCAGGGCATAGCGCGCCATGTGGGACAGCTTCTCGTCGCCCAGCAGGCTCGCCAGCACGGGTATCGCCTTGGGGTCTCCGATGGTCGCCAGCTCGCGGCAGGCGTCGTTCTTTGCCTTCAGGGTGGCGTCGGCGGACTTCAGGACGGCGATCTGTTTATCGCCCGAGGGTTTGGCGTCGGCGGCGAATGTTGTCGTCGCCGCCAGGGTCGCCGCTATCAGAAGCACGATCGTTATTTTGCGGTTAAACATGTTGGTATCTCCTTGTTGCGCCGCGAGGCGCCGGATTCACTTTGATTTCTTGGCGCCGGCGAGTTTCAGCGTAAACGGGGTATTCTCACCGAGCTTGACGGTCTGTTTCTTACCGTTGAGTTCAAACGTAATAACCAGTTGCTTGGGGACTCCGCTGACCGGGTCGCCAAAATAATCGTTGTATTTGTTGGATAGGGAGATAGTGCCGGCCTTGTTCTTCCGCTTGGCGACTTTGCCGGTGACGTCGGCGCCTTGCTTGCCGGCGCCGTAGAAGACCTTGATCAACTTCGTGTAGACAATGGTCCGCCCCTTGACTCCTATCGCCTTGGCGACTTTCTGGTAGGCCGCCCTCGCTTCATTCTGGACGTCTTTATTGGACATGAACGGCTCGATGATTTTCAAAGCGGCCGGTTCAGCAAGGGCGCCCAATCCAGACAGCACGAGTTTGAGATCGGTAGGTTGACTGATTCCACCGAGCAGCTTTTCGTAGACCGCCAGCGCTTCGGTGGCGTCCTGTCCGCTGAGGGACATAATCCTGACAATACCCCTCAACGCCAGCGTGCGATGCGTTTTGTTTTTAGTCTTGCCGAAGATCGCCAGAAGCGACTCGGTCGCCTTCGCGTCAGGCCAGACCGTCAATGCACGAACGGCCGCGTCGTTGATCTCCGGGGTCTTGTCGCCCACGGCGCCTTTGACGGCGGCGAAGGCCTTGTCGTTCCCGATCCCTCCGAGCACCGCCAGCAGCGATCGTTTGGCGGGTGTCGCCGAGGCGGTTTTCAGCGCCGCCAGAACGTCGTCGGCCTGTGCGGCCGGCGAGGCGATCCTGCGCGATACGGAAACCGTCGCCAATTCAGCCTCCCGCCGGGTGGCGTCGTCTTCGACTTTTACCAGCAGTTTGAGAATCGCCGGCAGTTCTTTTGGCGATGCGATTCGTCCCAGGCCCTTGAACGCGGCGGAACGGACCTTCGGGTCTTTCGTGGCGGCCTGGGCAAGCAGGGCGTCCGCGGCGGAGGCGGCCTTGCGATCGACGAGTATGTTGATCAGGTGGATCTTGAGATCGCCTTTTTCGGCGGACATACGTTTGATCAGCACGGCGTCGACGCCTTTGGCGCCTAGTGCTCTGAGGCTGGATTGGGCCGCCTGCTTCTCCGGTTCGCTCTTACCGCCGACAATCGTGTTGCAGAGCAACTCCACGCACGCGGTGTCGCCCATCGAGCCGAGAGCTTTCATCGCGGCAGTGCGGACCGCGGCGTCGCTGTGTCCCGCCGCTTTGACGATCGCCGGTCGGGCGGACGGATCTTTCCTGCCGGCAAGGGCGTTGATAAGCATCACCTGCGCGCCGGTCGGCAGCTTGGGCAGTTCGGCGGCAAAACGCGCCGAGATACCGTCGCCTTTCAGTGTTGCGATTCTTGCGATGGCTACCGCCCGCACGATCTTGTCCTTACCGGCCAGGGCGGTGGCGATCATGGCAGGCGCCTTGTCGCTATCGGCGGTCAGCAGACCGCTGAAGGCGCCGAGGCGGACCTGCCTGGGCCAGGTCTTGGCGCCCAGTTCGGTGTAGATGGCCACGGCGTCAGCGGACTTTCCGTCCTTGCCCAGGCGTTCGGCCGCGTCGAGGGAGGCGTCCGCAATCGCCCACTGCAACTCGGGCGCCGGGGCTTTTCTGCAACCGGACAGTGCGGTAAGTGCCTGGGGCGTGGCGATGCGTCCCATCGCCGCGATCGCCGCCGCCGCGACGTCCTTGTCGGCGTCTTTCAGCAGTTTCGTCAGGCCGGGGACGGCTTTTCCGTCGCGCCGCATACCGATGGAGTTTATCACCCCGATGAGCGGGCGTCCCTTCAACTTGCCCATCGCGTCGCGCAGGGCGGCGTCAACCGACGGGTTGTCGAGCGGTTCCAGGGCGTAGCGTGCCATGTGCGACAGCTTGGCGTCGCCCAGCAGGCCCACCAGCACGGGTATCGCCTTGGGGTCTCCTATGGTCGCCAGTTCGCGGCAGGCGTCGTTCCTGGCTTTCAGGGTGGCGTCTGCGGACTTCAGGACGGCGATCTGTTTGTCGCCTGAAAGTTTGGCGTCGGCTGCGAATGTGGACGAGACCGTCGCCAGGCACGCCGCCATCAGAAGCACAATCGTCATTTTACGATTAGACATATTGGTATCTCCTCTGGAGTTCGGCTGGTCTCTTAGATTCGCCACGGGTCGCGCATCGCGCGGGATCGAAGCCTGTTGGCCTCCTCGTCGCCGATGAACTCTTCCTTGACCGGATCGTACTTCAGCGTCCGCTTGAGCCACATGCAGATGTTGGCGCCGTGGACGGTGCTCATCGAGCGGTGCATCAGGGTCGGGTTTGCCACCGTCTGCTGGCGCGACTTGACGCAGTCGACCAGGTTTCGCATGTGGTCCAGCGAGCGTCCCGTGCGCGCCACGTAGTCGCTGAGCACTTTCTTGTACTCTCCAAGCATTGACGGATGGGACACGGCGGGCTTTGAGTATCCATCGGCCGAACCGGCCCATCCTTCGGTACCGTCGAACCGCTCGCCGCACGAACCGCGCCAGTACTTGTTCCCGCGGGAAAGCACCATCTTGACTCCGTTGGCGAACTTGACCACCATTCCGTCTCCGCTGTCGTTGTCGACATAGTTGTACTCCACCGGAGAGGTGTTCTCACAACCGAGGCCTAATTGTGCCTGGGCGAACGTGTGGGCGCCCCATTCACCGATGCAACTGGTGTGGAAATCGTAGTGCCCGCGCCATCCGCCCCGGATGTAGCTGTAGTTGTAAGGGCGCCACGGGCACGGTCCCAGCCACATGTCCCAATCCACCTCCTCCTTGGGCGGTTGGGTCTGGGCGGGCAGCCAGTCGTGGCGCATCTTGGCGGCGTCCCACGGCGCGATGTGGGCGTAGGCTGTGTGTATCTCGCCGAGGCGTCCGGTGCGGGCCATCTCGATAGCGAATACGTGATTCGGTTCGCTGACTCTCTGCGTTCCGGTCTGGTAAATCCGCCCGTAGCGCTCTGCCGTTTTCACGACGGCCTGACCTTCGGCGATTGTCATGCACGAGGGCTTTTCGGTGTAGATGTCCTTGCCCGCCTTCATCGCCGTGATCGACGCCATCGCATGCCACCGATCCCCCGTGGTGATCAGCACCCCGTCGATGTCCGGGCGCGCGGGCAGGAACTCGCGCATGTCCTGGTACATCTTGCAGTCCTTGTTCCTGTAGCGGCGGTCGACGTAGGCCTTGATCTTCTGCTGCTGGACTTTCTGAATGTCGCAGATGGCGACGAACTGCACGTCAGGTTGCCCCATCAGCCAAGGCAGATCGTGCATTCCGCGCCCGCGGATTCCGATGGCCCCGAACACGATCCGCTCGCTGGCGGCCGCCTTGTTCGGTCCGCCAAGTGCATCTGACGTGATCGCGTACGGCAGGGCGATCGCCCCAGCCGCCGCGCCTTTGAGGAACCGGCGCCGACTCAGTTGTTTCTTCGTATCGTTTTTCATAGTGTTTGTCCTTTCGGATGGAGTTTTACGTTATAGTCCCCATGGTTCCCGCATTGCGCGGGACCTGAAATGATTGGCTTCAGCATCTCCTGTGAACTCGCGCTTGATCAGGTCAAACTTCATGTTCCGTTTCAAGTGACCGCAAGTGTCGGCGGCCAGGCAAATACTCATTGAATCACGCATTATTTCGGGACCAGCCACCGTCGCCCGGCGCGACTTAACGCAGTTGAGGAAATCACGCACATGACTCATCGGGCGTTGCGTTCTACCCGTATACTCGCCGAGCACTCGCTTGTATTGGGATAACAGCTCAGGCGATGAAACATCAGGCTTTGAATACCCGTCCGCCGCCGACGCCCAACCGTTGGGACCATCAAACCGCTCGCCACACGCCCCATGCCAGTACTCGCACGGTTTCCAGCAACTGACGCCGTCAACGCGAAACAGAACCAACTTAATACCGTTCGAAAGGCGAGTGATCATAGTACCATTGGGCGAGCCGTACTCGAACTCGATATGCGACACGTTGGTCATGTCAATACCCGCCATCGCCTGGGCGAGAGTGTGGGCGCCCCACATTGCCACATCGGTGGCGAAATCATAGAAATTGTACCACCCATGATTCACATATGCCTTGTTGTAGGGGCGCCACGGGCACGGTCCAAGCCAGGCATCCCAGTCCACCTCATCCTTGGGCGGTGCAGGTTGCGCCGGTAGCCAGTCGCGCCGCGATCCCCCGCGATATCGGATATCGGCGTAAACAGTATGAATTTTACCGAGTTGACCGCTGCGGGCCATCTCGATCGCAAACACGTGATTTGCCTCACTGAGCCGTTGTGTTCCGGTTTGATAGACACGACAGTACCTGTGCGCCGTATCGACTACCAGTTGGCCTTCAGCCAGAGTGAAACATGACGGCTTCTCACAGTAAACATCTTTTCCCGCCCGCATCGCCATTATGGACGCCGGCGCGTGCCAACGGTCGCCTGTGGCGATCACCACGCCATCGATATCCGGCTTGGCAAAAAGCGCGCGGAGATCCCTGTAGACGACACAATCCTTGGTCCCATACTTCTTGTCCACCACATTTTTCGCATACTCGCGGCGAGTTTTCCGCACGTCGCATACTGCGGCGAACTGCACGTCCTTCTCGCCCAGCATCCAGTTGAGATCGTGGTTTCCACGACCGCCAATGCCTACCGAGCCCATTACGATTCGATCGCTTGCCGGCGGGCGGGCCCCGGCGCCCAGCGCGTCGGAAGTTATCGCGTAGGGGAGGGCGATCGCCCCAAGCGCGGCGCCTTTAAGGAACCCCCGGCGCGTAACTTTGCTTTTGCCTGGTTTGTTCATGGTTTACTCCTTGATTTTATTCTGCGGACAAATCTCCGCAGACCAGTTCGCGGTCGTTGCGGGCGTAAATACACTTATTGGCGAAGGCGGGGTGCGACCAGCACACCAGGCGCCCCGGTGTCCGGTCGGTTGGTTCGATCAGTTTGGCGCGGCTTATCCGCTTGAAACCGCCCGGTGACAGCTTGCCTATTATAACCTCGCCCATCTCGTTGAACATCCATGTTGTCTTTCCGTTTTGCACCATGTGTACGGTTCCCCATTTTTGGCCCCTGGGCGTGAGTGTCAGGTCCTCCCAGAGTCGCCTGCCCGTTGCCGTCTCGATGCAGCGGAACTGTCCGCGCCCATCGATACCGTATATGTGCCCGCCGAAGATCACCGGCGTGCTGTGGACGCACTGCAGGGCGACGGTCTTGTTGTAGGCGACGCCCCTTTTTCGCCAGACCTGCCGGGCCTTCCGCCCATCTGCCGACATCCGCACCAGCATCGAACCGTCGTAGCACGCGCTTACGAACACGAGGTCACTCTCGACGATCGGCGTCATCGAACTCATCTGCCAGCTCTTGGTGATCTCGAAGGGAATTTGCCAGTGGACCTTGCCCGTCCCGGGCGCCAGGCCCGCCAGGGAGTGTTTCGTCCAGCAGATCAGCACGTCGTTTCCGCCGCGGGTGATTATTATCGGCGCCGAGTAGCTCATACCGTCGTCGATTGCTTTCCATTTTTCCCGCCCGGTCTTCTTGTCGAGTGCGACGATGCACGCTCCGCCGGTCCCGCCGATGTGCAGGATCACGAGGTCCCCGTAGACGAGCGGAGCGGCCGCAAAGCCCCACATGATATTCCTCGCGCGGTATGCCTTGACGGCGTCCAGTTTCCAGACGACCTTGCCCGTGGCGGCGTCGAGGCAGTAGAAGTGGCCCATCGCGCCCAACACGTGCGCCAGGCCTTCGTCGACCGTCACCGACGCCCGCGGGCCTAGCGCGTAACCCACGCGGTAGCGGCAGGGGTAGCTGCGGGTCCAGATGGTCTTGCCCGTTTTGGCTTCGAGGCAGTGGATACGCTCGCTGGTGGACCCCTTGTCGTGGCGGTCGGTTATGTAGACTCTTCCGTCGGCGACGGTCGGTCCGCTGTAGCCCGCTCCGATCTTCGCCCGCCAGAGCACCTTTACCTGCTTTGTGTCGAACGCCTTCAGCAGCCCCGTTTCCCGCCAGATACCGTCGCGATTCGCCCCGCGCCACTGAGGCCAGTCGTCCGCGGCCGCGGTGCAGGCAAACATCGCGACGATCGCAGCCAGGACGGTGATCTTGGGGGCCATTGACAGTTCCTTCATGTTCTTAAGACGCTGTAGCCAACGGAATGTTGCATCATGCCACAAAACGCGGGCAAAGTCCAGCCCCTGCTTCTCGATCCGATCGTGCTAAAGTATATGATCGCGCTTTGCTGGAGTGTATACTGTTTCAGCGATTCGAATACTCCCTCAGAAAGGACAGCGATATGAAACTCACGCGACGCAAATTCATGGCCGGGGCTTCCTGCGCTTCGGTGAGTCTGGCGGCATCGATTACCGGCGCCGCGGAGCCCCCAGCCAAAGCCGCGCTCCCCAAGGCGTTTATCGACGGCACGGGCGAAGGCTGGCGGGCGATGGTCGAAGCCGACTTCGAAAAGGTCAACTGCGAAGATGGTACGTTCACCTGGAAGGAAGGTGTTATCTACTGCACGGGCAAGCCTGTCGGCGTGGTGAAGTCGAAGAAGCCCTACAAGAACCTCGAACTCGTCGTCGAGTGGCGCCACATGAAGTCGGCAGGCAACTCCGGCGTGTTCATCTGGGCTACGCCGGCGTCGCTGGACAATCTCAAGAAGGGCAAGGGGCGCCTGCCCAAGGGCATCGAGTGCCAGATCCTCGACCACGGTTACGCCGAGAACTTCAAGAAGCGACACAAGAAGGACCCCGACTGGTTCACGAGCAACGGCGACGTGTTCCCTTGCGGCGTGAAGATGAAACCGTTCCCCCCAGTCGCGCCGAACGGAAGTCGCAGCTTCCCCTCGAAGAACCTCTCCAGGGGCGTCAAGGAGTGGAATCACTACTACATCCGCTGCATTAACGGCGAGGTGCGCCTGTGGGTAAACGGCGAGGAAGTGTCGGGCGGAACCGCATGCGATCCGAGCGAAGGATTCCTCTGCCTCGAATCGGAAGGATCGCCGGTAGAGTTCAAAAACCTCCGCATCCGCGAACTGCCCTGATACGGCAAAGGTCCCTCGCCGCTCCGCAGCCTCAAGCGAAGAAGGCAAGAAAAACCGGTATTATTCGCTATCTCGCGATCTCCCCGTGGTGTAGGCTAGTGGCGCCGGCCTGGCGATGGGAGATATCGGATGAATATGTTGGCGCGTGTCATTATCTGTGTAGTGCTGGCGGGGGTCACCTCGGGTTGTGAGCGGATGTTCGCCACGAGGATCGTAAAATCCGTAACGATCGGAGGAAAGTTTGTCCTGGCGCTGCAGGGCAGTCCGCAGCGTCTGATCGAGAAGGGGCGTATCGATGCGGAGCATCGTATTGTCGTCTGCGACGGTACAGAGATAGACGTCTGGGTCATCAAGGCCCGCCGGCGTCCGAAAACCGCCTCCCGCAAGGCCACAGTAGTGGTCATACATCCCCTGATGATGAGCAAGGGATGGTTCTTCTCGCTTGGTGAGCGGTTAGCGGCTGACGGTTGGGACGTGGTCCTGCCCGACCTGCGGGCGCACGGCGCCAGTGGCGGTAAGTACATCACGTGGGGCGCCAAAGACAAGCACGACATCAAGACCGTTGTTGACGCGATGATCGCCGAAAAACTCATTGAACCGCGCGTCTACGCAATGGGCGCTTCGCTGGGCGGATGTGTGGCGATACAGTATGCGGCCGTTGACTCCAGGTGCGAAGGCGTGCTCTCGCTGTCGCCGCCGACCGGCGTAAAAGGCGCCGCCAGGTTGATATTCCCGCTGGCGACCAAGGGTTGGCTGGACAGGACCATCGTCCATGCCGGTGAAATCGCCGACTTTGACCCCGCCGACGCCTCAGCCCTGGACGCGGCCGCCGATCTGAAGTGCCCGATAATCCTCGCTCACGGCCGCCTGGACTTCATCGTCCCCCACAGCCACAGCGATCGCATCTACGCCGCTGCCGGCGGGCCGAAGAAACTGATCTCGCTGCCTCTGGCAACCCACTCAACCGTCCAGATAGGACGAGAAGGTTGGATAGTGGAACAAATGGCCGCCCTGACCAAAATGGCGGGACCTTGATCTTCGTGTCCGAACCGCCCCCTGGGCGTTTACTTCTTTGTCCGTTCAGCGTAATATGCTGCTTAACGGATGGCTTATGCAGATGACGCTCAGAGAATTCATCGGCGAACTTACCGGCAGCGGGCTGCTGGACGATGAGCAGATCACACGCTGTTTGAGCGAGTTGGGCATGGACGCTGAGTCGGGCGAGGCGGACGCCTTCGCCCGGGGGCTCGTCGCCGGCGGCACGCTCACGCAGTTCCAGGCCGATGCTGCCGCCCAGAAACGCACCGCGGCGCTGGTGATCGGCGACTATCACGTTCTCGACGTGGCCGGCGCCGGGGGGATGGGGCAGGTCTACAAGGCCCGACACCGTATCCTGGACCGCCACGTGGCGATCAAGGTCATGCACACCGCCAAGACCGACAACCCAAAACTCGTCCAGCGTTTCTATCGGGAGGCTCGGGCTGTTGCCCGGCTTGCACATCCGAACATTGTAACCGCATACGACGCGGGCGAGACGGCTGGCGGATTGTACCTCGCGATGGAGTTCGTCGACGGTGAGGACCTGTCGGAAATCATCAAGGATCGAGGTCCCCTGACAGTGGACCAGGCGGTAAACGTAACCCTGCAGGCCGCCGCCGGACTGGCGTACGCTCACAGTCACAATCTCGTCCATCGCGACATCAAGCCGGCCAATCTGCTGCTGGCCCGTGACGGGACGGTCAAGATCCTCGATCTGGGCCTCGCGCGGTTCACCGAAGAGGCCGACCAGGGCTCGGAAGTTTCCCTGACGATGGCCGGTCGACTCATGGGCACGGTCGAGTACATGGCGCCCGAGCACGCGGCCAACGCCAAAGACGCCGACAATCGCAGCGACATCTACTCGCTCGGATGCACGATGTACCGCCTGCTCACCGGGCGCCTGCCTTACGGCGGCACGACGCCCGTTGAAAAACTCATCGCCCAGCGCGAGGAACCGATCCCGCTGCTGAGCGATTCAATCGAGAAGATACCGGAGCAGTTGCAGGGCGTTTTTGTCCGGATGGTGGCCAAGAAGCCCGCCGACCGCTATCAATCTATGGACGATTGCATATCCGATCTCCAGGCCGCGGCGCCGGAGGCGGAGAACTGCGACGTATCGAGCCTCGTGTCCGCAGAAGCCGCCCCCCCCGCGGTTATCGACGTCAATCTCTCCGATGCCGCCACCACGCCGGACGGCGAGGGCGTTACAGCGCCCGATACGCTCGATGCCAGCCAGCCGCTGCAAGTCGCCCCGGAGTCCGATCCGAGCCGGTTGAAACTATCGGGCAACTGGAATCCACCCGTCCGGGAGAAGACCGACGATATCCCCGTCGCCCAAAAAGCCGAACTCAACAAGAAACTCCTGATCGCCGCAGCGGCTGTAATCTTCATTGGCGCAGCGATTGGTCTGTGGGCGATCTTTGCCTCCGGCGGGTCGTCGACGGAGCCCGCGCCGAAGCCTCCCCAGCCGACAGTCAAGCCCCCAGTCAAGCTCCCGCCCGCTGCGAACGAGAAATGGACCACGCTGCCCAACGGTTGGCGCGTGGGCAAGGCGGTCAACCTCGGGCCAACCGTGAACAGCCCCGCGTACGAGGGCTGCCCGTTCGTATCGGTGGACGGTCGGACAATGCTGTTTCACTCGGACAGGGACGGGGGCCAGGGGAACTCTGACCTGTGGATGTCCTTCCGCACCGGTATAGACGCACCATGGGGCCGGCCGGTGAACATGGGATCGCCGGTCAACGCCAAGGGCTACGACTGCAGCCCGTCCCTCACCGCCGATGGCCTGACGCTGGTCTTTCAGTCCGACCGTGCAGGCGGACAGGGGCGAGATGATCTGTGGTTGTGCACGCGCCGCTCCCGCAGTGATCCATGGGGCCAGCCAGTGAACCTCGGCCCGCTCGTGAACACCCGCGAGCCGGATTACGAGCCCTGTCTTTCCGCGGACGGCCTGATGCTGATCTTTGCGCGTGTGCGGGGCCGCGAGAAAGCAGACCTGTGGATGTCCTCTCGCCCCGGCGCGGACGGACCGTGGGGCCAGCCGGTCAACCTCGGTCCCTCGGTCAACAGCAAGAATACGGAGAATGGACCCTCTTTTACCGCCGATGGTCTGACGCTGGTATTCCACTCCGACCGTCCAGGCGGACATGGGAGTTTCGATCTCTGGATGAGCACGCGTGCGGTCGGCAGCAAGCCGTTCGGCGAGCCGGTCAATCTCGGCCCCTCGGTCAACAGTCGGACGCATGATGCCGGAGGTTGTCTGAGCGCCGATGGCCACATGCTCTACTTCCACTCGGATCGTCCTGGCGGACAGGGCGCAGCCGACATCTGGCAGGTCCCGCTGCTCCCGCCAGGCGCGTCGCAACCGCCCAGGGCGACAGGTGGTTCGGTTTCGTCAGGCGGGAAGGCGAAGGTCTACACCGAATGGCCGTTCGATTCCGCCGAAGCTCTGCGGCGGCGGAGCGAAACCGCCAAGGCGCTCGGTGTCGATGCTGCCCGCGAGATCGATCTGGGCAAGGGCGTGAAGATGAAGCTCGTACTGATCCCGGCCGGAACCTTTGTGATGGGGTCACCGTCGGATGAGGTGGGGCGTATTGGAAAAGGAGGTAAAGTGTACCAGGGGAATGAAGGACCGCAGCACAGGGTTTGGATAACAAAACCGTTCTACATGTCCGTCACGGAGGTCACGCA
Source organism: Phycisphaerae bacterium (assembly GCA_016782885.1). Lineage (GTDB taxonomy): Bacteria > Planctomycetota > Phycisphaerae > SM23-33 > SM23-33 > BS750m-G57. The sequence continues at coordinate 16,236 of JADHXQ010000017.1, read as the reverse complement.
GGCCCAGTATATGGTTGTGACGGGCAATAACCCGAGTAAATACAAGGGGGCGAACAGGCCCGTCGAACAGGTCTCTTGGAATGACGCCGTCGCCTTCTGTAAACGGTTGTCTGCGGCAAAGAAACGAACGTTCCGGCTCCCGACGGAGGCGGAGTGGGAGTACGCCTGCCGTGCAGGGACACAGACGCGTTTCAGTTTTGGGGAGAGTGACGAGGACTTGGGACAATATGCATGGTACAAGGCAAACAGCGGCGGACAAACACACCCCGTCGGTGAGAAAAAACCCAACCCTTGGGGATTGCGCGACATGCGTTGCAACGTCTGGGAGTGGTGCATGGATTGGTATGGCGATTATACGAAGGCGGAGGCGAAGGATCCGGTGGGCCCACTATCGGGGAGTCGCCGTGTTCTTCGCGGTGGCAGTTGGTACAATCATGTATACGAATACCGTTCATCCTACCGCCACAGGCTTACGCCCGGCACCCGCAACTGGAACTCGACCGAGGGCCAGATCAGCGAATACGGTTTTCGGGTGGTGGTGCAAGTGCCTTGACGGCGACGGCGACGGATCAACAACCAACAGCCAACAAGAAACGCCCAACAACCAAGTGAACGGCAACGGCGACGGATCAACTGTCAACTGCCAGGCCGTTATATCTTTGGCGGAAACGTTCCGGAGAGAGTATGATGCCCGGCGTTGCCGCCTTGTATTTGGGCGGATAGATTCTGAACCACTAGTCTGGAGTTGAAATGAGTTTGCTGGTCACAGGTAGTATAGGGATCGACACCGTCGAGGCGCCCTCGGGAATGGTCGAAGACGCTCTGGGCGGGTCGAGCGTGTATTTCGCCTGCGCCGCGAGTTTCTTTACGCCGGTGAGGTTCGTGGGCGTTGTTGGTGAAGATTGCCCGCCCGACTTCCTCAAACCGCTGGCAGACAGGGGCAATATCGACCTGGCGGGTCTGGAGGTCCGCAAAGGGTCAAAGACGTTCCGATGGCACGGGAAGTATCACGAAGACGTAAATCAACGCGACACCGTCAGCGTGGAACTCAACGTGCTCGGCGAGGCCGGACCGAGCATCCCGCCGCAGTTCCGCGACAGCAAATACGTATTCCTGGCCAATACGCACCCGGCGCTCCAGATGGAACTGCTCGCCCAGCTCGAAAGCGCCTCGCTTGTAGTGGCTGACACGATGGACATGTGGATAGAAAACGATCGCGAACTGCTGGTCGATCTGCTGGCCAGGATCGACGGGCTCGTGCTCAACGATTCCGAAGCGCTGCAGTTGACCGATAAGTCGAACATCGTGCAGGCGGGCATGGAATGTTCGACCATGGTGCGCAGGTTCGTGGTCGTCAAGAAAGGCGAACACGGAAGCCTGCTGTTCGCCGGAGGCAGGGTTTATCCGATACCGGGTTATCCGGCCGACAAAGTCGTGGATCCGACCGGGGCGGGCGACAGCTTCGCCGGCGGGATGATGGGATATATCGCCGAGAAGGGCGTCGTGGATTACGAAACGCTGCATCGGGCGATCGCATACGGGACGGTCGTCGCCAGCATCGAACTGGAAGACTTCTCGCTGAATCGGTTCATGGAAATCGATCGCGGCGATATCGACGCGAGATTCGCCGAGTTCAAGGAACTTACCGCCTTCTGAGATGTGGAGAGCAGATGGGGAAAAGAATATTCTTTGCGATGGATATCGACGAGGCGACGCGCGGGCGAATTGTCACCGCCGCCGAGGCCCTGCACTCGCTGGACGCTCGGATCACCTGGACCAAACCGCGGAACCTGCACGTGACGATGAACTTTCTCGGCGACGTGCCCGATAAGCGCATCGCCGAGTTGTTCGGTCTGGCCGGCGAGGCTGTCGGTGATTGGGATCTCGCCCGCGACGAAGTGGCCTTCACCGTCGGTCCGCTGATCTGCTTCCCCCCGCACAAGCGCGCCAGGATGATATGGGCGCCGGTGGGGGAGGGCAACGACCAGTTGGCGTCTCTGCATGCGGCGTTGAACCAGGCCCTTGCCGCGAACGGATGGCGCAGCGAATCGCGACCGTTTATGGGGCACGTAACAGTCGCTCGGATCAAGGCGGGCGACGTCGAGGCGGCTGTGCGGCAACTGCCCGACGACGAACTGGGCACGGTGAGGGTCTCGGAACTGACGCTCTACGAGAGCGATCTTACGCACGCCGGTCCGATTTACAGTCGCCTGGCAGGTATACCATTGGCCCGGCGCCAGTGATTCGAGGGCGTTTTCGCCCGGGCGGAAAAAAATTATTTTTCGCTTGCATTACCCGAACAGATACCTTACAGTTGTGCCCCAGCCGAAAACCGTCCAAGCAAACGCGGCGCACGGAAGCGAGCTAATACAAGATGTGACAGGAGAATATGTGATGGTGAAGACTGCTAAGACAACGGATGAAACGACACGCAAATCGAAACCGATCAAGACCGGATCGGCCGCTACCGGACCGGCGGACGCCAAACGCGACAAGGCCCTCGACGCTGCGCTTCATCAGATCGAAAAGAACTTCGGGGTCGGAAGCATAATGAGACTCGCCGGCGATCAGATCACAAGCGTCAAGGGGATACCGACCGGCGCGCTGAGTCTGGATCTCGCGCTTGGCGGGCAGGGCATGCCCAAAGGACGCATCTGCGAACTCTACGGGCCCGAAGGATCGGGCAAGACAACTCTCGCCCTTCACATCATCGCCTGCTCGCAGAAACAAGACGGGGTCGCGGCGTTCATTGACGCCGAGCATGCCCTGGATCCGACCTGGGCGCGAAAGCTCGGGGTCAACATCGAGAACTTGCTGGTCTCCCAACCGGATACTGGCGAACAGGCGCTGGAAATCTGCGAACTGCTGATCAGGTCCAACGCGGTCGACGTGATCGTTATCGATTCGGTGGCGGCGTTGATTCCCAAAGCCGAAATCGAGGGCGAGATGGGCCAGTCTCACGTCGGCCTGCAGGCGAGGCTCATGAGCCAGGCCATGCGAAAACTCACCGGCGCGATCGCCAAAAGCCGGACGTGCGTGATCTTCATCAACCAGATTCGGATGAAGATCGGCGTGATGTTCGGCAACCCGGAGACCACGCCGGGCGGACGGGCGTTGAAATTCTACAGTTCCGTTCGAATTGACGTCAGGCGCGTGTCGACCATCAAGGACGGCGACCAGGCCGTCGGGAACCACGTAAGGGCACGCGTGGTCAAGAACAAGGTCGCCCCGCCGTTCAGGACCGCGGAGTTCGACATCATGTTCAATTGCGGAATCAGCGCCGAGGGGGATCTCGTCGACCTTGGCGTGGAACATGGGATCGTCGCCAAGCAGGGCGCGTGGTTCAGCTTCGGCGACGTGCGACTCGGGCAGGGGCGCGAAAAAGCAAAAGCATTCCTCGCCGAGAATCCGGACCTCGCCGAGGAGATCAAGAACAGCGTGCTCGCACAGACCGCACCGCACATGCTTGACCTGCCGGTAGAGTAATCCGGCGCGAGCCGCAACCGGTTGTGTGGTTATTAGATTTGCGGGGTGGGACGGGGATGGGCGGGGGGGCGTGCCTTTGACGTGCCGATAAGTTCTGCGGCGCCCATGGGCGCGCCGCTCGCCTGCCTGGCTGGGTGTGGACGAGATAGCAATGCCCCAGCACACGCCCGCAGGGTGCGTGTGGACGGTCCACCATTGACCCGCCCGCAGGCCTGGGCTGTCGGGCGTCGCTGCTGAAAGTGGTCGCGTTGTACCTTTGTGTCCTTTGTAACGGAATGGCAATTGGCGACGGAAACGGCGAAAGGCAGAACCGTCGCTCCGCGACAAGTGAAAGCGGCAAGAGCTTGCCGCAGTCCAAAATACCTTTGTGTCCTTGGTTGATCTTTATGTCCGAACCGTTGTCGCTGTCGTCACCGTTTCTACTTCCGTGCTTTCCGTGTTTTCCGTGGCAAAAAAGTCGTTGCCGTTGCCATTACCATATCCGTGCCATCCATGTTATCCGTGGCAAAAGCCGTCAAGCCGTTGCCGTTACCTGCCTGCATTTGGTTGCGGCCAATGGCTGCGCCGGGTCCTTTGCGGTAAGGCCGTTAACCGTTGGTTGGCTGAAGGTGTCCTTGCAAATCATCCTTCGGTCGTATATCATTTATCGGCGGAAGGACGCAATTATGGACGTTGTTATCCAAAAGTCGCGAGATCTCAAGGGCTCGGTAACCATCCCGCCCAACAAGAGCCATTCGTTCCGCGCCTTGATAATGGCGGCACTCGCCGATGGCACGAGCCACATAACCGCCCCAGCCGTCAGCAGCGACTGGATGCGGGGGACCGAGGCCCTGGAAATGTTCGGCGCCGAAATTCGCCCCAAGGCCGACAAGGTCTGGGAAGTTATCGGTACCGGCGGAGAGTTGAAAACGCCCGAAGACATTGTCGATTGTGGAAACAGCGGGATCATCATGAGGTTCTTCACCGCAATTGCGGCGTGCTGCCCGGGCTATACCGTACTCAGTGGAGACCACTCGATCCGCCATATCCGTCCCTGCCAACCGCTGATCGATGCGCTGAACCAGCTTGGGGCATGGGCAGTCAGTTCCAAAGGCGACGGGCACGCACCCATACTTGTCAGGGGAACCCTCAGAGGCGGGCGGGCTGAAATTGACGGAATGGACTCTCAGCCCGTTTCGGCGCTGCTGGTGGCGGCCGCTCTGGCTAACGCGCCCAGCGAAATCACAGTCCATAATGCCGGCGAGAAACCGTGGGTCGGTGTGACTCTCGAATGGCTGCGACGATGCGGTGTCGAATTCAGCAACGAAAATTTCCAACGCTATCGCATCCGTGGAAACAGCAAGTGGGAGGGCTTCGATACGCAAATCCCGCTGGACTGGTCGGCGGCGCTGTACCCGATAGTCGCGGGAGTGATGTGTCCATCAAGTGTCGTAACCGTGCCCGGGATGGACCTGGACGACTGCCAGGGCGACAAGGCCGTCATAGACGTGCTCCGCGAGATGGGGGGCGATATTAAAATCGACGGCGACGGGCAGATTGTCGCCAGAACCAGCTTCCTGAAAGGCATGGAGATCGACTGCAACGATTTCGTCGACCAGTTCATGCTGCTGGCGGTTGTGGGCACTTTTGCAGAAGGGCAAACCGTCCTGACTAATGCCGAAATCTGCAGACACAAGGAATGTGATCGGATAACAGAGACCTGCAATACCCTGAAGAGTATGGGCGCTGACGTGGAAGAACGCCCCGACGGTATGATTATCCGTCAAAGCCGCCTCCACGGTGCAAATATCGACAGCCGCGCCGACCACCGGATGGTAATGACGATGACACTGGCGGGAATGATGGCCGACGCCAAAACGCGAATCAGCGATATCGACTGCGTCAAAAAGACTTTCCCCGGTTTCGTCGACCAGATGGCCTCCATCGGTTGCGATATCCAAAGGGAATAGAAAAAAGATTTGCCCTGTCCGCATTCGATGCTATACTTTCAGATTCGCTTGCGCTTCTGGTGCGCGCGGGCGGCACAAAAATGGCTGGATGTTCCAGTCCCTACCGGTCGGGAAATATGACCGGCGTGGTACCGTAGCCGGCGGGGTTGCGGAAGAACGCTGCGATCGTGTTAATAAGCAACAGATAGGTAATGATTTTTCATGGTAGACCGCAATCTTATGGAGTCGCTGGAGATCAGCGACGATGATGTGCAGCAGCAGTTAACCGATGCGCTCGGGGAAGAGTTCTCGCTCGACGCGTTAGGGGAAATGATTAAGGAGAAGATCACTCACGAACCGGGCAAGATACTCGTCGGGCACGTGGTGGGAATCGCCGGCGACGATGTGGTTATCGAGGTCGGACTCAAGAGCGAAGGGCTCGTGCCCATCAGCGAATTTGGCGATGAGAAAGACAAGATCGTACCGGGAATGGACGTCGAGGTTTTCCTCGAAGCAGTGGAGTCCGACGGTGGTCTGGTGGTGCTCTCGAAGCGAAAAGCCGACAGGATCCGAGGTTGGGAGTGGATAGTATCCAACAAGTCCGAAGGCGATATAGTAACCGGAACGGCTACGCGGAAGATCAAGGGCGGTTTGCTGGTTAACATTGGCGTCCCCGCCTTCCTTCCAGCCAGTCAGGTCGATATCCGCCGCCCGGGCGATATTGGCGAGTTCCTCGGTAAGGAGATGCAGGCGAAGATTCTCAAGATAGACGAGGATCGCCACAACATCGTGATTTCTCGTCGGAAGCTCATCGAAGAGCAGCGTGCCGAAGCACGCGAGAAATTGCTGATCGAGTTGGAAGTCGGGCAGGTTCGCAAGGGTGTGGTCAAGAACATTGCCGACTTCGGCGTCTTTGTGGATATGGGCGGGATCGACGGGCTGCTGCATATTACCGACATGTCCTGGGGCAGGATCAATCATCCTTCCGAGATGGTCAAGAACGAACAGGACATAGAGGTCATGATCCTGTCGATCGATAACGATAAGGGCAAGGTGGCATTGGGGCTCAAGCAGAAAACCGCCAGCCCGTGGGAGAACATCGAAGGGAAGTATCCGGTTGGCACGAAGATCAAGGGTACTGTTGTAAGCCTGATGGCCTACGGCGCCTTTGTGAAGATCGAAGACGGTCTGGAAGGCCTGGTCCATATCAGCGAAATGAGTTGGACCCGGCGAATCAACCACCCAAGCGAAATGGTTTCGGTGGCCGACGAAATCGAAGTGGTTATCCTCGACATCGACATGGAAAAAGAGGAAATATCGCTGGGAATGAAGCAGGCTGAGACCAACCCATGGACGCTGGTCAAAGAGAAATATCCTCCGTGGACGGTTATCACGGGTCGAGTTCGCAACATGACAAACTTCGGCGCCTTCGTCGAGATCGAGGAAGGTATAGACGGTATGCTGCATATTTCGGACCTGAGTTGGACCAAGAAGATCGGGCATCCCTCCGAACTGCTCAAGAAGGGCGAGGAAGTCAAGTGCGTTGTACTGGCCGTCGACGAGGAGAAGATGCGGGTTTCGCTAGGTCTCAAGCAGCTTACCGAAGACCCCTGGCTGCGATCGATTCCGGACAACTATCTGCCCGGGCAGATCGTCAAGGGGCACGTTACGAAGATCACCAACTTCGGCGTGTTTGTCGAGCTTGAAGACGATCTTGAAGGCCTGCTGCACATCTCCGAACTGGCCGATCACAAGGTCGAAAGCCCGCAGGAAATCGTCAAGATTGGCGACGAACTCGAAGTCAAGATACTTCGCGTGGACAGCGAAGATCGCAAGATCGGCCTGAGTCTCAAGCGAGCCCAGTGGGCCGCCGAAGATGCCCCCGAGGGCGGCGCCCCGGATGCCCAGGTCAAACGCCGCAAGGGCGGACTGGCCGGCGAAGGCGGGATGCTTGGCGATATGGGCGATCAGTACATCAAGAGCATTCGTGAACAGGAAGCGGAGAAAGCTGCCGCCGAAGATGCTCCCGCTGAAGAAGCCCCAGCCGAGGAAACCGCTGCTGAAGAAGCCCCAGCCGAAGAAGCTGCCGCCAAAGAAGCCCCATCCGAGGAAACCGCCGCCGAAGAAGCCCCATCCGAGGAAACCGCCGCTGAAGAAGCCCCGGCTGAAGCCGCCGCCGAAGAAGCACCGGTCGAAGCTGCTGCCGAAGAAGCACCGGCAGAAGAAGCTGCCGAAGAAGAAACGCCGGCTGAGGAAGCCCCGGCTGAAGAAGCTGCTGCTGAAGAAGCTGCTGCTGAAGAAACGGTGGGCGACGATGCCGGAGAAGACGAGAAAGCAGACTCGTAAGACACGCTCATTACAAAAATTGCGAGGCCCGGCCGCTGCTGCGGTCGGGCCTCGTGTTTTATATCTTGCGTCCGCTGTCCGCCGTTAACGGTAGCTGTAACTGATTGCTGATTACCGGTAGGGACTCGTGTCTTGAATTGATGTTCATCTTGTACTATCGCAATCAACTGCTTTGATGTGCGAAAGCCGCAAGCGGCGACCGGAAGCGGGGTCAGGCCCATAAAATATTTGAAGCCTGCTGTCGCCACGACGGAACCGCAGGCGAAGACGGGACCCCGATTGCGTCTTTTTCGTTACCGAACTCCCCGAGCTCTGGATCAATTCTCGGGATGCAAGTCACTATGCACCTATGGATTCAGTTGTCCAATTCTCAACAACAGCCAACAGATCCTTCTGCCTATCGCCAAAACTTTATAGCACTAACGTTCAGTTTCTTGATTTTCTGTAAGGAGTTTCATGTGGTCTGACGCGTAAGTTTCGCAACATTAGTTTCTTGTGCTTGAAAAATAACAGTGACTTTTCTGCCGTCCTCTGTGCCCTTGACGTTCACCTGAGTCGTCGCCGTTGGTCGTGGGCGTAACATTTTTCGCGCCGTTCTTTGTAATCTCTGTGTCCTCTGGCAAAAGCGTTGTCTTGGGCCGCTACGCCACCGCGCCACATCTCGACTCCACCGGAGATCTTACCTATTCTAACCACAGCACTTCTTATATTTCTTCCCACTGCCGCATGGGCATGGTTCGTTGCGCCCGGTCTTACGCTTGGGCAATTCCGCCGGCGGCGAGTGCTTGTCACCGGCCGGCGGCGCGGCGCGCGAGACTGGCTTTGGCGGCTTGCGGATCGGCAAGGCAGGCTGTTCTTCTGAGAATGCGGCCCATGTCTCAAGTTCGGCGACCGTGTCGTCAATCCCGCTTGGCGGGAATCGACTCAACTCCTTCCGCACCCATGACTCGCCTTCCGAGATGCTCTGCTTGACCTCCTCCCGCGTGATGAGTCCGGGATCGGCCAGGTCCCGGTCATACGCTTCGTCGATCAGTTCGAGGGCCTCCCGCGGCGCAAGGGACGCCAATTCGCTGACGAGGTATCCGGTGACGGGCACGTCGGCCCGATCGATCAGAATGCGCAGGTGGTCCGCCAGACGCTCGATCGCTTCCTCACGCGAGATACGCCCGTCACGAACCAGAAAGAGGTAACCCTGGGCTCCTTCCCACCGGACGTATTCGTTGAGTTCTTCGTTGGCGATCAGGTTGTCGAGGACCTCCAACGGGTCGTCGGCCAGAACGGGCGGAATCCTCGCCAGCAGCGACGTGATCGCATCCCCGAACAGATCGAATGGCAGTTCACCCGGGAGACAGACGGCTTCGAGGATCGCCGGCAGGGCTTCTTTCGCCCGCAATTCCGTCAGAAGGAACATCGCCAGGAAGTGAGCGTTTCCCTCCGGATGTTCGCCGGCCCGCGCGCCGGCCGTCGCCGCGCGAATGACCTCGATCAGCCGCGGAACAGCCAGTTCGCGATGCTCCCGAATCCACTCGATCGCCTTTATAGGCAGTTTCCTGGTTGCAGAGTCCAACTCCGCTATTACAGCGTCCAGTTTGCTATTGAGCGAGTCCTCGGCGCCTGCAGCAATGTCTTTGCGTCCTTCGGTGATATCCTGATCATGTGTGTGGTTCATTGTTATCTGGCGTCTCCTGATCGACCTGTGCGGCGGTTCACGGCACGATAGTATACCGCCGGTAGAGCAGAACCGCCAGCTAGCGGCGTAGTTTCGGGTCTGGGGATGCGTGAACCATTTGTGACACCGTAGCCGGCCTGGTTGTCGGGGCCGGAACGCCGGTTGGCGATCCGGCTTGATCGGGGTCTGACAGCTATTCAAGTGGCCCCTGGAATCCGCCGAAATTCATATTGGTGACGGGCCTTTTGGCTCGTCGCGGAGGTTGAGATAATTACTGAGTACAACGGAGGCTGGGTATGTCGAAGAGCACTACATCAAGGGCAGGGCTCGGATGGTATCTTGAACAGATCAAGTCCACGCCGCTGCTGACTGGCGACGAGGAAAAACAACTCGCCCGTCGAATCCGCGAACACTCGGACGTAATGGCCAGAGAGCAGATGATCCATGCGAATCTCAGGCTCGTGGTTAACGTGGCCAAAGCGTACTCGAACCCCGGTATGACCCTGAGCGATCTGGTGGCGGAAGGGAACCTCGGGCTGCTGCGGGCCGTCGAGGAGTTCGACCCGGATGCCGGCGTGAGATTCAGCACGTACGCCGTCTGGTGGATCAAGCAGTCGATCAAGCGCGCGATGATCAACGCCGGTCAACCGATCCATATTCCCGCGTATCTGGTAAAGCTGATCGGCAAATGGCGAAGGCTCTCGACGCAAATGACCGCGAAACTCGGCAGACCGCCGACGACCAAAGAGATGGCCGTTGCGATGGAAATCACGCTCAAGAAAGCCAGGATCGTTCAGGAGGGTCTCAAGGCCGTCAACGCCCCGAGCCAGATGGGTTCCGACGAGTCCAAAGTTATCTCCGAAGTAGTTGCTGACACCACCGAATCGCAGCCGGACCACGAGCTTGTGAGCGAAGGGATCTCGCCGATGGTTCACAAGCTGATCTCCAGGCTCCCCGAGCGCGAGCAGAGAATACTGGAGCTTCGTTTCGGTCTGGACGGTTACGAAGGCCCGCCTCGCACGTTCAAAGAGATCGGGAAAATTGTCGGTCTGACCAGGGAACGTGTCAGGCAGCTCGAGAAGAAGGCGCTGTCCGATCTGAAGACCCTGGGCGAAGACGAAATCTGAGGATCAGGTTAACGGCGTGAAAGGTGAGCAGCCCTTCGACTCGCTTCGCTCGCTCAGGGCCAGGAGACCGCAGGTGAGCGGTGTGTTCGATAATTGCGTTCGATGTTCGGCTTTGCCGTTGCCGTTTCACCTGGTCAACTGTTCTACTGCTCACCTGCTCTGTGAGTGAGATTAATCTCACTCACGGGGAAGGGGGATGTTGAAAACGTGTGGGGATTGCTACGATCGCTGGTCAAGTCCTAACGTCCGGAGCTTTCTGATAAGCGTGCTGCGATGGATGTTGAGGATCTTGGCGGCGGCCGTCCGATTGTATCCGGCGGCTTCGAGAGCCTGCTCTATCGCCTGGGCTTCTGCATCGGCGAGCGTTGTCGGTATGGAGCTTCTGATGGGTTTCTTTGTACCGCCATGCTGCGGCGTGGCGGTCGAATGCGAAATATACCCGTCCTGCCACGCTGCCGCCGATGGGGGCAGGGCGGGCTGGCCTGTGGCGTAGAGACGTTCGATGTATCCGCACAACTCGCGGATATTACCAGGCCAGGAGTGTTCTCGCAGGCAGTTTTTCAGATGTGGTGAGAGTTCACGTTGAGGGGCGTTGTACTCTTGGGCATAGTGTCTGAGGTAGTGATCGATCAGCGGGTCGATGTCTTCGGGGCGTGTCCTGAGTGGGGGGATCTCGACGCGGACAATATTGAGACGGTGATAGAGATCGCTGCGGAAGAGTCCATCCTGGACGGCCTTTGCCAACGAGCGATTAGTTGACGCGATGAATCGCGTGTCAACTGGTATTGGTACCGATGCGCCGACTGGCGTAATCTCGCGTTCCTGGAGGAGCCTGAGCAGTTTTGGTTGAAGGTGCAGGGGTAGTTCGCCCACTTCGTCGAGCAGGAGAGTTCCGCCCTCGGCGGCACGGACGACGCCGAGCGTATCGGTGGCGGCGCCGGTAAAGGCGCCCTTCACGTGCCCGTAGAACTGGCTTTCAAAGAGTGTTTCGGTAGTGGCGGGGCAGTTGACGGGGATAAACGGTCCCGAAGCACGTTTGGATTTGGCATGGATGCGCCTGGCGACAAGTTCCTTGCCCGTTCCGGACTCGCCCTCGAGGAGGACGGGGCAATCTTTGTCGGCCACCGCGTCGACTACGTCCAGAATGGCGCGGAACAGCGAGGAACTGCCCACGAGGACGTACCGATCACTGCTGTTGAGCGACGATCTGTCGCCGTTGGACCGAATGGTAATGTCTCCTCCGTTGACCATAGCAAAACAGACCGAGCAAGTCCGTCCGAGCGAGTATACCAACCGATTATTCCTGAGCACCTTCCTTGAATGTGCTATCCAATCGGTCTTTTATACCATATTTTCGAGCAAATGCAAGCTCAAAAGCTATTTACCTGAGAAAAACTCTTGTCGCCAAGAGGGTATTGTTTTGTAAGCTGCTATAGCTGAGAGTGTTAGAGTATTGTTGGTTCCTGTAGGCAATATCTTGCCGAGCGGGCTGCCCGCCCGGGGCGCATCAGACGCCTGCTTTGAACACTTCGCCCAATATCGAGTATACGACGAACGTTTTGCCCTTCACCGGTTCGGGTGTGAATTCTCGTTTGGCTGCGCTGTAGCTGCGCCGGCTGGAACTGGTGCGTGATGACAGGGCACGCTTGATGGTGCTCGATACGTCTTCCAGGGGTATTAACTTATCGGGTCCGCCCCCGTCGAGTGCTACGGTTGTCTTTCCGGCCAGAAAGCCCACAAGCTCGCCATTGGCTGACAGAACCGGTGAGGTTGCCTCTCCAGGCAGGAGTGTACAGGAAACCGATCCTGGTTTATTCTCTCCGCCGGGCTTAAACGTGCCCGAGGCGCTGCGTATGTTCTGTTTCATCTGTCCGAAGATGCCTATCGCGTGAATGGTGCAGGGCCCGCCTTTGGCGGGCTGCTCTTTGGTAGGGACCTTAAGCGGCGTCATCGTTCGTTCGGTCAGGTAGATCGTGGCAATCTTAGGTTTGCCCTTGCTGCTGGAATATGACGATCGCCCGACTTTGGCCGGTACGAAAACGCCGTCGATTCGGACGAATACGTCCATCGCGCCGTCAACTACCCGGGCATCGACGACCAGGGTGTGTTTACCGAGCGGTACGCCCACCGCCTGACGGAGCTCCATGCGGTCGTAGGGCGGAGTTGGCATGGTGGTTTCCGAGACCCGCCAGCTCTTGCTCTTTCCGCCTTCGGGCATCAACCACTCGACGTAACTCGCTCTGTACGAACTGGTGCTCTTGGTCTGCGGAGGAGTGGTGTAGGGCGCCACTGCCTCGACGGCGCGTCGGTACAGCGCGGATTTGATACTCCGTCCGGGCACGAGCTTCATGGTCTCCCGGATAAGGTTAAGTGCTTCGGCCGAATCCGGTTTCAGGCGGAGGGTTTCGAGGAAAGCTTCCAACGCCGAGAGGTACTTGTACTGCTTGGCGTATGCCAATCCGAGCCCCTGGTGCAGACCGGCCAGCAGCGGGGCTTGTTTGACGCCCAGCTTGAAGGCGGTTTCGGCCCGGTCGAACTTGCGGGCATGCATTTGAGCAATACCGACCAGGAAGTACTGCATCGGCGGGTCCGCCCAGGAACGTCCGGCCATGTACAGGTTCTCGATGGCTTCGTACTGGTAGCGTTTTTGTTTGGCAGTCAGTGGCACAGGAGGCTTGGAACTGGAGTACCTTCTGGTCTGCCCACCGAGTTTTCTCAGCTTCTCCGACTCGGCCAGAAGTTCGACGAACTTCTTTCGGTGCCTGATAAAGTCCTTCGGCGTGAGCCACTTCTTGCCCGCTTTGCGGAGGCGGTCGTGAGCATGGACTCTCCAAAGGTCAACCTGCTTTCGCAGGCGGGCGGACTCCTGACCTGCCGTCGCCACCGCCAGCGCACGCATGTACATGTAGATAATCGGTTCCGGACGCGTCGAATCTCCCAGAACCATTGCCCCCGACTTGAGCAGCGAGCTGGCGATAACAACATCCGGTTGTGTGGTCGTGCTCGGTTGGGTCGTAATTGGCGCCAGCCTTGGATCGGGTTTGACCGGTTCGGTGTATTCGATGTGGACAACCATCTTGGCCTTGAGGACGACGCGCCCGCCGCTGGTCTCGACAATAAACTTCCCGCCTTCCTTGGTGACCTTGCCCTTGTAGGTTTCACCGGAGACGGTGTAGACCGTTGCCCCTTCGGCCTGCAGAGCCGACAACATGCAAATCGCGATAATCAGAATCACCCTGCGAAACATAGTATCTCCACCATTACCTTACAGCATAACGCATTTGGATGCTCGCTCTTGTAGGAAATATTGCTATCAGTCCTGTTTTGTTTCCGCCTGCTGCTTATCCTTTTCGAGTTCTGCCGCGTAGATTCCGTCGATTTCCTCGAGCCGATCGCAGATATTAAGGTGCTGGGTGCATCGTTCCACACACGCGCCGCATCGAGTACAGACGCCCGCCTGGTCGCCCGATATCTCCCAGTGCCACCTCATCCGCACCATAAGCGGACCGGTCTTACCGCCCGAGAGAAGCATCTGGTTGTAGGAGTCCATGAACTTCGGTACTGGAATGCCTTCGGGGCACGGCATGCAATATCCGCACCCCGTACACAGACCGTCGAAGGCCTCGACAATCCGCTCCTGAACCGGCGCGATATGCCCCGGGCCGTAAGGCTCGAAATTCTCGACGGCCGCGCATGCCTGATCGATGTGGTCGGTAGTCGTAAACCCGACCAGCGCCGAAGTGACCGGCGCCCGCGAGATATTGAATCGCAGAGCGGCCGCGACAACCGACTCGTCGGCTTCGCCGCGAATGAAGTCGAACGTTTCCGCGTTGTTGGGGATGAGTCCGCCTCCCAGCGGGTTCATTGTTATCACTCCGAGGCCCATCTCGCCGGCGGCGTCTATCGCCGCTTGCCTGTAGGGGAAGTTGATCGCGCTGTATCCCAGCGTCACCCCTTCCAGCGTGCCTTCGGCGAGTATTTCGCGGATCTGATCGCCCTGGAGGTGCGAGGAGACCGCGAGATGCTTGATGAGCCCTTCGTCTTTGGCTTTGAGGGCTGCGTCCACCGCGCCGCCTTCGAGCCGCTCGCCCCAGGCTTCGGGGCGGACGATGCACCAGATGTGATAGAAATCGATGTAGTCGACGTTCAATCGCTGAAGTGACCGCTCCAGTTCGGCGCGGAGCAGGGATCCGGCGGCCTTGTTGGATTTCGTCGATACGTAGAATTCGTCGCGTTTGAGCTGCTTCAGCGCGGCGCCCATAATCTCTTCGCTCTTGTCGGCGCAGTACAGCGGCGCGGTGTCGAAGTAGTTTATCCCCTTGCTGTGGGCGTGCAGGACGATCTCGGCGTTGGCGTCGATGTCTTGGGGATTGTCGAACCGCATCCCGCCGAAACCTATCACCGATACGTCTTTGCCCGTCCGGCCATACGGCTTGTACAGCATCGCGGTCTGTCCTTTCTCGCCAGTGCAGTAGTCTTCGCCGCCCGGATTGTACCAATCTTCATCGCCGGGCGGTAGTGGGTGTCCTGGACCAAACCGTTGGCTGATTGTAACCGGTTGCTGTTTCGCATGTTACGCTGACCACAATCGCCGTGCCGCCGAAAACCCGCCGTCAAACTTCAGCGTTCTGATGCCACGGTTGCCCGCCTGACGTCCGCATGCTATCATGCAAAACACGCGAGATACATCCTCACCCGCAGGTCGGAAAACAGCATGAGCAATACCGGCGACATTATCGATCCAACCGACCCGTTCAACTTGAACCGCTTTACAAAAGCCCAGGAAGGCGTCTACGATCGCGCCATGGCCGAATTGAACGCCGGGTACAAGCGAACTCACTGGATGTGGTTCATTTTTCCCCAGATTGACGGTTTGGGGCATAGTTCAATTTCAAGACGATATGCCATAAAGAGCATAGAAGAAGCCCGGGCGTACTTGAAACATCCTCTTCTGGGGGCGAGGCTGTCTGATTGTGCCGAAGCGGTTTTGGGTATCGAGGGTCGTTCAGCCGCGGAAATGTTCGGCTTTCCCGATGATCTGAAGTTGGGATCTTCAATGACGCTGTTTGCGGCTGTCTCGCGGCAGGGATCTGTGTTTGATCGTGTCCTGGAGAAGTTCTTCAAAGGCCAACAAGATGAAAAAACGCTTCAACTGCTGGAAGCCTGAAGGCCGAAGAGACCCGCCATTCACCCCGCGCGTGGCCTGTGCCACGACATGCGTGTAGACCATCGTTGTCTCGACGTGAGCGCGGCCCAGCAGCGTCTGGATCGTGCGGATGTCGTAGCCGTATTCCAGCAAGTTCGTGGTAAAAGAAGTTCTTGCCTTGGTGGCATTTACGGCGGATAATTACAGTGAAAGCCGATTCGTCCCCGGACTGCTGGAGACTTTCTTCTTAAAAAGAGAACTGGCACGGGATTTGCTTTTTCCGTTCAGCATGGCAATGGCCCTGATAAACGGAATTCCGCATAGCATGGTCCAGAGCCCTGGCTCAACGGAATTCCGTTCAATCAATGGTTAGCCTGAGAACTAGCCCGAGTTTCCTAGTCCTTAAACAAGCGTATATTTTAGGTCGTTGCGGGCGCTGGAGCGGCGGCGTGACAAGCACAAAGCAAACCCGGCCTCCGCTGGCGGCTTAATGTGTTCGTTTCGGGTTGTTCGCTTTTTCATGCCTTTTTCTTA
>JADHXQ010000016.1 GCA_016782885.1 Phycisphaerae bacterium | reverse complement strand
AAAGTGGCGACAGCTTTTTGCCTTCGAACGACAGTTGGGGATTACATGGATTTTCGGGATTAAGGGATTAACGACTTCAATTATGTAAAGGCCGACCGTTTCAGACTTGTCGTTACCAAAATCTTGCCGTTAATCCATGCAATCCAATAATCCAAAAATCCCCATCTGGTTTCGCCGCTGTCCTTGTCTTCCTCTTAACTACGGGCCATTATAATCTGCCACCTTTTAATGTCGCACACCCAAATAGAACGCCTCCCCGCCGGTATCGTATTTCCGTATGGCACAGGCGCCGATGCGTTGCCGCCAGGCCCGGAGGCCCGGCAGGATTGAAACTGCCCCCTGTTTTCGTTTCCGCCTTTGGCGCACCTGAGATTCAGATGCGATTGCCCTGGTGCCCTGGAGTTTCTTCATGCGGACATTGACAGTTGGCGGCGCTTTGCGGACAATCCGGTTTGCGTTGTTTCCGGTTCGGGCATGTCGGAATAGGTAAGGGCTCGATTTGAAAACCATTACCTGACCGGAGACCCCGGTTGAAAGGAGCTTGAAATGACTAGAATGCAAAATGTGTTGGTGTCGGTGACGGTGCTGATGATGGGCGCCGCGTTTGTTCTCGCCGCTGAGACGGCGCCGCGGAGGCGCCGCGGATCGCGCGGCGGGCGGTCTCGCAGCAGCCTCACGGGACTGCTGAGCATCGAACAGGTGCAGAAGGAGCTGAAAGTCCAGGAAGCCGACGTCGCCAAGATCAAGGCGATCAGCGACAAACTCCGCGCCGAGATGCGGAAGCAGTATACCGAACTGCGGAAAATCAAGGACGAAAAGGAGCGGCGCGCGAAGTACACCGAGCTGCGCAACCAGTACGACGCCAAGTCCCGCAAGCAGCTTCAGGACGTGCTGTCCAAAGAGCAGATGATCCGGTTATACCAGATTCGCACGCAAACCCGCCCCGTGACCGACACCCTGGCCAGCAAGTACGTCGCCGAGAAGCTGAAACTCACCGACGACCAGAAGGCCAAGGCCGCCAAGATCGGCGCGGATTCGCGGACGAAACGGTCTGCAATCTACCGGACCATGCGCGACGCCAACGAGGCCAAGCGCGCCGAGGCATCGAAGAAACTTCGCGAAATCAGCGCCGAAGCCGACAAGCAGGCCCTCGAACTGCTCACCGAAGAACAGGTCAAGGCATTCGAGAAAATGAAGGGCGAGAAATTTGAACTGAAAAGGGCGCCCCGCGAGCCGGCGAAGAAACCGGCAACCACCACCTGACCGCCCGTTTTAGAGACTATGCAGGCTGAGATCGGGAAGGAGACGTTGATGGCGAAGTCAACATCCGATTTGCCCGAAAGCGCAAGTCGCAGGGTTGCGCTGCTTCGCTCGGCCGCGGCGGCGGTCTATCTGGGCATGATCCTGTGGGTGCTGCTCCACCCGGTGGATGACGGATCTGTGAACTTGTCTCACAATTCCCATCCTTTGCGATACTCGGCGCGTCGGAAGTATTTGTTGGCCGATGGGATGTTGGTGATCTTCATTTTTTTGGCGTCCCATTCCAGGCGTTTGTTCAGGCGGATCGCGACGTTGCCCAGGCAGACGGCTTCAGCCACGTTTTGGGCGTTCTGGAAACTTCCGCGGGATTGCCTGCCGCCGCGGAACGCCGGGACCCATTCATCGTACCCTCCGATTATCTTCACGTCGGGCGCCTTGGGCGGATCCGCGGCTTGGCGCCCCGGCTTGTTGGCGATGATGCGCGGGTTTTCGTTGAAGTATCCGGCCATTATGCAACCATCGTCGCCGACGAACATCACACCCTGGTGGGGCATCTGCTTGCCGGCGGCGATCAGCGCATCGGGCGCGGGCGGGCGCATACCGCCATCGTACCAGAACACCTCGCATGGCGGCATCTTGTCGCCGCGAGCGGGGAAAGTCAGACGCACCGTCGAGGCATGCGGGAACGATACGTCGTTCTTCACCGTCCCGCCGCGGAAACCGCGAACCGCGCAGGTGAAACTCGCGCAGGCCTCGGCACTGAGCGCCGCGCCGAGGTCCATGACCCGCCAGTCCATCCACAGGCCGTAGAGTCCCATGTCGGCCATCGGACCGGCGCCGAACTCGTACCATCCGCGGTAAACGGCGTGCGTGTACTCGGGCGAATAGGCTCTGCGGGGAACCGGACCGAGCCACAGGTCCCAGTCGAAACCTTTGGGCACGGGCGGAGTGTTGGTCGGCAGGGACGCCATACCCTGAGGCCAGATCGGCTTGTAAATCCAGCGGTGGACCTGGCGGACCGGGCCTATCGCCCCCTGCTTTATCCAGTGGCGAATCCTGTAGGTATTGGCGGTCTCTATCCACGCGTGGAGGTGGGTCGACCGACCGCTCTCGCGGGCGGTATCCACCGTCAGCCTGCTCTCGTACATCCGATTGGCGATGGGCTTGTGCATGGCGACATGCCGGCCCTTCTTCATCGCCGCAATGGCGATCGTCGCGTGGAGATGGTCGGGGGTGATGATCTGTACGGCGTCGAGGTCCTTTTCCTTTTCGAGCATCTCTCGGAAGTCCGCATACGTGCTGCATCCCTTGCGGGCGCCGGCGCCTTTGGCGCGCCGGTAGGCGGCGTCCACGATTCTCTGCCCGACGCGGCGGCCCCCGCTCATTCCGGTTTTGGCGTCGGAGCGTCCCCAGCCGAGGTAGTCATTGGTCTCGGTGTTCGGATCGCAGACGGCCACAACGCGAACGTCCGACCGCTTGAGAAGGCTGTGGAGCATTCTCTGGCCCTGAAAGCCCATTCCAACGCAGGCGAGATTGAGTTTTTCGCTTGGCGCCTTTGACGCCGCCCCGCCGACTGCGCGGCTGGGGACAACACTCAGGACCAGCGGGGCTGATGCGGCGACCTTAACGAAGTTGCGGCGATTCATGCCTTTTGAGGATTCCATATGCTGACTCCATGTAACCGGTAAAATTCGGTGAACAGATATCACCGACTCACGCGTCACCGTAGATTGCAACACGGTCGCGCGGTGATAGCAAGACTCATTCGGAAACCCTCTCCCTGCCGAGGGTCGCGTAGCCTGATATTCGATTTTGCTTGACCGCGGCGCCGCGTGTATCATTTCCGGCGCGACCTGCTGCCGGAGAATCGCGGCCCGAAAGGCCCAAGTAAGAAACCCGGAAAGTCGAAAGATTCCTGCCGGTTCTCGCCGCGCCGTTCGCGTCGTTCGATCGCATAGCGACCGAACTCGATCAAACGCGTTTTCCCTTCGTGCAGTTTCAAACCGAACCTGGCGAAAAGGACGGACGAATCGGACGACGCGGGAACAGACGATGATGACCAGGACCGCCCACCTGAGAGGAGAAAACAAACATCTGTCCACTTCACGCTGAATCAGTACAGAGCAACCGCATTGCTTCAATCCCTGCCTGATCCCCCCTCCCGGAACTCTTCTTTTCGCAGGCCGTACTTCCGCATCTTATCGTACAGGCCGCGGGAATGAATCCCCGCCCGTTGGGCCGCCAGACCGACCTGTCCCCCGGTCTCAGTAAGTATCATCGTCAGGTAAGCTCGTTCGACATCCTCGACAACGCCGTCCCGAATCTCGTGCAGTGTCTTGCCCCGCCACTCTGCAGGGAGTTCCCGCATCTTCGTCAAAGCGGAGATCGACGTCTGTTCCGGGTAAGCGATCCTGGCCGGGAGGTCGCCAAGCGTGATCTCGTCGCCTTCGCAGAGCAGCATGGCCCGCTCGATAACGTTAATCAGTTCCCTGACATTCCCGGGCCAGTTGTGCCGGCAAAGTCGATCGAGGGCGTCGGCGGCAATACCGCCGACATCACGGCCAATTCGCATGCTCAAACGGGCGATGTAGTCCGCCACCAAAGCAGGGATGTCTTCCCTGCGCTGCCGCAAGGACGGAACGGTCAAGGTCACAACGCTGAGCCTGTAGAACAGGTCGCGCCTGAATCGACGAGCATGCGACTCGGCTTCCAGGTCGTCGTTCGATGCGGCAATCACGCGCACGTCAACGTATGTCGTTCGTTCACCGCCGACTCGCCGCACCTCGAAGTCCTGGAGCACCCTGAGCAGTTTCGCCTGAGACTGCAGGGGCATTTCACCGATCTCGTCAAGGAAAATGGTCCCTTCGTGCGCCATTTCAAACGCGCCGCGCCGATTTCGCGTGGCCCCGGTGAAGGCGCCTTCTTCATGTCCGAACAACTCGCTCTCCAGCAGTTGTTCCGGTAGAGCGGCGCAGTTGATGGCTACGAAGGGCCTGGCGGAGCGTGGGCCCTCGGCATGAATCGCCCGCGCCAGATGCTCCTTTCCCACGCCCGTTTCTCCGAGAATCAGCAACGATGAACTGCTGGGGACGATTCGGCGGACAGTCGCCATGAACATCTGTATCGGAGGGCTTTGAGAAACGAAATCCGCCAACCGCGGTTGATAAGTGGGCTTCCGGCCGGCCATATCCTGCTGGACAAGTTGATGGCGAGAGTCAAGTACTGACTGGATGGCATCAACAATCCGCTGCGCGGGCAGGCCTGCGTAAAGAACCGTGTCGCAACCGGCGGCCAGTAGTATTGCGTGCTCCTCGACGGATTCGCTTCCCGAGATCACTACTGTTGTGGGAACTTCGGGCAAATCGGCGAGCACCGAGATGTTGCCGTCGACAGGTTCAGGGATCGTGGACTGGCTGATGATTATGACATCAGCGCCACGCCGGATGACCCGTTCCCACGCGCGCTTGCCCGGGCGAATCTGCTCAAAGACGATGTCCGAACTGGCAAGCTGCCTGCGAAGGTTGTCTCGCAGTTTCTGCTGTTCAATCAACAAGACCACCCGAAGTATCATGACCGTTCTCCACAAAGTTTTATGGATTAGAAGTATCTACATACCGATTACAAGGCTACCAGTATAATACTACTGATCATTGTATAACAACAAGTAATTTGCCTCATATGCTGAAAAAAGACATGTCACGTTCGCGCGACACATCATCTTTATTCCCCGGGCCTTATATCCGGCGAGATCTTGGTCGGTAGCCAACTACCGTTCTGATCCTCACAGGCGGTGCTTACATACGACTGAAAACAGGCGCCAGACCACAAGCTGAAATTCGCAAGGGGCTTTGATACAGGCAGTTACGCATCAGGTGCCTCAGCATAACCCCGTATTGGCACGCCATTTGCAATGTCATGGAGTCTGATCGGTTGGTCTTTGGGCAGGGCCAGCCTGAGCTTCTTTTTTAATGGGCCCCAAGAAACCGGATAGGGCGAGAGTCATGACCAGGAAACGTTCCATAGAGAAGAAAAAGCAAAAGGAAACAACATGGGAAGAACAGGAAGAGGCGATCGAATACAGAGAGAGAGTCAGGAAGGATTCGGGCGTGCGCCGACATCGCTCGAATCCCGAGGATACGGCGCCGAAACGTTAGTTCTTGGCGATGATGTCGGAGTTTCCGTGTCCACGCAGGAGCCGGTAATCCCCGGCGCCTGTCTCGGCAGGCGTTCGCACGCCGCGGAAGCCAGCATCTCGGGACCGGCCATTATGCGGCAAGCGACTGAAGAGGCGGTCTGGGGCATCGCCTCCAGCATCGACATCTACGATTGCGACCCCGAACGGATCCGTTCCGCCGAGTTTATTCGGCAGTTCGTCGTTGATCTGTGCGATCTGATCGAGATGAAACGCTTCGGCGAAACGCAGGTCGTCCATTTCGGCGAGGACGAGAAGGTTGCGGGATTTTCGATGGTGCAGTTGATCGAAACATCGTTGATCTCCGCCCATTTTGCCAACTTGACCAACGCGACCTACCTTGACGTGTTCAGTTGCAAGCCCTACGACCCGGAAGTCGCACGCGACTTCGCGGAACGATACTTCATGGGAAGTTCGAGCATCCTTCACGTGTCGCTGAGACGCTGAGAATGCGGATAAATATCGTCGCGGATCTGGACCGATGCCAACAGGTCTGGCAGCGATTGGTTTTTGCCCAATCGCTGTTTGATCTATGGGAGATCCGCGCCTGTTTCCAGGAACAGTACGGCCATCGCCCGCGGTTCCTGGTCGCCGAAGACGGTTCGGGAGTGCATGGTCTGCTGGCCCTGAGCGAGATCGAAGATCACGGGTATTGCGGCTGTTTTCCGGGCGAGACGTGGGGCGGTAAGACATGGCTGGAGCAAAACCGGATCATCGCCGACACCGCGGAGGTCCGCCAACAACTTCTGGAGGCTTGCCCGGCTGGAACGCACCTGCGCTACCTGGTGGCGGGAGGAGATGAATCCGAACAGATCTGCGACATAGACGAGACCGGTTATCTCTTCCATCCCGCGGAGTATGACCACTGCTTTGAGACCTATCTTGCGGCTTTTTCCGGAAAAAGCCGCAAGCGGCTGCGACGGGAACTTGCCGAACTGGAAGACCTCGGGGTCGCATATCGGCACGATGATCCGCGGGACATCGACCGGCTGTTCGATCTGAACCTTCAGGCGTTCGGCGGGCGGTCCTACTTCGCAGATGAGCGTTTTCTATCCGCTTTTCGAGCCATGGCGAAACTCTTGAGCGATCGTGGGCGGCTGCGAATCACGACGGTCATTCTGGGCGGCGCGGTTGCGGCGATTGATATGGGGGCGGTGTATCGGGGCGCCTACACGGTCCTGGCCGGCGGGACGGACATGCGTTTCCCCGGCGTAGCCAAGCTGATCAATTTGCATCATATTGAATGGGCCTGTCAGCAGCGGTTCCACGCGGTTGATTTCCTGTGCGGCGACTTTGGCTGGAAGGAGCGGTTTCATCTGACCGCCAGACCGCTGTACCAGATACGCTCCGACAAGGCGTCTATACCAGATGCCGAAGATTCCGGAAAGAGTCTGATCCATGTCGCCTGATAATCGCGTTCTGGTGGTGGGAACGACGCCGGACTATGTCGACTGGATCGACCGCCATTGCCCGGGCCGGGGATTGTTCCTGACCGATCCGTTATTGCGACAAAACGCCCGAGAGACCGCTCCTGACGCCTGTTCGGAGTTGCTGGTGGATCTGACGGGCGCCGAGAACGCCTGGCGGAAGCTGGCCGGACACCTCGACAGGTGGACCATCCGCCTGGCGGGAATCGCCTGCTTTGACGATGAGTCCATGGCGCTGGCGGCCATTCTGGCCGATCGGTTGGACTTGCCCTATCCGTCGGGGCAGGCGATCAGCCGGTGTCGGGACAAATTCCGCTGTAAACAGATATGGGTCGCCGCGGGCGTCCCCACGGCACGGTCCAGTGAGATCGTATCGCCGCAAGACGCCGCCTTGTTCCTGTCAGAGTCGCCCGGGCCCTGCGTGCTCAAGCCTCTCACCGGCGCCGGAAGCGAACTGGTGTTCCTCTGCCGCAGCAAACGCGAGGCGATGGACGCTGTCGGGACTATTCGCCAGGGGCTGGATCGGCAATGTAAGAACCGACTCTACGCGGGTGCGGATTCAAGTATCCTGGCTGAGGAGTTCATCCTCGGCCCCGAGTTCAGTTGTGATTTCCTGATCGAGGATTGCGGAATCACGATCATTCGTCTGGCCAGGAAGATCCTGTTACCGGATGGCCCCTTGGGCACGGTGCTGGGATACCTGGCGCCGGCGGTATTGCCCCAATCGCTCTCGCCGTCGGATCTGGCCGGAGTCCTGGAGCAGGCGGCCCGCTGCCTGGGATTATGCCGGGCCATGTGTATGGCGGACTTCATCATTCCCGACGGAGGCGAACCGGTCCTGCTTGAACTGGCGCCGCGGCCGGGGGGAGACTGCCTGCCGCACCTGCTCCGACATGCCGCGGGATTCGACATGCTGGAGTTGACTCTCGACTTTGCCGAGTGCAAACCGATCGGCGTCCCGCCTGGCGGAGACTGGAAGCAGATGGTCGGACTGAGGATTTATGCACGGCGGGAAGGAGTCGTTCGGGCCATAGACGCTCAGCAGGCGCGGGAGGACCACCGCGTTCGGGAAGTCCATATCATCCGCCGGATCGGCCACAAAGTCGTCCTGCCGCCCGGGGACTACAGTTCATGGCTGCTTGGGCACGTCATCTTCCGTCCCGCCCCGGACCTCGACGTGGAGGCACAGTGCGGAGAAATCCTCGATGGGGTTAAGGTTCCGATTGCGGGTGCCCCATGAGTACGATTCGACCAGATGACTATATTCGCCTTGCCGCACAAATACTGAAGCAGAACGCGGCGGAACTCCCTCGCCAGGAGATATCTGCCTTTGTGTCCGGTTATATCGACCGGAAGGACGCCTTCCTGCAGGCTGCCGAGCGACACGGTTCGCCCCTGTACTTGATCGACACCGATGCCCTGCGCCAGCGGGCAATGCAGTTCCAGGAGGCCTTCCGGAACATATTCGCCCAGCCGCCTGGTGTCTACTATGCGGTCAAGAGCAACAATCATCCGCTCGTCATTGAGACGTTTCTGGACGTCGACCTGGGGCTGGACGTATCAAGCGGCGTTGAACTGCAGATTGCCCTTGACCTGGACGCATTCGACATCGTGTTCAGCGGTCCGGGCAAGACGCCCGACGAACTGGACCTTGCCGTGCGTCATGCGGATCGCGTAACCGTTCTGATCGACAGCTTCTCCGAACTGCGGCGGCTCGAGGCTTGCGCCGCCCGAAGCGACACGCACATCAGGGCGGGCGTTCGCCTGACCAGCGACCCCAACGGCCTGTGGCGCAAGTTCGGTATTGCTCCATCTGAGTTGGAGAACTTCCTGTCGCAAGCCGATCAATGCCCGCACGTGAGCGTGTGCGGCCTGCAGTTCCACACCAGTTGGAACATGGACCCCGCCAGGCAGATTGCGTTCATTGGGAAACTGGCGAAAGTGCTCGGGGCGTTGTCCCCTGGCTTCCGGAGCCAGTTGGAGTTTGTTGACATCGGTGGTGGATATTGGCCCGCCCAGGGTGAATGGCTTCAGGAGGCGGCGACTTCGGCGGGAATGCTCCGCGGTATCCTGGACCCTGATTCGATCTCGCGGGGGATTCCCCGTCGTATGCCCGGCACGCCCATCGAGACATTCGCCCGCGAACTGGGGCGAGCGGTCCTGGAGCACCTGGCGCCCCGCCTGGATGCTCGCATCTGCCTCGAACCGGGCCGATGGCTCTGTAACGACGGCATGCATTTGCTGATGACCGTGATCGACTGCAAGGCGCCGGATCTGGTCATTACCGATGCGGGCGCCAATGCGATCGGCTGGGAGCGTTTCGAGCATGACTACTTCCCGGTGATCAACCTGACGCGTCCGGCGATGACGGAACGTCCGTGCAACGTGCTTGGCTGCCTCTGTACGCCGCATGACGTCTGGGGGTACAGCTACTGGGGTGAAGACATTCAGGATGGAGATATCCTCATGATCCCGACACAAGGCGCATACACTTACAGTCTTCGCCAGAACTTTATCAAGGCCCTTCCCAAGGCCGTCGCCATTCAACCGCCGGGCGCAAGAACCCGGGAGAAAACTTCAGGAAGATAGCTCCCGGTCAGGCCGAGACGTAAAACAGATCAGAGAAAAGCCTGTTTTCGACCTCCGACTTCATCGGTGGCGCTGTTCGAAAGCCATGAACAACTGCCCGACCCTGTCAGGCGGTCAGGCGGCGCGCCTGATATTCGATCTTGCTTGACCGCGGCGCCGCGTGTATCATTTCCGGAGTGACCTGTGAGTTTTGGGGACAAGCCGGTTTGCGGGCAACCTTCCGCGGCGCATTGCCTGGTCGCGGGCGGCGCTGAGGAGTATGTCCGTCATGGAATCAATCTTCATTCTGCTGATATTCCTCCTGATATTCATTGTGGCCGGGGCGATAGCGGCATTTGTAGCCCTGGCGAGAACTGGCAGGCTGCTGCAGTCTGTCGAGTCGTATCGCGACATCATCGCGGACCTCTCGGCAAAACTGGAGATAGTCCGTCACAGACTATCGTCGCTTGAGCCAGACCACTCGCCCCCAATCGAGATCGAACCTCCTCCTGAAATCTCCCAGGCCCCCGATACGGCGACCACGGTATCGCTCGCCCCGGCCGCACCTCCCCCACCGCCGGAGACACTCCCGCAAACTGCAGTTTCCCAGGATGAAGTGGAGATAATCCAACCGCTCGATCCCCCTCCGGCTCCGCCGCCCATACCAACGGCGGTCACCGCGTCCCGGATCGCCGCCACTCCGACGTCGCGTGGAACCGACTGGACCAGTTTCGAATCGACCGCGGGTAAGCGATGGCTGACATTGGCGGGCGTTGTCATCCTGTTCCTCAGCGCCGCATTCTTCCTGGATCACGCCTTCAAGGTCGGCTGGATCGGACCCGGCATCCAGGTGCTACTGGCGGTCATCACAGGGGGAATCCTGCTGGCGTTGGGCGAGTACTTCCAGCGCCAGGAGATGCGCCCGCTAGGCCAAGGGCTCATCGGCGGCGGGATCATGGTCCTGTACGCGGCGTTGTTTGCCGCGTACTCGCCAAACGTCTACAAAGTTCCCGTCATAGAAAGCCAGACGCTCACCTTTGCCCTGATGTGCATAGTAACGATAGTCGCCATGGGTCTGGCGAATGTCGCCCCACTGGGGCCTTGACCAGCGCTACACGGCATGGTGGGTCGCGACGATGCTGCTGTCGGCCTGCGCTGCGGTCTACCTGGTGGTCGGGAGGCTCAAGAGAGTGCCCGAGGCGTATTCGACCGGGCTGGCGCCTCTGGCGATTGCCTGGATATGCGGACTCCAGGCGTATTTACATTACCACCAGGACTATACGATAATGTTCCTCAATCCGCGGTTTGCCGCGGTGCTGATTACTCTTGGGGTTATTCTGGCGTGGGCCACTGTAACCCGCGGCGACCGCCGGACATTCACCGTGCCCAGCGTGACAATCGTCCCACTGTATGCCTGGTTTACGCTGTCGCTGCTGGCGCTGTTGAGTATGGAGCCCGCGGAATGGCTTTATCGCAACATCACCGATCCCAGCCAGGCCGCCTGGACCGCCCAGATGGCCGTCACTATCGTCTGGGGGCTCTACGCCTCGGCGATGCTGTCGATAGGCTTCTGGCGCCGCATCATGCCGCTGCGGCTGGCTGCACTGGCGCTGTTCGCCCTGACTGCGGTCAAACTGCTGCTGATCGATATGGCCAATGTCAGCCAGATCTACCGGATCATATCGTTCTTCGTCATGGGTACGCTGATGATTGCGGCATCCTATCTCTACCACAAAGTCGAGAAGCAACTCAAGGAATCCGACCAGGCGTCGTTCAGCGAATGAGGCAATCCGTTACTCACGACACGACCGCGGGTTAACTCGCGCAGAAGTTCAACGATTCGCACTGTTCCTTCACGTATTAACCGTAAGGGAGAATTCCGAGTTTCGCGAGTTGAATTTATTCTCCGTGGCGTGTTGACAGATAATACCAGGTAGTGTATTCTAGGGGTTATTATAGTTCGGGTTACGGTTTCATCGGAGCCCGGTACTGTTCGCTCGAGGGATCGACCGCTCCGCGGGTCTTTGTCGATCCTCAAGAATTCAAAATAAAGGGTTTGCGAACACATGAATGGATTCAGCGATAAAACACATCGGATGGTATGGTGGCGGATGGTTATCATTGTGGTTGTGGCGATATCTGCAGGGCAGGCCATCGCACAACCCGCAGCCACTCGCATTTACGACGAGCAACTTCGCGTCAAGCTTGACCAGGTCGACCCCGAGATCCGCGAAAAAGACGTCGATGTGGGCGGGTGGCTTAACATGGCGATTTTCAATTACGACGACGCCTCAGCCCGAATTGAACGTCAAATGCGCCAATACGAACTCAGGGGCTGGGCAAGCCTGAATCTCCAGGGCGTCCACAAGGCCTACGTTCGCGGTTTGGCGAACTATGACGACTGGTCGGGCCAGAGGCACGACGAATCCGGAACGGAAGTCGAGCGGGCCTGGTATCAGTTCGACCTGGGCAAGCTCCTTCAGAATCAGGCGGGCAAGGTTCCACCGATCGGCATGCGCGTAAAAATCGGGCGGGATTTCATGAGCATCGGAACGTCTCTGGTACTCTCGACCACGCTGGATATGGGCAAGATCGAGGTTACCGCCGGCGACTGGGAATTGATGGGATTCATCGGCAGCACGCTCAGGGATTCGTGGAATATCGATAATTCGGTAGTAGTAGCCAACCGCCAGCAGCGATGGTTGACGGGCTTTGAGGCCGCGTATCGTGGTTTCAGCCAACACCGCCCGTTCGTATACTACATGCACAACGACGACAATACGGACCCCGCAGCCGGATCGCCGGGACAGTCATACGAATACAACTCCGACTACATCGGTGTGGGCAGCACCGGAACGCTTCTCGTGTCGAATCTGCGATACCAGGTTGAAGGTGTCGCCGAAATGGGCAAGACCTACTCGGCTGGGCGCACCTCAGGCCAGGACCGCATCCAGGCATGGGCCGTCGACGCGCTGATCGAGTATCTGTTCGTTGACTGCCCCACCAAACCGAGAATCGGTTTTGAGTATGTCTTCGCCTCGGGCGACAGCGACCGCACCGGGAGCCCGGTGGCGACCGTGGGCGGAAACCGCGCGGGAACCGTAGACCACGGTTTCGGGGCTTTTGGGTTTCGCGATCTGGGCCTTGCCCTGTCACCCGAGATATCGAACATCCACGTGTACGCCATCAACGCAAGCCTCTTCCCGCTGGAGCACATCGAGATGTTTGAAAAGATGGAAGTTGGAACGAAGCTGTTCTTTTACAGCCGCGCTCACGGTTCGGCGCCTATCAGCGACCCGATGACCACCTCAGAAGCCAACTCGACCGGATTTGAAATGGACTACTTCTGCAATTGGCGCATGACCAGCGACCTGGCGTTGACGGTGCGGTACGGTGTGTTTTATCCGGGAGACGCTTATGACGGCGGTGACAAGTCCCCCAGGCAGTTCCTGTACAGTGGTCTTGTCTTT
This sequence comes from Phycisphaerae bacterium, assembly GCA_016782885.1. Lineage (GTDB taxonomy): Bacteria > Planctomycetota > Phycisphaerae > SM23-33 > SM23-33 > BS750m-G57. The sequence goes on along the minus strand of JADHXQ010000016.1, from coordinate 43,980 downwards.
AGCTTCTAGAGGTATAGGGCGGGGCGCATGGACCGCGCGGGCGGACCGGCGGCCTGTTAAATAGGAAAAAATGCGATGCATGTGACATCACGACGCTATTATTTGTTGATAGCAGGACTCGCTGCGGTCGTGGCTTTGGGCGGTTGCGCCTCTTCACGACTCACGGTGACCGGCGAAAATGCAACCCTGCCTGAAGGCGAGAACTCCGCGGCCTTTCTGGATAGAATATCCTCACAGGATACTATCACTGAAAACGATGCCATGCGAGGTATCCTCATGCTCGACGGTGCTGACAAGGCCGGAACGTTCAAGCAGAGGGTCGATCTTCTGCTCGGTAAGAACGTACTCAACCCCAAAGGCGACTACGATGCTTCACGAGAACTCTCCAGGGGAAAACTCGCCCGCATGATCTGTCGCGCCTGCGGGTTGTCGGGCGGAATAATCCTGAGAATCACCGGTTCCAGCGAGCGATACTGCCTGCGGGAACTTCAATACAGACAAATGATGACACCAGGTTCGGCTTCAACAAAAGTCAGCGGAATGGAATTCGCCTCAGTGCTGACAAGGGCCGACATGTATAAACGAACACGGAGGTTCCCCGACATGGTAGGTAATACCGACTAGCAGGAGATGACAATGCTGCGATATACGATTATTATAGGGGCCGTGGTTGCCTTGTCGACCGGGCCGATCCTGGCCCAGGCCAAAGCGCCAGCCGCCGAAAAACCATCCGCCAAAAAGGCCGCCGAGGAGGCGCCCGCCAAGCAAGCGGCCGACAAGGCCCCGAAAAATGATGCCGCAAAAACCGACAAACTCAACGTCACGGTGGTCTCCGTATCCGGAATCGCCGAGCAGCGTTCCGCCACGGAAGAAAAGGCGAAATGGACAGCGATAAAGGCCGGAGATACTCTGACCGAAATGACACTCGTCCGCACCGGTCTGGGCGGTAAGGTGGTCCTGGAATTCTCGAATCGGGGCAATGTCACGATAAAGAGCGGTTCGAAAATCGGTATCGCCTCGTTCCAAAAGCAGGGTAAACTGGTCAAGACCAGACTCGGTCTGAAGTACGGCGCCATACGTGCAAAAGTAGACTCCAGCCAAGGCGCCAATGATTTTCGCGTCCGCACGGCTGTGGGCACACTGGCGGCAACGGGCACCGGAGGCGAGATGGCCCAGTGGGGTGATTTCTCCTTCCAGGCCAAGGGAACAGATGGAGCGTGGCAGGCAACGATGGCCAACAGGGTAACCTCCCTCATCGCCGGCGCATGGACCAACCAGGATCTGCCGCCGGCGGTCGCGCAACTGCTCGCCCAGCAGGGCACCAACGTCGGTGATCCGCACGGCGGGTTGACGGTGCCTGAAATCGAGAACCTGCTGGTCAACGGCGGGGGTAGAGGGATCGTCGGTTTCGTCGGTAATCCCCAGACCGGGTCCGGAGGCTCTCCGCAACTGATCCTGCCCGTTACCACTAACGATCCGGTTGCAACAAACCTACCCCAGGTCACCGGCCCCGTCAGCGGTGGCGGACCCATTGGCGGCGGCGACCCCGAACACAGGCATCCTCGATAGTCGCCGCCAGTATTGCACTTGCCCCGGCGAGGCGGCGGGATTAGGCTCTTGGTATGAGTTACCGGCCTATGAAGACATCTCGCCCGCTGGCGGCGTTTCTGATCGGACTTCTGGGAACGCTGCTTATCCTGATCGCCTTCTGGATCGGTCTGGATCCGCGCACCGAACTTCGTGCGCTCGATATGCGTTTCGGTCTCACCGACGCGGCGCTGCTCGACGACATCCTGCAGGTAGATATCGATGACGGAAGCCTGGAATTAGTGGGACGATGGCCCTGGCCTCGCCAGAAACTGGCCTCAATCATCAACGTCCTCAAAGACTGCGGCGCCAAAGCGGTCATGGTTGACCTGATACTTAACGAGGCTCAGACACTCCGCTTCGAATCGCCGCGTGACGCGGTATACGCCGGTAATGATGAAGAGATTCTTTCAGAAGCGCCGCCCCAGCCTGTCTTCGATGACGACATCTTTGCCTCATCGCTTGCAAGAGCAAAAAACGTCTTCCTCGCAATGCACGTTGATCCGGCGTCAGAGGCATCTTTGACCTCGGAGATCTACGACGATGTCTCACAATTCATGTCTGACAATCCAGGCTCCGATCTCGATCCGGTCCTCAAAAGCTTTCCCAAAGAGGCTCGCGTGGATACTGTCAAGAAAGCCTATCTATACCACCGATCTCTCACCGTGATGGAGAAATTCGCCATTCCTGCCAATTGCGTCGGCGCCCTGAATATCCGATCCGGCCGAATGACTCCACCGCTCGTCCGGTTTGCAATACCAGCCGCGGGGGCGGGTTGTGTGACCTATCTGCCCGACGCGGATAAGCTCGTGCGGCGCAGTCCCCTGTTCTTCCGCGGGAGCAACCGCATCTACCCGCAGTTTGCAGTGGCGATGGCCTTGCACGAACTTGCCTCTCGACACCGCGGTATAGCTTCCATGAAGTCCGATAAATCCAGTTTCACTATCCGCTGCAAAGACGGCACCCGGCGCATGGTGCCCCTGGACTCAAACGGTTGCATGGTAATCCGCTGGCCTCGCAAGGCCATCGGAACCTCGACATACGGTCTGGATCACATTTCGGCCGGAGCAGTTGTGCATATCTGGCGGGAGAAGGAGGCACGCCGACTTAATGCCGCCCGCATCCAGGGACTTCGAGTACGATTCCTCACAATGCGCAAGGAAGAGGTCAAGGACAAGAAGCTTGAGGCGTTCTACTGGCGGCACTCGACGGAAAGGGCGCAGTTCGATGAGGCTTATAGCAACCGACTCTCCAACGAACGGAAACTGCAAAGAACAGCCCTCTATACTCCGTCCAAAGCGATGGATTCCGAGCTACTGGTTTCCAAATCGAGACAAATAGAGACAGACATCCAGAAACACCTGGAAGACGACCTGGCTTCTCTGACCGCCAAACTCCGGGAGCCTGGTAACCTGGAGGTATTCCTCGGTAAACCGCCATCGTCAGGTACGACACAACCGGCGGAAGATTCACCGGACCAACAGGCTTTTCTCAAAGCACTGACCCGCGCAAGAGAATTGCTCGCCATTGAGACCGAACTACAGCAGGAGAACCTGCGGATCGAAAGCAACATCCGGTTGTTGATGGACAAACTCCGCCCGAAGGTCGCCAACAAGATTTGCATGCTCGGCGCCACGTCAACCGGCGTGCCGGACTTCGTACCCACTCCGCTGGGACCGAATACACCGGGCGTAATCGTACACACCAATATCATCAACACCATTCTCTCGGGCAGCTTCGTGTATCCGGCCGGTATGTGGACCAATACAATAGTCATTATTCTTACGGGGGTTCTGGTTTCCCTTCTGGCGGCAACACGCCCGATCCTGCAGGCCGCACCGCTGTCGCTTCTGGCCGCAGTCGGTTATGTGCTGTTCAACGTCCTGGTCGTCTTCGCATGGTGGAGCATCTGGCTGGCGTTTGTAGCCCCGCTCGGCGCGATGCTCGTCAGCTTCCTGTTCGTCACGGGCTTTCGACAGTTGACCGAAGAGCGAGCCAAGCGGCAGATCCGCGGTATGTTCGCCCAGGCCCTTTCTCCGGCGCTGGTCGACCGCCTCCTGAGCGACCCGTCCCTGGCCAGTCTCGGCGGGCGAAAAACCGAACTTACCTGCATGTTCTCGGACCTCGCGGGTTTCACGCCTCTATCGGAATCACTGGGCGCGCACGAAACTGTCGCACTGCTGAACCGATACTTCGACGGCGTCACCGACATTGTCCAGAACCAATGCGGAGGATACCTCAACAAGTTCCTGGGCGACGGTGTCTTCGTGCTGTTCGGGGCGCCGGTCACCCAACCGGACCATCCGTCCAAAGCGGTCGACGCGGCTTTGCTGTGTCAGATAGAAGTCGAAAAACTCAACGAGGAACTCGCCGCTGAACTCGGCGGAAAGGTGGAACTGCGGGTGCGCATCGGTATCCACAGTGGAGAAGCCATGGTCGGTAACTGCGGTTCAACCCAGCGTATGGACTACACCGCCATCGGCGACTGCGTGAATCTGTCGGCCAGGCTCGAATCGGCAAACAAATTCTTCGGTACGAGGATAATCGTCAGCGCACATGCCTGGAGCCTGTGCGATCGCGACAACCTGCTGGTCAGACCGCTGGGAGACGTATTCATCACCGGGGTCAGGAACTCCCTGGATCTCTTTGAAGTTATAGGACCCATAGATGAAATTGACGAGTCCGACCGCCAGGGGATCGCACACTTCTCCGACGCGATGGGCCTCATCGCCCAACGCCGCTTCGCCGAAGCCCGCGAACTGCTCCAGCAAGCCGACCAACTCCGCCCCGGCGATATGCCCACGGAGATATACCTCGATATCTGCAGTCATTGCCTCGCCCAGGGACCCGAGATCGAAGACTGGCCCGCCGAATGCAAGACCGCCGGCGGTGTGGTTCGCCTGGCATGGCCTGCAAAAAGGGGTCAGGACTCTTTGTTTGGCGATGCCTCAAACAAAGAGTCCTGACCCCTTTTTCTAGGCCTTCTTTATGATTATTACAGTCAGATCGTCAGCCTGCTTCATCCCGCGCGTGAACTCCTCGGTCGCCTTGCAGAGTTCTGCTATCATGTCAACCGCCGGCAGGTCGCGATTGTCTCGCAGGAGATCCCTTAGCCTGGCCATACCGAACATCTCTCCGTCAACGTTCTCGGCCTCGAAGAATCCATCGGTAGTAATCGCCGCAAAATCGCCGCTTTCGAACTGCCTGGCCACCACCTGCTCGTAGTCCGCCTCCTCCATGACGCCCATGGGCAGTCCGGTTGCGGGAAGCTCGTCGAATTCATCTTGCTGGTAATCGTAGAACAGCAGCGGTCCGTGCCCGGCCGATGCATAGGTCATACCGCCTGTGATCTCGTCGACCATGCCCAGGAAGCAGGTCACGAATCGCCCGCGGAGGTCTCGGCAGAGAAGGTTGTTGGCCGTAGCCAGAATGGACGGAACGTCGTGCCCCTGCATCCCAATCGCCCTCAGCATCGCCCGGGTCTGGGCAATAACAAGCGCCGGACCAATCCCATGCCCGCTGGCGTCAGCAACAGCCAGCATCCACCTTCCGTCCTGCAACTGCAGGAAGTCAAAAGTGTCTCCACCGGTATCGTCAGCCGATTCGGAAAAACCCGCAATGTCAAATCCGGTTATCAGCGGCGGACCGTCAGGCAGCAGCGCCCGCTGGATTTCCCGGGCGATCTCCATCGCCCGCTGCATTTCCTGCTTGGCTACGTAGTGCTCTATCAGCTTCGCCCGCTGCAACGCCACACCGGCCTGGGCGCTCAGCGTTTCGGCCAGGTTCACGTCGGAGCCGCTGAAGTCGCCCCCCCGCTTGTTGAGCACCTGGAGTACACCGACGAGCCCCCCCTGATGATCGCACAGAGGCATTGACAGGATGTTTCGAGTCCGGAAACCGCTCTTGTGATCTGTGGTCGAATCGAAACGGTCATCGTTGTAAGCATCGGAAACGTTTATAGTCGCCTTGCCCTGTGCGGCGGCGCCGGCTAGACCCCTGTCGGCGGGAAAACGAATCTCCCCGCTGCCCGCCGCAACGATACTGACCAGTTCGTTGGTCTCCTCCTCGTAGAGAAATACGCTGGCGCGCTCGGCATCGAGCAGTTCCATGCTCCGATCGATTATCAACTCCAGCAGGTCGCGGAGGTCGACCGTGGCGACCATTACCCTGGTAATGTCCAGAACCTTCTGAAGGTCCGCTAATGCCTTGGATTCATTTCCTGCCATACAGCATCTCCATCATCATCATAAGCCAATCAAGTATGAAGAATATACCAAGACCGCCGTGAAGTGGCCATCGGAAATTAGCGACCGCTCCGTCGTATTCAATATGCCATTTTGTTGCGAACCACGCCTTTTACCGGCTCGGTATCGCGGCGGGGTATGAAATGGATGTGAGCGTGCATGACGTGCTGCCCCGCCGAGACGCCGCAGTTGGCGCCGACATTGAATCCGGTAATCGACGGATCGATGCCAAGGGCGCGCCGTTTGAGGATACCGACCATCTTCATCGCGTCGGACCTCTCATCGTCAGTCATCGAGAAGATATCTTCGGTATGCCTCACGGTAACTATCAGCATGTGCCCCACGCTGACCGGAGATGCATCGGCCACGGCCACAACCGTCCCGCAAGTCTCAACAATCTGAGACTCAAAAACCTCTCCGCAGAACGGACAATCCGAATTGGGCGTATCAGTCGACACTGTATTTTCCACGTCACTCCTCGATTACTCACGCTTATCCCGACGCCCGGTCGCCTTCTTCTTCCGTTTGGGCATATTACGCGATCTTGCGTTCTGTTCGGTCATGAATTTTGCCAGGGCTTCGGGGGAGTCGCGGTTTTCAAATGCCGCCCTGGCCGGGTCGCCGGTGGCGATCATCCATCTCAGCAGTTCGGCGCGCATCTTGTCGATTTGCGATTCGTATTCCGCATTATCGATCAGGTTGTTCAGCGCGTCGGGGTCTTTCTCGAAGTCGTAGAACTCCTCGACAACCCTGTACTGGAAGAGTTTGACGCGCGCGGCGATCTTTGGATTGCTGCCGGCGGCCGCCTGCATCGCCTTGAAACTCCGCCCGCTTTGCGACTCGTTCTTAAATACCGTTTTACCGTCGGACCACGGATTGAAAATATATCCAAACCGCTTGTCCTGAATGGTTCGCATCGGGAAGCGTTTTCGACCGGCCGTCTGGTGAAACTGCGTGAAAACGATCTCTCGCCCCGCCTGCTTTCCGCCCTTGAGAATATCGAGGAACGAAACGCCGTCGAGCCCGCCGACTTTCGGAAGACCCGCGGCCTCCAGGGCGGTGGGCATAAAGTCTATCCCGGAGATGAAGTGAGTTTTGTCGACTTTCGGGCCCTTTATCACGCCTGGCCAGCGAACGATCCAGGGCGTGCGGGTCGAGTGCAGGTAGCAGTTGGTCTTGGCGAACGGAAGGGCCATCCCGTGGTCCGAGATGAACATTACCAGCGTGCCGGGGGCCTGTCCGGACTCGTCGAGCGCTTTTAGCAGCGCACCGACCGTATCGTCGCATCGCCTGGCGGAACTGTAGTACTCGGCAATCTCGCGCCGGACGTTGGGAATGTCGGGCAGGAATCCGGGCACATCGATCTCGCTTGGCTTGTACGTTCGCGACGGCGGGGTGATCTTCCCGCCCTTGCGCATTCCTGCTTCCTGGTCGCTTCCGGAGAACGGGCGGTGCGGGTCGTGCGAATTGGCCATCAGGAAAAACGGTTTGCCCTCGGTCTTTGCGCGGAGGAAAAACTCCTTGGCGTATTTGGCGTAGAGCTTCGGATCGCGTCCCTTGCCGAGTTGCGGCATGTCGTAGCTCATGTCCCACTTGAACGACGCCCGCGGCGAGGAATGCCCGACCTTCCCGAGAATCCCGTTGAGGTATCCGCCCGCCCGCAGTTTTTCGGTGACCAGAGGAATCTTGCTTCCGACCGGGAGGCGCTGGAAACCTTCTATACCGCTTCGATGCGGATACCGCCCGGTGGCCAGTACACCGCGGCACGGCTGGCAGACGGCGATCGTCACGTGGGCGTGTTCGAAACGCACGCCGCGGGCGGCCAGGCGGTCGATGTTCGGCGTGATGTCGGGCGTCTTGCAGCCGTAAACGCCTACCGAATCGCAGTTCAGATCGTCGGCTGTGATCAGCAGGATATTGAGGCGTTTTGCGGGCGACGCGTCTTTGGCCCGCGCCACCGAATACAGGCCCAGCGAAATCGCCCCGCCGACGGCGCCTTTAAGAAAATCGCGTCTGGTTGCAACCATGACTACTTGATCCTTTCAAGTCTGACGGCTTTGAGTTCCATGACCTTCTTGCCCGGTTTGGACAGGGCGCGGACGATAAACTTATTAACACCTTTGCCCAGGGTGATCTTGCCCATTTTCAGCGGCGCCCAGACCTTCTCGTATACTTCCTTGCGTGCGATACGGTCGGGGCTGGGGATGCATTTGGGATTGTGGGCCTTGGTGACCTGCCCGTCCAGAGCCCCCCCGCCGCACTCGACGCGTATCTTTGCGCCGACATCTCCAGCCGCACAAACGTACATCAGCGTAACTTCGTACTGCCCCGCGTTGACGACGTCCACAGGCCAATACGGGTAGGCGCCAGTGTCGGTCCAGTTGTCGACCCAGTCATTGGCCCATCCGGCGCCTTTGTTGTAACTGATACCCCTCGCCCCGCGGCGTTTCTTGCGTTTGCCTTTTTTCGGGGCGGGCGCAGACGTCGGGGCCTTGGGCGACGAGACAAGCATCGCCTCGTGTCCGGGCATGGTCACCACCGGACGCTCGGGATGGCCTATCGGAATCGGGCGTATCTTGCGAACATCCAGACCGACATCCGAAGACCACTTCTTGCAGGCCGCGGCGAGTTTCGCGTGTATCTCGGGCTTGGCGGCGGCGATGTCCTTCTTCTGGTGCGGATCGATCGTCATGTCGTACAGCGCCTGGGCGTTGGCTCGATACTGTTGCGTTCGCACGCTCACCCGGCCATTCCACGTTGAGAATATCATCCGATCCGGCCAGTCTTTCGTCTTGCCCTCGATGAGCGGAACCAGGGACACCCCGTCCAGCTCACAGGTCTTGGGCTTGGCGATGCCCGCAAGCGCCGCCAGCGTCGGCAGGACGTCGATATGCGAAGCGATTTGCTCGATTTTGCGCGGTTTGACGCGACCGGGCCAGCACAGGAAAAACGGAACTCGCACGCCGCCTTCGTCGGTGGAGCCTTTGCGGCCTTTCATTTCGTCATTCCACCGCCCTGTATTCGGACCGTTGTCCGACAGGAATATGACGATGGTGTCGCCGGTGAGTTTCAGGTCGTCGAGCTTCTTGAGTATGCGCCCGATGTTGTCGTCGATGTTCTCGCACATCGCGTAGGCGCATACGGTGGTCGGCGTGGAGATATCTCGCTTCTTGACGCGGTCCCAGTACTTGTCGGGCACCTGCCAGGGCGTGTGCGGAGTGTTGTAAGGGACGTAGCACAGGAATGGTCTGGAACGATTTGCGTCGATGAACGCGATGGCCTTGTCGGTGAGGTCGTCGATAATAAACCCGCTGGAGCGGACGTCCTTACCGTTGTGGTCGAGGCCCGTATTGAAATAGTTGTTCCAATGTCCCGCACAGAAACCGTAGAACTCGTCGAATCCACGCCCGTTGGGATGGTAGGGATAATGCCTCCCGTTATGCCACTTCCCGAAGCAGCCGGTGGCGTATCCGGCGGTCTTGAACACGTCGGCGATGGTAGTTTCTTCGAGTCGCATGTTTTCGGCGCCCCGGGTGACGCCGTGGACTCCGGTTCGCGGATGATACCGCCCGGTCATCAGGCTGGCCCGCGTGGGCGCGCATACCGGAGAGACGTAGAAGCGGTCGAACCATGCGCCCTGGCGGGCCAGGAGGTCCATATTCGGCGTATGCAGCTTGTCGTTACCGTGCGCGGTAACGTCGCCCCAACCCTGGTCGTCGGTCATTATCAGGACGATATTGGGACGCCTGGCGCCGTCTGGCGCCCCACGCGCCAAAACCGGATGGCTGACCGCCATCGCCGCGGCGCCGAGCCCCAACTGCTTGAGGAAATCGCGTCTCCCTGTCATCGTATTACTCTTTCAGCCCGGTGAGATCGACCGGTACTTTTTTGTTGGCTTTTATCATCTCGTCCCAGGTTACCGTTTTTCTTTGCGAGGCGGCCTGGCGTCCCAGGATGGTCGCCAGCGTGGCGTCGACGCCGGGTTTGACGGTCGGATTGGTGAAGTCGCCCTTTGTGATGGACTTGTGGAACGCCGCGATATTCCGCACCGCACCCTGCCCATAGAGGCCCTCGACCTTTCCGCCGTTGAACTTCACGCCCCGCCCGATCATCCTGACCAGACCGGTGTACTGCGTGTCGAGGTATCCCCGCTGGCAGTGTGCGAAACAGTCGGATGCAAACCTGGTGGAGTTTCTCAGGTGCTCGCCCCGGTGATTCAGGATCAGACCGTCTTTGAACTGGAACGTCAGCGAGTAGACGTAGTTGGTGTCCCCGTTTGCATTTGACCTGCAAACCGCCCCGGCGCCGCCGGCGCTGATTGGCGTCTGTCCGCCGGCCATCCACAGACCGACGTCCACCGCGTGAATGTCGCAGTTGACGTGCATCCCGCCGCCGATGGCGACGTCGTTGGTCCATACAAGGCGCTGGAGGCGGGATTCGATGGTCTTGGTCCGCGGCGGGTCGTGGAAACTCTCGTCGATGTAGCGGCTGCTCAGCATCCCGATCTTCCCGATATCGCCGGCGAGAAGGTGCTCGATCCCCTTGATGTACATTGGATCGGTGCGCGTCTGGAAGTCTACGAGGAACACCTTCCTGGCGGTCTTTGACTTTTGGGCCATCTCGGAGATCGTCATGCATCCGGGCACGTCGCACGCCACGGGCTTGGCTACGTATACGTGACAGCCAGCGGTGACGGCCGCCGCGGCATGCTCTGGGAAAAAGCACGGGGGCGTCTCCAGGAAGATCGCGTCAATCCCGCTGGCGAGGACCTTCTTGTAACCCGACAGACCGCTGAAGCGCTTGGCCTTGTCGACACCGAGTTTCTCCCCGACGCGCTGGGCGACCTTGTCGAAGTAGTCGGCGACGGCGGTTATCTGATACCCGCCGTGCTTCTTGACAAGATTGGCGATCCACGAACCTCGCCCGCCGAGCCCGATAACGCCGGCCTTGATTTTTGTATTCGCCTCCGCCCCCCTGGCCAGCGTTGGTTTCATGATCGTCATACCAATCGCCGCACCGGCCGCCCCGCCGACAAATCCGCGCCGCGTTATTTTCCGGTCCGATGTCGTTTCTGTAGTCTCTCGTGACATATTCGTGTTCCTCTGCTATTTGCCCGCGACCTTCACTATCACCCTGGCGTACCGCGTCAGTGGCGGGTCGCCATCGTCGGTTATTTCGAGGATTATATGGATCGTCTTGCCCGGTTCGTCAGGCACGACAAAACTCGCGTCAACCTTGTCGGCGCCGGTAATCTCGATCTTCGTATTGGCGGTGTCCACATCGTCATACCGCCACCACTTGCAGGTCAGCTTGTTCCCGTCCGGATCGCTCGATCCTTTGGCGCTGAGTGTGATCTTCTCGCCCGGTCTGGCGGTCCGGTCCGGAGATCCGGTCAGTTCGACCTTCGGCGGATGGTTGGCTTTCTTGTAGTCTTTCGTGACGCACCAGTCGGCGCGTGCGGCCCAGTCGTTCTGGAAAGCCGCCGACCATCGCCATATCGGCTTGTTCACGTCGCCGTCGTCCCGGGCGCCCCGCCAGGTGCTCTTATGCCCTCGCCCCTCCCTGACGAACCGCCCGCCCCACCCGCCGTAGCCCGGATGCTCGAGGCTCCGCAGCCCGACGAGAATCTGGTGCATGAAGGCCGGCGAATCACCCTCGCTGCGGAACCCCTTCTTCGAATGGTGCTCGTACCTGGCGCACAGCGGACCGTGACCGCTGAGAATGTTCTCCCGCATCCAGGCCCTGTCGTAGTACTTGTGAAGTTCCCCGGGTATCTTGCGGTCCCAGGAATAGGCGATGCACGCGAACTGCCGGAAGCTGCCCAGTATCTGCAGGCCCGGCCAGTTGGGCTCGATGTATCTGCGGAACGTCTTGTCCTGATCGAGGATGATGAAAATGATCGCCTTTTTGGTGACTTTGGCGACCTGGTCGGGATGCTTTTCCCGGATAGTCTTCAGGGCGCGTGCGATGGTGTTAGTCCCGCCCCAGGCCTGCAGATAGACCGGGCCGGGCTTGTCGTCCAACAGGACCTTGACGATTCGCTGCGAGCCGGGCGTGACCTTGGTCATCTCGCCCACATGGTCGATATTGCCCACGAACGTCACGGTCTTGAGTTGTTTGGGCGTGGGGAAACCCGGTGCGTGAGTCTTGAGAGTATCGTAGAACCCGGCGTACATATCGATATCGCGCTCGATCCACTTTTCGCCGGCCCAGCTGTGCCCCTTCCAGTGGAACTTCGAGCTGCAGTATATGATGCCCTCGATGTCCCACTCGTTTGCGTAGAGCAGGAATCGGACCATCGAGCAGCGGTCGTCGATCTCGCCGTCGGTAGTGGCGATAATCCGAGGGCGGGCGCCCGCCGGCGGCACGGTCGTATCTTTGACGTCGTCGGCTGCATCGAGAGAACCGACCAGCACCGCCAGCACAGTAAATACAGACGCCCATATTCGATATCCATTCATGTGTCGGCCCTTTCTGCAAGATTGCGTAATCGCATGGAGGCTGACAATACCGTCTCCCGGCGCCACTGACAAGAGGCTCCTCCAGGCCCGGAATACCTGTTAGCGCATGGGAATTACCTGACCGTACTTCATTCCCACACTTCCATTGGCCGAAAACAAGGTATAGACTTCATGCAGCGGGCTGAAGCGCTCGCCGATAAGTCCGGCAACAGAGAGCAATCAATGGCCGATAAGAACGCCAAGAACGACCCGGAAGCAATCGCAAAGAAACGCAAGCAGGACGAAATACTCTGCCGCGTTCTGGCTGAGTCCGTTGTTACGCAGTTGATTCGCTCCGGTTGTGAGACCGGGCAGTTGATCAGCTTCACCAGCGAGATAATGCGTAACGTGATCGACCGCGGTTTCGCCCAGCCCGACCTGCACGTCGAACAGCCCCACCACCCGCAACCGAAAATCGTCCAGGTCCCGTTCGAATGCACCTCCGAGGGCGGCCGGACAGTCATCCGCGGTGCGAGGGTTTCCCTGCGCCCCCTGATGCCCGATGACCGCCCGCTGCTGGAAACCTGGGCTCGCGACAAGGATATCCAACACAGCCTCAGCCGATCGCTGGTCAGCGATCTCATGGCTGAGTTAACGCAGCCCGATACACATACCCGCGAGAGTTTTATTATCCATGACGCCCGCGACCACCCGATCGGTCTGACATCGCTGTTCAACTTGTCTGCGTCTCCGGCCTGCGGGGAGATGGCCAAACTCCTGGGATCCCCCGACGCGCGGGGCAAGGGTTACGCCAAGGAATCAGAGGTGCTCATGCTGGGCTATGCCTTCGACCGGTTGAAGCTGAACCGCGTGTTCATCCGGACGGCGGGTTTTAACCTGCAGAACATCAAACTCAACGAGAAACTGGGCCTGCGGTTCGAGGGCATTCTCAGGGAGTGCAGGATGCTCGACGAGGAACTCGTGGACATCGTGGTAATGTCAATTCTCTCAAGGGAATTCGAGGCGATATACCGCCTGGCGCCCCTCTGATATAATGCCGAGGGAATTGAAATGCCATCGCTACCGAAAAACCCTTCAGCCCCCCAACGCCCTGCCGCCTCCCGCGGCCGGCATACCGTACACATGCCGCATGTCCTCCCGATGTCTCGCCGGGAGATGGACCGGCTGGGCTGGCGGGAGATCGACGTGCTCCTGGTCAGCGGCGACGCCTACGTCGATCACCCTTCGTTCGGCGCGGCGCTGCTGGGGCGGTGGCTCGTGCTGCACGGATATCGAGTCGGGATCGTCGCCCAACCGCGATGGACGAGTACCCGGGACCTGCTCGTCATGGGCCGGCCGAGGCTCATGGCGGGAGTGACCGCCGGAGCACTCGACTCGATGCTGGCCCATTACACCGCCTTCCGCAAGAAACGTCACGACGACGCCTACACGCCCGGGGGACTCGCCGGGGCGCGCCCCAACCGCGCCTGCCTCGTCTACGCCGGTATTGTCAAGCAGGCGTTCCCAAAGCTCCCGATCGTCCTGGGCGGTATCGAGGCGTCACTGCGGCGAATCACCCACTACGACTTCTGGACGGACAAGCTGCGCCGATCCATCCTCGTGGACGCCAAGTCCGACATGCTCCTGTACGGTATGGCCGAGCGCGGTATCCTCGCGGCCGCTCATCGCCTGCGGGACGGTCTTGCGCTGGGGGATCCGTCCGTCCCCGGCGCCGCTTACATCGGTAACCCGGACGATCTGCCCCCCGCCAAAAAAGTGATAGAGCTTCCCTCCCACGAAGACATACAGGCCGACCCCGCGAAGCTGATGACCGCCACGCTGGCCATGGAGGAGCACGTGCATCACGCCTCGGCCTGCTCGATACACCGCGTCGAAGGCAGATCGCTCATCCTCACGCCCCCCCAACCGCTGACCGCGGAGGAACTCGATCGACTCCATGCACTTCCCTTTACGCGCGAACCGCATCCATTCTATGAAGGGAAGAAGATTCCCGCGGCCGACATGATCCGCTTCAGCATCAACAGCCACCGCGGTTGTGGAGGCGGTTGCTCCTTCTGCACGCTCGCGGTACACCAGGGGCGGACGATCCGCTCTCGCGGCGCCGCGTCGATTCTCGACGAAGCCGAATCGCTGGCCCGTCACCCGCGTTTCAAAGGTTCCATCAGCGATGTCGGCGGACCTACCGCCAACATGTGGGGGGGGCTCTGCGGTGACGATCCCGCCCGCTGCCGGCGGGCCAGCTGCCTGTTCCCGGACATATGCCCGCACTTCGTTGTTGACCAGATGCGCCTGATCGAACTCCTGCACAAGGTCCGCGCCGTCGATGGCGTCAAACACGTCCGCGTCGCCAGCGGGATCCGGCACGACCTGGCTCTGAAGGATGTCGGATACATCCGCGCCATGGTCCGGGATTTCGTCGGCGGTCAACTCAAGATCGCCCCCGAGCATCTGAGCGACGAGGTTCTGCGGCTCATGCGCAAACCGGGCTTGAAGGTCTTTGAGCGGTTCCTGGACCTTTTTGAAGAAGAATGCGCCGCCGCGGGTAAACGGCAGTTCGTGATCCCCTATCTCATTTCCGCTTTCCCCGCTTGTACCCGGCGGCACATGGAGCAACTGGCCCGGTGGCTCGCCCGCCGCGGTTGGCGGCCCGAGCAGATCCAGTGCTTCATTCCGCTTCCCGGGACGCTCGCCGCGGCGATGTACCACGCCGGTATCGACCCGTCCGGTAAGCCCATCCCCGTCGCCCGCACCGACGCCGATCGCCTGAGAATGCACCACACGCTCCTGGGCGGCAAGCGGAAGGGTAAACCGCGGAGATGATCCGGCGCCTGTTTCCGCACTGGTCCCAAAATCGCCGCCAAGGGGATGTGGCATTGATTACCCGTCAAAACATCTCGGACAAAACACTGGAAGCGATGACAACCCGCCTCAGCGCCCCCTGCGCCGCCTGCGCGGAACAACCGCACCCGAAGCTGACAGCAACAGCACCATGGTCGCCGGTTCCGGAACGGGGGCGTGATCGAAACCGCCAAGGTTGACCTGCCCACCGCCCTGCAGGCCGCCGACAACCAGGACGCCTTCTATCAGCCCGGCGCCAAAATACGTCTCCGCGTCCGGGGCAAGGATGTTCACCGCATTGGCGGACGACAAGGTCAATCGCGTGGCGTTTGGCATGTTCAGCAGGACGTCGCCTGCGGATATCCCGCCACGATACTCCCAGCCGGTCCAGTCCAGCGCGACGGTCTCGTTGAGGACATTGACGTATACCACGGCGTCGGCCGGTCCGGTGATACTCAGGCCCCACGCGTTTCTCAACACCGCCGCATCCAGGGTCACAACGTTATCGCCGCCCTGGGCGTTGATGCGCAGCATACCCCATGAGTTTGTCGCAACGGTTGTCGCCGACATCGCCCCAATGCTGTCTGAAGTCGCGCGGAAAAACTCGGACATCGCCGCGTGGTCCACCATCGGAGAATACGGCACGCCCGAGAGTTTGTCGCCGTAAACGGTCATCTGTTGCGACAGCGAAACGCTCCCGGCCGCAATTACATCGCCCTTGATCGTCCCACCGCCGAAGTTCGAGACGTCGCCGCCGGACAAGACACTCCCGCTGATATCCAGGAAACCCAGGTCGACGTTCCCGCCGGCCTCGACGCTTCCGTAATAGCTTCCGCCGCCGAGCCTTGCCGCCCCGCCAACGTGCATAGAATAACCAGCCGGTGCCTCAACATCAGCCAGCGAAAACTGGGCAAAGTAAACATCGCCCGCCGCTCCGGCGGCGCCCTGGAAGTCGCTGTGGTACGGCGCCGAAGAGTTGCCGATGTCCCCCAGGCTGTAAACGTTGAAATAACCCAACGGGCCGTCCAGCAGATCCGCCCTTGCCGCACCAGCCCAAATAAGCGTTACCGCAATCGTAGTAATTAGCATTCTTTTCATTTTCATTCCTCCAAGGTCCCACTACGGAGTAAAAACACCTCTCCCGGCGTTCATTGGAAACTTATGATTCAAACCCTCCGGGAGCAAATCTGATCCGGAGACAGGTGATTGCGTGCGATATCTCTTGACGAATAATAGAGTTGCAGTCCGAACAGGCGGGGAATCGCCCTGCTGCTATCGTGCGGATACTGCATGATCCCCCGTCAGGACGGCGCGGCGGTCAGGTTTGGTCTGGCTTCGGCGTGGTCTGGTCGAGAATGCTGATGATGGCTGAGACTATTTCGTGCGGTTCGGCCATTCGACCCGGGCCGGTGGTCCCGCACGCCAGCGGTCCGTCGTTGGGACCTATGAACCGGACACCGCGGGCGTCGAGCGTCTTGATGTTGTCCTGCAACGCCGGTGAATTCCACATCCGGGTATTCATCGCCGGGGCGACAAGCATTTCGCAGGCCCCCGCCGCCGACATTGCCATCGTCGAGACCAGGTCGTCAGCGATACCGCGGGCGATCTTGCCGAGCATGTTTGCGGTGGCTGGTGCGATAATCATCAGGTCCGCCCGCTCGGTCAGCGAGATGTGTCCGGAGTCGTGATCTTGAACGTCCGGCCAGAGGTCCGTAAAGACCCTGTTTCGCGTAACGGCCTGGAAGGTCAGGGGAGCGACGAACCGGCAGGCGTTTTCGGTCATCGCCACAGTTACCGAGGCGCCGCCCTGGGTGAGTTTGCTGGCGAGATCCGCGGATTTGTAGCAGGCTACCCCACCGGTAACGCATAGCAGCAGTTCGTGGCGGACAAGCGGCTGGGCGCTGCCGGCGGACTGACTCTCTTGACCGGCTGTGCTATTGTCGAAAGATGACATAACATAACTCCGGGCGCAACGGCCTTTGGTCCACGGTATTCGCGTAAGCCCAACAGCCGGTCTGTGCGGACCGACTGCATCGGGGGCTCGAGGCGACGTTATTTCGCCTTCGGATCTTTCGGTTGTGTCACGCCCGATGCATCGTAGTCGATCGAGATCTTGCCTTCGCGGATCTCCCGGACAACCACTTCGAGATCGGTCATTCCGTCTTCTCGCTCGACAAGCGGGCGGGCGCCATGGACAATTTCCTTGATCCGACGTTGAATCAGTGCGGTCAGCTTGAACTTTCCGCCGACTTGCTTCATCAGTTCTTCGCTTTTCAGGTCCTCAATCATTTCTGCAACTACTCCTGATTAATCACAGCCACAACCTTTTCGATCGCGGCATCGAGGTCATCATTTATGACTTTGTGCTGGTATATACCACTTTCTCCGGCCAGACGAAGCTCACTTTCGGCCTCGCCCAATCGTTTGTCTATCTGCCGCGGCGTTTCGCTACCGCGCCCGGTGAGCCTGCTCTTTAACGCATCCATACTCGGTGGAGCGATGAGAATGAACGTCGCGTCGGGAAGCTTTCGAGCAACCTGCACGGCGCCCTGTACGTCAATCTCGAGTATGATGCTCTCACCGCGGTCCACTGCCTGGCGCACCGGTCGGGCCGGCGTACCGTAGTACTCGCCGAACACCTCGGCCCATTCCAGCATTTCACCGGCATCAACCATATTCCTGAATGTGCTGCTGTCGATGAAAAAATAGTCTTCTTTATCCTGTTCGCCGGGGCGCGGTTTGCGTGTGGTAGCCGAAACGCTGAACACCGCACCGCTGCGCAGCCTTGCTTGCGAAACAATACTGCTCTTACCGACACCTGACGGACCGGTAATCACGATAACTCTGCCTTTTTCGGTTTTTTTAGATCGTCCGTTCAATTCGCCGTTATCCCGCCGGGTTCATAATACATTCTGAACCTGTTCCTTGATTCGGTCAACAGCGGTCTTCATATCGACCACGGCGCGCGCGATTTCGGAATCGTTGGCCTTGGACGCTATCGTATTGGCTTCGCGCAGCATTTCCTGGGCGATGAAATCCAGCTTCCGCCCGACGGGCTGATCACTGCTGCAGGTCTCCCGGAACTGCCGCAGGTGCCCGTTCTGCCGCGATATCTCTTCGTTTATGTCGCACCGGTCAGCAAAGACAGCGACCTCGCGGGCGAGGTAATCCCTGTCTATGTCAATCCTCGCGGTTCCAATAAGCCCTTCCACTCTCTCGCAAAGGCGTTTGTGGTAGTCTTCAGTAACCTGTGGCGACCGCGCGCCGACAACACCAAGACTGGATTCGACCTGATCGCATTGCGCCAGGAGGTCGTCCTGGACGGCTTGGCCTTCGCGGGCGCGCATCTCCAGGAGATGATCGATCGCCTGGTTGATCAGGTCCATCAGTTCACCGCAAGTGCGCTCACGCAGGTCGTCCATCTGGGGCGGATTGCACACACCGGGCATGTTCAACAGCACCGCCAGATCGATTGAGAGATTCTCTCCAGCATCCGACTTCAGTCCTTTTAGCTGGTCTATGTACTTTTTCAGCGCTTCGGTATTGACGGTGTAGGCGGCCTGTTCGTCGGATATCCTCATCCGCACCGACAATCCGATACTCCCGCGATGGAGTTTGCTGCGCAACAGATTTTCAATGTCTGCTTCCGCCGATGACCAGATTTCGGGAAGCTTCACCGAGACCTTGAGGTACCGGTGGTTCACCGCGCGCATCTCGACCGAATACTCCACACCGTCGCAGCGGCCTTGAGCGGCGCCAAATCCTGTCATGGACTGTAGCATATGTCTCTGGTGTCCTGGGCTTCCGAGGAATCCTTGCCCTATTGCACGACCCCTTCCGGGGCGGGAGCAGTCTCCGGTGTCAAAGCCGGTTGGGTGGCGGGCGGCGGCGCGACAAAGCCCTTCAGTCCGTAGGTCTGCTCGACTATTCTGCCGGGCTTCGCATGGGGGGCAAAAGCCCTGACCTTAAGCGTCATTTTCGGCAGGACGGTTATCGGCGTGGTGTAGAGACTGCTCTCTTCGGTAGGTTCGCTACCGTCGGTTGTATAGTAAACCTTGTCGCTTTTCTTGCCCGCTTCGATAGTCACTTCCGTTGGCCCGGTAATGGGGTCCTGCGGGTTGGGCAGCGGTTTGAGCACCGGTTCAAACGGTTGGGGAGCGTGGTAGTTCGCCTCGACGACTTTGCTGGGATTGCCCCGCGGCGGGTAAGCAATGGCTTTGACGACCGTTCCTGGAGAAACGATAAAAGCTTTCTTGTACGGGTCGCCGTTGGTTCTTGTCGGATCGGTTCCGTCGGTAGTGTAGAAGATACTGTCGCCCTCCGCGTGTTCGATAGTTACATGAGCGTCTTCATCGATCGCTTTAGTCGGATCCGGCAGGAATCTCGGGGCCGCGGCCGTAACTTCCGGGGGCCTGAAGTACAACGCACCCAAGATCGCCAGCAGGAGAAACAGCGAGGTCAATACGATAGTGACCCAGGTCATGAAGTCTCCAACTTTCGTTCCGAATGCAGCCGAACCGGCGCCGCCAAAAGCGGCCCCCAATCCGCCACCCCTCCCCTTCTGCAGAAGGACAACGAGAATCAGCAGAACGCCGACGATTATCGACAGTACGGAAATTATAGCGCCAGTTACAGTAGCCATTTTGCCTCTTTCTATAGTACGGAATTCACGATACCGGAGAAATCTTCAACGGTCATGCTGGCGCCGCCCACAAGTGCGCCGTCCACGTCGGGGCAACCAAGCAGTTCAGCCGCATTACCGGGTTTAACCGAGCCGCCATACTGGATTCGAATCGATTCGGCCAGTTCAGTGCCGTACAACTGTCCGATCAGAGCGCGAATCATCGCGTGGGTTTCCTGGGCCTGATCGGGCGTTGCGGTCTCACCAGTACCGATAGCCCACACCGGTTCGTAGGCGATGGTAATACCCAAGAGCGCCTCGGGTCCTATATTTTTCAATCCCGCGGTAATCTGCGTTGTGACGACCTCGGTCGTCCGGTCGGATTTCCGCTGGTCAAGGAGTTCGCCAACGCAGAACATGACTTCAAGTCCGCCGGCAAGGGCCTTGATAATCTTGGCGTTTATCAATTCGTCAGTCTCGCCAATCACGTGCCGCCTTTCGCTGTGTCCAAGGATTACGTAACGGCAACCGATATCCTTGAGCATCCGGGCGGAAATTTCGCCCGTGAAGGCGCCGTTGTCTTCAAAGTACATGTTCTGTGCGCCGACACCGATATTCGAATCCTTCAGCGCTTCGGCAACACCCGGTATGTAAACGAACGGCGGGCAGATCGCCAGGTCTACAGCCTCGACGCTCCCCAACTCCGACGCCATCCCGCGGGCCACCTCAACACTGGCGACCGCGGAGGAATTCATTTTCCAGTTACCTGCTATGAACAACTTTCGCGACATTTGTATTCCTTTTTCAAAAGATCAAACTTCTACGATCGGCGGCTTGGCAAGCCGCCGAGACTATCCGATTGGCTCCGTAGCACGAGGAAAACTACCGAGTACATGTAATTCACCGCATAGCCCCCTGGCTTCCTCCAAGGCGTCGGCGAAGTTCGGATCTTCGTAATGCCCCTCGGCATTGACGAAGAAGTAGTACTCCCAGTTCCGCTTCATTGAAGGTCTGGTGATGATATTCGTCAGGTTGATGTTCTGGCGGCTGAATACATTCAGCACGTCCACAAGGGCTCCGGCCCGATGGGCCGAAGTAAATACCAGCGAGGTCGTGTCGTCTCCAGTCCGCTCCGCGGGGGTCTTGGAGATGACGAAGAATCGCGTCATGTTATCGACCTTGTCCTCGATACCGGTAAAAACAATTCTCAGGTCATAGATTTCCGCAGCCAGTGAAGAACCTATCGCCGCGAGGCCCTGTCGCCCGACGGCCATTTCTGCGGCTTTGGCGGTGCTGGCCACCGGAAGCAGCGCAGTTTGCTTGAAACGCGACGACAACCAGTTGCGGCACTGGGCGAAGACTTCCGGTTTCGACGCGATTGTGGTGATCTCGTCGGTGGCACAATTTGCCAACAGATTGTGGTGCACTTCAACAATGATCTCGGCACATATGTGAACGTGCGAGTTCACGAAACTGTCAAGGGTGTCAACAACGCCTCCGCCCACGCTGTTTTCAATCGGCACCACACCCAGATCGCAGCGTCCCCGCGATACTTCATCGAACACGGCGCGAATATCGGCAAGGGGTATGTGCTCCACCGAGACGCCGAACTTCCGCACGGCAGCTATGTTAGAGAAGCTGCCCTCTGGCCCGAGATACCCGATGCGAAGCGGTTTCTCCAGAGCAAACGAACCGCTCATCAGTTCGCGGTAGATGGCGTAAAGAGTCTTCTGCGGCAGCGGGCCCCTGTTGATATCCTTGAGCCTCTTGAGCACGGCGTGCTCGCGGTCGGGTGCATAGATCGAAGTTCCGCTCAGTTGCTTGGCCTGACCGATATTCACCACAATCTCAGCCCGCTTATTGAGCAGGTCTACGATTTGGTTGTCCAGCCCGTCAATTTGCTTGCGGAGCTGACCCAAGTCTTGTACGTTGGACTTGTCATCGGTAGCCATATTACAGTTCATTCCTTAAAGCGCGCAAGTGCCCCACGGGGACACGAATTGGTCCTTTTACCTTGTTAAGTTCAATTGGTCAAGAGTTTTTGGGCTACAATAAGTAATGATCGGCGGATTGATAGTCCGATGTTCCATACTGACCGGTTCCAGAACCGGAGCTAAAGCTCATGTGGACGGCAAGTTGGATTGCCAAACCACTCGGTACGGAAGCACCGAAAGAACAATTTAGCTTCCAAATGGAGTGATGTTATGTCTGAACATACCGAACGCTTTGACTGGATCAGGAAACTCACACGTCTCGCCCTGATCGTTTCGCTGGGCCTTATTACCCTGATAGCAATTGGGACTGTCATGGCTATCTTCTTTGCCATGGGGCAACCGGAGCTAATCGCAAAATACCTGATGCTGCCCGAATCATGGATGGTTATCCCATGCCTGCTGACAGCCCTCGTGGGCCAATTGGCTGCGGCCCTGCTATGCTGCCTGGGATACGGTATTATCCAGGTGATTCTGACCGCCGAAGCGAACCTGTATCACGCGTCGGTAATGATTTCACGGTTGGAGCGAATAGAGTCTCTCATGTCCGACTCGACGGGCGTTCACGACAATCTGCAGGAATTGGCAACACTGTCCGACAAGGCCAAAAGCCTGCTCTACCGCGAAAAGGAAATTCTGGCCGTTCGTGAAGCCGTACAGCATGACCTGATGCGCCAGCAGTACAATTCGGCCGAAGCCATGATCGACTCTATCGAAAACGATCTTGGCTACACTGAGGAGGCCGCCCGCCTGCGCCTGGAAGTCCAGCAGTCACGAGAAGCAACGATCGACGAAAAGATAGACGCCGCAATCGACCGAATCCAGTCGCTGCTTGATGAACAGCAATGGTCGCGCGGGCTTCGCGAGACAAACCGAATACTCCAGCTCTTCCCCGATAACGAGAAAATCGCAGCCCTTCCCCAACGAATAGTCGACGCGAAGCTGGCATACAAGAAACGTCTCCTGCAGGAATACGGAGAGGCGGTGCGAAAGAACGATATCGACCGCGGAATGGACCTTCTGCGAGAACTCGACCGCTACCTGACACCTGAAGAAGGCGCCGCGCTCCAGGAATCCGCCCGCGGCGTATTCAAGGCCCGCCTCCGCCAACTTGGCGTACAATTCGCCATATCGGTCAACGATCAGCAATGGGACGAAGCCGTCTCCGCGGGTCAGGAAATCATCCGAGAGTTCCCCAACAGCCGAATGGCCCAGGAAGTACGCGGTAAACTCGACGCAATGAAAATCAAAAGCCGCAACAAAACCTGATTGAGTTCGCATCGGTTCAGAGGTTGAACGATTTACCATGATCCTGGCAAATTTTTTCGAAAGCTCGACTAATAGCTGGTATGTCGAAGCCATGTGCCGCCTTCTCGTCGCGGCCGTACTGGGATCTCTAATCGGGATCGAACGGGAAATCCACGGTCGAAGCGCCGGTTTTCGTACGCAGTTGCTCGTTGCACTGGGCTCGGCGCTGGCGATGGTGGTCAGTTTGCATTTCGCTCGTCAATTCGCCGGTGAAAATCCGGGGATCCTGTCTCTGCGGATTGATCCGGCCCGAATGGCCTATGGGGTCATGGGCGGTATCGGCTTCCTCGGGGCCGGCGTGATCATGCGGCAGGAAACCGGTGTCAGGGGGTTGACAACGGCCGCCAGCCTGTGGTGTACGGCTGCTGTCGGACTGGCGTGCGGGTTCGGAATGTACGCGGTAGCGGTTTTTGCGACATTGCTGGTAGTTTTCACGCTCATGGTGCTCAATCGCCTCGATGACCGCATCCCCTCACGAGCCTCGAGGACCGTAGTCATAATGCTACCACCAGGAGAGACCGACAACGTCGAGCGTCTGCGCGGAATAATGAAGAACAAGCGTATGACCATCAGAGACGTCGACTACAACCGCAACTTCCAGACCAATGTCGAAACCATCAGTGTCTCTGTGAGCATACCGCTGGGTGTGGATGCGGCTTTGCTGCGCGGCATCGCCGACGAAATACCCGAATTGACATACCTCGCTATCAAATAACTCACCGCATCATCGCAATGCAGACCGGAATTTCAGCGCATTATCGGCGCCCCTTTGCTACTATATTTATGGTTTCCTACTCGCGGAGTATGCTACAAAAATGACTTCATTCCCCACAAGAAGACTAAGGCGACTGAGACGCAATCAAACCATGCGCGACATGCTTGCCGGTGTCCGCCTCAGTGTCGATGAACTGATCGCCCCGCTGTTCGTTCGCGAGGGCACCGGCGTTCGCAACCCCATCGAATCGATGCCGGGCCAATTCCAGCTTTCCGTGGACACCGCACTGGAAACCGCCCGCCGCTGGGCGGATCTCGGTCTGCGGGCTGTTCTGCTGTTCGGAATACCCGACACGAAGGATGCTGTTGGTTCCGAAGCCTGGAACGACTCGGCGGCAGTACAGCGCCTGACCGCTGAAATCAAGGGCGCCCTGCCGGACATGCTGGTGATCACGGATGTCTGCCTGTGCGAATACACCGATCACGGGCATTGTGGTACGCTGCTCGATCGCGAGGGTCCGGCGGACGTGGACAACGACGCAACGCTGGAATCCCTGGCCCGCGTCGCCGCTTCACATGCACGATGCGGTGCGGATATCGTGGCGCCTTCGGCGATGATGGACGGGCAGGTGCAGGCTATCCGTTACATGCTCGATGCGGACGGTTTTGCCGATACCGCGATCATGTCCTATGCGGTCAAGTTCGCTTCGGCTATGTACGGACCGTTTCGCCAGGCCGCCGAAGGCGCGCCGAAATCGGGAGATCGAAAAACCTACCAGATGGACTATCGCACCCCGCTGCAGATACGCCCCGAAACCGCACAGGATGCCGCCGAAGGGGCCGACATACTTATGGTCAAGCCCGCCTGGACCTACCTGGACGTCATATCCGAAGTCCGACGGAACTTCGATCAACCGCTGGCCGCTTACCATGTCAGCGGCGAGTTTTCCGTTCTGCACGCAGCCGCGGAAAACGGTTGGATCGACCTCGAGAACGCCGCGGTGGAAGTTACTTCGGCTATCAAACGGGCCGGAGCAGACCTGATAATCACATACTTCGCCGAACAATTGACCCAGTGGATTTGACGGGAAAAATGCACCACGATCCTTCAGAACTTGGACTCAATGGAACCCGTGACTGCGGGACGTTCTTCCTGGACGTCATGGACCAGTTCACGCCCGACGAAGTTGTGGTTACCTGGTCCGACCACCCGCGGACCACCAATGACAGCGTCGAGGAACTGATCGAAAAATCTTGGCAGGATCAGACCCGGCGGGCCCAAGACACCGCCAGAAAGATATTCAACGGGCAACTCTGCCGCCTGATCTCACACCGCTGCGAAAACGCCCATCTTAATCTCACGCTGGGACCTGTATCGTTCAGGGAGTTCATAGGCACCAATGCAACCCAGGCGTACATCCGGCATCTTCACGGTCCGGAAGTGATGGCAGACCCCCTCGGCGTCTCGGCGGCGGTCTGCACGAGCGACGGGCTGATCGTTCTGGGCATGCGAAGCAGCAATATGATCCAGTACGCCGGAAGGATACACCCCGTCGGGGGCACGGTGGAACCTCCCGCACGCAGCGGCGACTCACCGGACCCCTTCAAGGCTATCCTCGACGAACTGCATGAAGAGACAGCCATTCCGCCCGAGAAGGTCTCCAGCATAGTGTGCCTGGGCCTCGTCAGAGACAGAAATACCGTCCAGCCGGAACTCATCTTCGACTGCCATGTCGATTGTAACGTCGTTACGCTGTTCGCCTCAGCAGCCACCGCGCCCGACGCGGCGGAGCATTCATCCATGGTGCCCATCCGAGACCATCCCGGAGCCGTCGTATCGTTCATGGAGCAGCATTTCTCGCAATTGACGCCCGTGACGATGGCGACGCTGCTCCTGCACGGGCTGAGACATTGGGGCAGCGGATGGTTCGCCACCGCTCGCGGATACCTCCGCAGCGTCATTTGACCACGCAACCAACCACCGGAATCCGGCGGGTGTCACATCTGGTTCACACCTCCGGCGCCTGCTCCGGCGCCGCCCAGCGCCCAGCCGCATCGCACGAGACGAATCATAACATCTCTATCATCCCCATAGACGTCGCCAGTCGTATGAGTCAGGGGCAACGCACAACATTCGGGCGCCTTGGCCGCGCGGCTTGGTTCAACAGCGTTTTATCTATCGTCGCTGCGCACAAAGGATAAAGACCACATGGAAACGGAAACTGCTTGTGGCGGATTCAAGTCTTGCCCTTGTCGTTTCACCTGCCGCCTGCTCGACTACTCACCTGCTTCTGTGAGCGAAATTATTTTCGGGAGAAAATAATTTCGCTCACGCCATGGTGTCATGTGTATAATGAATGTAGTCACGCTCCTTGCATAACTTAAGAACAGGAGACCCCGCCATGACCAAACCTCTGCCCTTGGCCTTGTGCTGTTTGATCGCGCTTACTTTTTCGTCGGCTACGGCGGTAAAGGCGGCGAAGAAGATATCCAAGCCCGTCCCTGACGTCAAGAAGGCGTTGGCTACCGAACTGCCCAAGGCCGTCATCGGCGGAACGTTCAGCGGGGCCCTTGAGCAGTTCGGCACTTTGATCGATATACCCGTCGTGGCCGACTGGAGCGGGCTGGCGTCCGCGGGCGTGAAACGCACGACAAAGGTCTCCGTGCGAGTGCCAAAGAAGATCACGGCTGAAAAGCTGCTCGAACTGGTCCTGATGCGAGTGGCCGCTAAAAACAAACCGTTGTCCTGGTATGTCAGTAACGGTGTTCTGGTAGTCTCAACTCAACAGCGTGTGCTCGGCCGCAAGGCGACACGTACACCGGTTAGAGACCCGCGCCCGAAGACGACAGGCAGGAAGGTAAGCACCACCAGGTTCAGGGAACACACGTTCAAGGACGAACCTCTCAAAAACGTGATCGAATTCTATCGCAACACAACCGGGGTGAACTTCCACGTAAACTGGAAATCGCTGCAGAACGTGGGAATCGATCGCGAGGAGCCTGTAACGCTCGTACTCAAGGGCGTCTCGGTTTCCCGGGCGCTGGATATGGTCACCGATCAACTCTCGGAAGGCAAAGACCGCTTCGGGAGCGTCTATTGGATGATCAACGGCGGCGTGGTCACTATATCCACAGGCCACGCCCTGAACACCCGTACCATTGTCACCATGCACGATGTAGGCGATCTGCTGTTTGCGGTTCCGAACTTCAAGGGCCCGCGCCTCGGGCGCAGCACGAGGGGTGCGGGCGACCAGACGAGCGACCAGACGGGCATCTTCGACGTTGGCGCCGGAGACGGCGTGGGCGACGGTATGGAAAAGGAAGACGCCGCCGAAACGCGCAACCAGGCCAAGAGCAGCCTGGAAAAGATCATAAAGGATTCCATCGGCGAGGAAATGTGGATATCCGGCGGCGGGAAAGGGTCGGTCAGGTTCTTCCGGAACAAGATGATCATCTCCCAGACGCTGCTGGGATACACACTCATGAACAAAGCCGGCGTTATCAACGCGTTCAACCAGATAAGGTAACGGCGTTTGAGCCCAAGGTGCTCTGATTCAAAAGCCCGGGGCAACTCTCGAGCCCGGGCAAAGCCCACAGATTGCTATCTGTGGGCTGTCATCGTTATCCCATCTGTTGTGATTCGCTATTTAGCAGCAGCTCGGACGAAGTACTACTTCGCCGCCGAAGCGATGCAATAGAGGAATCCGGGCGTGCGGAGGAACAGCCTTCCGCCGGAGACCGAAATGGTCGACAGGCACGTCTTCTCTTTCATCTCGATCTTCGCCAGTTGCTTGAACTCATCGCCGCCCTGGAGTACGAAAACATCCCCGCCCATGCTCGTGAAGTAGATCTTCCCGTCGGCGCCGGTGGGCGACGAACGGAACTGGGTTTTGACGTCGAGTTTCTGTGACCAGAGCACCTTGCCCGTCTTTGCGGCCAGGCAGGCGATTGTCTTGGTCTTACCGCACAACACGTACAGCCTGCCCGCATACAGCAGCGGAGTGCTGGCGTCGTTGGCGTATTTCTCGTCCTTCCATACCAGGGCGCCGCCCTTGAGGCGTCCCTTTCCGGACGGGCGGATCGCATACAGGCCCCGCCATCTCGGGCGGCCGAAATAGATCACGCCGTCACCGGCGACCGATGACGACACCGTCCGCTGCCATGTCTGGCGATTGTGCGGGACGAACTCCCACCGCCATAACTCCCTGCCCGTTTCGGGATCGTGTCCGGTGGCGAATTCACCGCCGTGCATGACTATTTCCATGTGCCCGCCGATCCTGCAGAGCAGCGGCGTGCTGTACGATTCGGTGCTCTCGCCCTTCGCGTCGGTCGGGCGGACATGCTTCCACAGCGTCTTTCCGCTCGATGCATCCAGCGCCAGCAGATACGAATCGACCACTTTACCGCGATGGCCCTTCACGCCGTATGTACCGGACTGCTTGTTCTGCAGGACCAGCACGTAGACCTTGCCCTTGTATAGCAGCGGGCTGGATCCGTAACCCCACTTGAGGATGAACGGACCGTAGTCCTTTTCGATATCGCGAGACCACAGGCGCCTGCCCTTGAAGTCATAGGCGACCAGGTCGCCCGTACCGAACAGGAAAAACACGCTCTTACCGTCGGTGACCGGCGAGGGCGAGGCCATGTTGTGGAGCGCACCGGCCGTCCTGCGATCTTTCCCGGCCTTGTCGGACCAGAGGATCTTTCCGCCGCCCGCGTCGAGGCACATCGCCAGCAGATCCTTGGACTTGTTGACGGAAGTGGTGAACACGCGATCGCCCCAGATAATCGGCGTGGAAGCGGACTGTCCGGGCATCTTCGTTGACCACGCGATGTTCTCGGTCTTCGACCAGGTGTCCGGGAGGTTCGTCTCGCTGCTTGTACCGTCGAAGTTCGGACCGCGCCATTGGGGCCAGTTCTCCGCCCAAACCGGACCAGCCGCCAGCAACACAACAACTGCAACGCACCGCACGATCGACTTCCTGACGGACAAATTCATCGTATTTCCTCGACGGACGTTTTTTGTTTTATTTTGGTTTTCCGAAATCGGGATCGGTCACGAACGGCGATGCGGGCAGACCCTCCTTGTTCAGGAGGCTGACGACGGGCTTACCGCCGGTGGTCCAGAGATATCTCGCGCCGAGCGGTTTGGCGACACTATCGCACGAGAGGACAACTGTCTTGCCGGCGATGGTCGCTTTTGCGGGGGTCCACTTTCCGTCGGCGCCGCAGACCTCGAAGTACTTCAACTCCGCGCCGCCGTCCTTGGCAACCAGTCCGCCTCCGACGTGATCGAAGCTCAGCACAAGCGTCTTGCCGACGGTCTTGGTGTCCTTATCGCGTAACATCGGGCCGGAATATACCAGGTCCTTCTTCCCGTACGTAGTCCCCATCGCCCAGAGCGCCAGCCTGTGCCCCGCGGCCCGTTTCTTGGGCGGGTGGAGCGACGGACCATAATCGTAGAAGACCGCCATGCCCGTATTGGGCGTAAGTTGCAGCGCCCTGCGCTCGGAGTCGCGAAGTTGTGCCATCCCGCCGCCGTTTGCACCGGTGGGCACCTGGACCCAACCGAACGGGAAGTCGCCCTGCCCCCAGGCCTTTCGCCATTCTTCAACCTGGCGCTTCTGCAGATACCGGTAATGCCACCCCGACCCGTTCTTGGCGTTACGTTCACCCTGGTACCAGATCGCCCCGCGAATACCGTACGGGACCAGCGGCGCAATAAACCGTGTCCACAGACCGCCCTGGCGTCCTCTGACCCCGCCCTTGCCTTTCGGGTCGATCTTTGCATAGACCTCTTCGGAAGATCCCGGGGGCATCCAGGCTTCGATCGGCGTGCCCCCGACCGCCCGACCGATCAGGCCGATCGGAACCTTGAGTTCGGCGTGCAGCGTCTTGGCAAAGTAGTACGCCACGGCGAAAACGCCTTGAACGTTCTGCGGGGTGATCGGAGCCCAGCCCCTGCCGCCCTGCCAGCGGATCTTCGGGAAGTCGGCTTTTGGCGCCTCGGTTGCGGTCTCCCTGTCGCTCTTCATCCGCCAGGCCATGTTCGACTGACCCGAGCAGACCCACACTTCACCGACGAGCACATCCTTGATGACCGTGTCGTTGACCTTCAGTTCCGCCCCGGCGCCGCTTGCCTTCAGTTCGTCGAGTTTGACTATCCACTTACCATCGTCGCCGGCGGTTGCGGTCTTCGTCTGCCCGGCGAACTGGACGGTGACCTTCTCGCCCTTGTCGGCCGTTCCGAATACGGGCGCCTTCATACCGCACTGGAGAACCATTCCATCAGAGAACAGCGGATTAACTTTCACCGCGGCCGGGGCGGCGGCGGCCAACGCAAGCAGCAGGCCCAGCGATACGATGCATCTGAAATTGCGTGTCATCATTGTGTTTTCCTTACTTGTTCTTTCGTGTCAGGAGAATCGACCACATCAGCGGGCCCTTGCCCTTGGCGCCGTCAGCTCCGAACTTCGTCTCCCGAAGCCACGTGAAATCGAACGATGAGGTGAAATCCTTGCGTATGTCCGCTTCCTTGACCCTCGGCGGTCCGTAGCGGCGTTTCTCGTTGGCGTTACCGGCCAGGATCAGGAACTTCGTGCCGGGCCTGGACAACTTCCGTGCCGATTCGACGAACTCTTTAGCGAACGATCGACGCACCCCATGATAGCAACCGCGATCGTACATGAAGTCGAACGGTTTGAGCTTCGGGACGGCTGTTACGTCGGCGAGCATCCAGTTAACTTTGACTTTCGCTTTGGCGGCCCGCTGTTTGGCGATCTCCAGGGCGGTCGGCGCCACGTCAATCGCCGTAACGTCAAACCCTTTCGACGCCAGATAGATCGAGTTAGTCCCCGCCCCACAGCCAAGCACAACCGCCCGTCCGGGCTTGATCGTCCCGCTTTCGACCGCTTTCTTCAACTCGACAGCAACTTTCTTGGTGTCCCACGGGGCGGCATTCTTACGGGTATACCGCGAATCCCACCCAGCCAGCATCTTCACGCCCTTGGGACCGTGAGGCATGACGCCGGAAGGCAGGAGACGCTCAGGCATCAGTTTCTTGCCCCTGGCGTCGGTAATTGCAATCGAACCGGCGGAATCCGCGCCGGCGGGCAGGACGAGCTTGCAGGACAGGGCGCCATTTGAAATATCCAGCACGAGCGGTATGGCCCGGGAGTCTGACTTGACGACGGGCGGTTTCTTTCCGCCGATACCAATTACGCTGACCACCCTGGTCGCGCCCTCCTTAATCGCCGGGACCGCATCGACAATAATACCGCTGCCTTTCGGGGCGGGGTTCAGGGGCACTTCACCGGGTCGGACGATCGTGTAAGATACGTTCGCCGGCGCCGAAGCGGGACCCGTGCCGACCTTGAACATCCCCTCGCCGGACTTTGGCGGCCTCAACCGCAACTGCCAATGCAGCGGCTTGCCCGACTCGAGGCCTGTAATCTGATCGTCCACAACCAGCGTCGAGGGTTTCAGCAGGATCATCCGCCGCAGCAATCGGGGCTTCTTCCCTTCGCCCACGATGCATACGAAATACTTGTGCTCTTCGTATGCGATGATCGTGTCCATGCCCAGAGGGGCGGATTTGGGCAGGGTCGCTTGATACTCCTGGGCCCGCAGTTTCAGGGCGGCGAGATCGCTGACGGTCAGTTGCAGGTTCACCTGTTGCGATTTGCTCTTGGCGGGCGCTTTGCGAGCCCCGAAAGTCGAATGAAGTCCAACAGTCGCCAGCAGCACCAATACGATCCACGCATGTTTCATCAGTATTTCTCCTGTACCAATCGGCGGCGGGAATAAGTCCTCAGAGGATACATGCACGGGCGGTACAACTCAATAGTCAACGGCGTGGCAGTTGGCGATGGGCGAAAGACAACGGCAAACAACGTAACGGCAGCGATTGTCGCAGAGCAATGGCCCTGCCGTTTTACCGTTACCGTTTGCTGTCGCCAACTGCCAAACCGTTCGGAATCGTCTTGTAGGCGTCCGACGACATGCGGATAATAGTCCTCATACCATGAATATTTTCCAGACACCGCCGCTGCACCTTACGTATTGCCTTAACGTTCATCCCGGGCAGACGTGGGCCGAGAACTTCGCCGCCATCGCCTCCGACGCTCTGCGCGTGCGGGAACTGGTCTGCGACGCCAATA
The DNA here is from genome assembly GCA_016782885.1 of Phycisphaerae bacterium. Classification (GTDB taxonomy): domain Bacteria; phylum Planctomycetota; class Phycisphaerae; order SM23-33; family SM23-33; genus BS750m-G57. The sequence goes on along the minus strand of JADHXQ010000016.1, from coordinate 12,057 downwards.
TGCCGTTCGGTCTGGGGATGCGCCTGGGAAAACTCGCCGCTGATGAACTCGTGCATCCCGAAAGAATCGAAGAGTTTCGCGGCTTCCTGGACGACAACAACCTTTACGTCTTCACGATAAACGGTTTTCCCTACGGTGAATTTCACGACCCCGGCGTCAAGGAAAACGTCTACGCACCCGACTGGCGGAGCGAAGAGCGCCGCGACTACACGATCCAACTGGCCGACATCCTTGCCGCCCTGCTGCCCGAAGGCGTATCGGGCAGCATCTCGACCGTGCCCGGATCGTACAAACCGTGGATAAAGTCCGCCGCCGACATCGAAGCGATGGTCGTCAATCTCGCCGACGTCGCGGCGCACCTCTACCAACTCCGGCGTAGCCGCGGGGTCAGTATATGCATCGCCCTCGAGCCGGAGCCCGACTGCTTCATCGAAACGTCCAAGGAGGTCGTCAAGTTCTTCACCGGTCCGCTCCGGGAGATCGGAAAGGCTCACGTGCGCCAAAAACTCAATATCTCCGGACACAAAACCGCCAAGCTCCTGCGGCGGCATATCGGGGTATGCCTGGACACCGCCCACGCGGCCGTAGAGTTCGAGGACACCGCCGAAGCCGCACTGGCCATCCGCGCCGAGAACATCCGCATCGCCAAGGTGCAGTTGAGTTCGGCGCTCAGCGTCACGATACCCAAGGAGCCCGGCGAGGACCTGCGACGCAGGATCGAGGAGTTCTGCGATCCGGTCTATCTCCACCAGACCCGTATCCTCAGGCACAATCTGATAACTCACAGGCGCGACCTTCCGGACGCCCTGTCCGACGGCGGGCTCCATGGCGGCGACCAGTGGCGCATACACTTCCACGTACCGCTTTTTTTCAGCGAATTCGAAGGACTTGGGGGAACCAACTATCTGCTGACGGGCCGGTTCGCCGAACTGCTCCGCGGCGGACTGACCGAGCATCTGGAAATAGAAACCTACACGTTCGGCGTGCTTCCTGACGACCTGCGCCCCACCGACCTGCCCGAAGCGATTGCGGAAGAATACCAATGGGTGCTGGAAAACTGCCTGGCGTGAGGGCTCAGTAAGCAGTGATCAGTTATCAGTCATCAGTAACGACAAACGTCAACACCAAGGATCAATCCGCGATCTTTTCGTCGCCGTGATCCGATGTCGTTGCCGTTGAGGCCCGGTAGGGCCGACATATGGTAGCCGCGTCCCGTAAGGGCGGGGATATCGGGATACCCTCCCCTCCCCCTAGCCCCTTTAGGGGCGACAGAGGGGTTCGCACGCATCGATCCCATACGCATCAATCCAAAACGTACCGTTCGTCGTAATCGATATTGTGTTTCTTCAGAAGCGCCAGGTACTCTTGTTCAAATGTAAGCGTTTCGTGATGTTTGGGCTGATTCAGAATATAGCTTGCCACGGTGTCTATCTGTGAACAACTCACGGCGAACGCACCATAACCTTCCTGCCATCGGAAACTCGACATTGCGGTAATGTTCTGATGGACCCATCCGGTCAGGTTGGCCTTGATCTTGCCGACGGCTTCGGCCGGAGCCATTGCCGAAGGCAAGCCGATCAGGAGATGCGCATGGTTGGAGGTTCCGCCGATGGCGAGCACATTGCCCTTTAGATTACGAACGATCCCGCCCATGTATGCATGCACTTCGGGTAGCTTATCCTTTAATATCAGATCCCGGCGGCCATGCGTGCTGAAGACACAATGGTAATGGAGCGAGGTGTATGTATGAGCCATTGCGCGACGGTCCTTCTTTCGCCCCTAAAGGGGCTCTCTGGATTGAGGGTGCTTGCTGACCCCGCCCTTACGGGACGCGGCTACCATATGCCGGCCCTACCGGGCCTCAACGTCAACGGCGAACGGCAACGTCAACGGCGAACAGCAACGAAAATACCTCGCCCGGACGTATGGTGTTGACGTTCGCCGTTACTGATTACTGATTACTAAGCTTATTCCGCGGATTCCAGAACCGCCATGAACGCTTTCTGCGGGATCTCGACGTTTCCGACCATCTTCATACGCTTCTTGCCGGCTTTTTGCTTCTCGAGCAGCTTGCGCTTTCGCGAGACGTCGCCGCCGTAGCATTTGGCGGTTACGTTCTTCCGAAGCGCCGATATGGTTTCGCGTGCGATTACGCGCGTGCCGATGGCGGCCTGGAGGGGAATCTCGAACATGTGGCGCGAGATTTCCTTTCGCAGGCGGCGGATCAGCGAGCGTCCGCGGGCGTCGGCCTTGCTGCGATGCACGATCACAGACAGGGCGTCGACCTTCTCGGTGTTGACCAGGATATCGAGCTTCACCAGGTCGTTGGCGCGGAAGCAGAGCATCTCGTAGTCCATCGTCCCATAGCCGTGCGTGGCGCTCTTGAGCTTGTCGTAGAAGTCGTAGATGATCTCCGCCAGAGGGAACTCGTAAGTCAATATCACGCGGTCCGCCGAAAGGTATTCGGTTTCCTGGTATATCGCCCGGCGCTCTTCGGCGAGTTTCATCACGCCGCCGATCGAATCGGCCGGGACGATCAGGTCAACCCGGACAATCGGCTCGCGGAGTTCCTCGACGACATTCACGTCCGGCAGCTCGCCGGCGGAGTCCACCTCGATGATATTGCCCTTGGTATCGAGCACCTCGTAAGGCACGGTCGGGGCGGTCTGGACGACTTCGACGTTGTGTTCGCGCTCGAGGCGTTCCTGAACAATTTCCATGTGCAGCATGCCCAGGAAACCGCATCGGAAACCAAACCCCAGCGCATCTGAACTGATCGCCTGGAACGTCAGCGAAGCGTCGTTGAGCTTGAGCTTGTCCAGGGCGTCGCGAAGGGTCGGAAACTGCGTGCCCGGCCCGGGGTAGAAATCCGAGAACACCATCTGCTGTGGAGGCTGGTATCCGGGCAGGGGCTCGGCGGCCTGGTCGGTCTCGAGAGTTACTGTATCGCCGACGTGAATCGCCGCCACGGTGCGGATGTTGGCGATGATATATCCCACCTCCCCGGCTTCCATCGTTTCAACCTGTGTGGGCTTGGGGCAGAACTTGCCCATCCCCGACAGGGTATACACGTCCTTCGTTCCCATCATGCGGATCTTGTCGCCCACCGACAACCTTCCGTCAAACACGCGAACGTAGACAACCACACCGCGGTACTCGTCGAAGGAGCTGTCGAAAATCAGCGCCTTGGTCTTTCCGCCGGAATCGCCCGCGGGCGCCGGCAGGCGTTCGACGATCGCCCGCAGCATATCATCGGTGCCCTCGCCGCTCTTGGCGGAGGTGAATATGCTGTCCTCTGCCGGTTGACCAATCAGCTTCTCGATCTCCATCGCGGTATCTTCGGGGCGCGCCGCGGGGAGGTCTATCTTGTTGACCACGGGCACAATATCAAGATTGCCCCGCGTCGCGAGGTGCGCGTTGGCCACCGTCTGGGCCTCGACGCCCTGTGCGGAATCGACCACGAGCAGCACGCCCTCGCACGCCGCGAGCGAGCGCGATACCTCATAGTGAAAATCAACGTGCCCCGGCGTGTCGATCATGTTGAGCATGTACTTCTGCCCGTCAAGCTCGTAATCAAGCGTGACCGCCGACGCCTTGATCGTTATCCCCCGCTCGCGTTCGAGGTCCATCGTGTCCAGGAGCTGGTTGCGGAACTCGCGCTGGGTAATCGCCCCGGCGCGGAGAAGCATACGGTCGGCAAGGGTGCTCTTACCGTGATCTATATGCGCAATAATGCTGAAATTTCGAATGTACTGCTGGTCCATCCTGCAATTGTATCCGATTGCGGCAGCGTTACAAGACTATCGGTGCTATGGAGATGACACAACGGCAAGGATAGGTTAGAATCACGGGCGAAAATGAGCTGTCCTGAACCAATCGACAGAATCGAAGCGACCACCGCGCCGGCGGGCAAAATCCGCCTGATCCTCCAGTGGACATCTCTGGCCGCGGCGATAACTCTCGGCGTCATGCTGGGCTGGCGAACAATCACCGGGGCGGATATCGGTTGCCACCTGACCTACGGCGGGCACCTGCTGGACACTGGGGAAATCATCGATTCCAACATGTTCATCTACACCGACGTCCGCAGCGCAGGCCCGGTGCTTCCTATGGACTTCGCGCCGAGCAGTTGGATAGACGGCGAAGGACGCCTCAGGTTTCCCAACGTCAACTGGGCCAGCCAACTGATCCTGGCGATTGCATGGCGAACCGGCGGTCCGACGGGCGTTTGCCTGCTGCAGGCGGCGCTCGTGGCGATATTGATGATTCTCCTTGCCGCGGCGATGTTGAGGGCGGGTGTCCGCCCATGGGCCGCGGGGGTGGGGGTCGCGATCGTCGCCCTTACCGTGCAGGCGAGGTTCATGCATCGCCCGGAACTGTTCGGGTACGTCATAATGGCCGCCCAGTTATGCATCCTGATCGGACCGCGAATCGGGAAGTACTCGGTTATCGCCCTCGTCCTCCTTCAATGCGCGTTCGTCCAGTTGCACAGTTCGTGGATGCTCGGGATTTTTCTGACGATGTGCTTCCTGGGAGACCGGGTAGCGCGGGCGATCTGGTCGCGCCTCCGCGGGACCGGCGAGCGGGGCGACCAGGCCGGGCAGTGGAAATGGTTCGCCGGCGTATTTGTCGGTCAGGTCGCGATGGCGTTTGCAAGTCCCTGGGGCTGGCGGACGGCGTCCCTGCCGTTCCAGATGATGATCTATCTCAAAGCCAACAAGCTGATCCCCGCCGGACAGGCCGGCGTGACGCACCCATGGTCGACGATCAAGGAAATGTACCCGTCCCTCTCGCCGATCTTCGCGTATTCGGTGACTTCTTCGGCTTTCATCGTGGCGCTGGTCCTTGCCGGACTGGCCGCAATCGGATCGCTCCGGACCAGACGCTGGAGCTACCTGCTGCTGCTGGCGGGAATGACATGGATGTCGCTGCAGGTCAGACGAAACGTCGGACCGGGCGTGATAATACTCGTGCCCGTCGCGGTCGCCGGGCTCTGGGCGGCAGGAGCAAAACTCCCCCAGCGCCTGCGATGGCGCGGCGTTACAACCGCAGTGTCCGGAGCAACCATAATCGCATGCGCGCTGTGCATCTTCACGGTCGTCACGAACCGCTTCTACTTCTACCAGGGGATCGGACCGCGTTTCGGACCGGGGATATCGAAGGTGGACCTGCCGATAGAAGCCGGCGAGTACCTGCGGACGCTTCCCGACGACACGAAGGTGTTCACAACGTTCTCCTTGTCCTCAAACGTGTTATACTTCGGCCGCGGCGAGATGGGCTATCGCCAGGTCCCGATTCTGGGCAACGGGTGGGCATGCACGCCCCGCAACATGCAACTCGTCCGCAAGATCGCACTGGGGAAAGAACCTTTTGGCCCGTTCGCCCGGCATTACGGTCTCGGCGCCGTCGTGCTGAGAGTCGACAAGCTGTCGGCCCCGCTGGCAAGGGCGCTCCTGCAGAATCCCGAATGGATACTCGCCCACCTGTCGGCCAGGATAGTTGTTTTCGTCAACAGGTCCGTCGCTCCGGGCCCGCCGCCGAATGTCAACACCGCCGAATTCATCGCGAGGATCGCGAGCCTCGACCCGTCCAAACCGGTCTATCCCCTCCAGGCCGCCGCACGCATGCTCGAACATCTCCGTTTTCTCGACCTGGCGATCGCAACGGCCAGGCGCGCCACCGAAATCGACCCGGATTACACGGGCGTCTGGGACGTTCTGGGCGTGAACTACGCCCTGCGGGCCAAAGCACTACGCCAAGCCGGAGACCCCGCCTGCCTCAACGACTTCCGCCAGGCCAAACGATGTTTCACCGAAGCACAAAAACGCGACGGCGACTCGGACGACATCGCAAGCAAACTCCGCAAAGTAAACCGGAGTCTGCAGGAAATTAATCGATAATCTCCGATCGCCCGTGACGCAAGACCCGCCCGGCGCTATGAGAGAAATTGGGCAAGGATGGGGGCAGAGCGTAATTCGTCAATAGTGAGGGATCGAGAAGAAGGGCGTAATCATCGGATCACTTTGGCGATATCCATATCTGATTTCAGCAGTTCGTTAACCACCGTCGAAGTGTCCGACTGCCTGGCCTCAGCGATCTTGTCTACAAAATCCTGCACTTCGGATTCCAGATAAACCGGAATATTCAACTTTGCGCCAGGACGATGAAACTTGCCTCGTTCAGCTTTCGAGAAGTCGTATTCCTTTTTCATAACTCACTCCGAGTACTGCTTGATTTCCTGTTTGGAGGCCTTCCGGCTTGAGAATATCCTAATCTTGATCGTGTCAGCGTCTAATTCTTCAAAAGTATGATGCACAACAAGCAGTCCGCTAACAGCCGAGAATCACAGGGTTATCCAACGATCCTCTTGAGAATCACTGTGTTCGCCGTCATACAAAGACAGCATGCGAGGATCACGAAAAACTGTGGCGGCTTGTTCGAATGTCACTCGGTGCTTCTGACGATTCATCGCGTTTTTCTCAAGGTCCCACTCGAAACTGTACTGCATCAATCACCTCACCTCTGTCAATGGACCTGTCTTAGGATAGCACGCCGCAAGGAAAGAAACAATTCCCGATTACGGATCAAGCACCTCATATGGACTTCTGCGTCTCGGTCGAGTACACTTCCGCATCTTTAGTGCGGGCCTGGCGGGCCTGGCAACCATACGATGCACAATCACGAAGGAACTTCCCGAGATGGGTAAACCACTGGTTTTAGTTATACGAGATGGATGGGGAATCGCGCCTGATGGTCCTGGTAATGCTGTTACGCAGGCCCGGACGCCGAATATGGACAAGCTGCTTGCCGAGCATCCTAATTGCGTGCTCGAGGCGTCCGGGACGGCAGTCGGCGTGCGCGCCGGGTCGCAGGGGTCCTCGGAAGTCGGGCACCTGAATATGGGCGCCGGGCGGATCGTCAAGCAGGAAGTCGTGCGCGTTGACGAACTGATCGAATCGGGCGAGCTGTTCAAGATTCCCCGGCTGACGGATGCGGTCTCATATTGCAAGTCCGCCGGTTCGAAGTTCCACCTGATGGGCCTGGTGCAGGACCAGGGCGTCCACGCGACCCAGGAGCACCTCTTTGCGCTGCTGGGCTTCCTTGCCGACCAGGGGCTTCGGAAGGTATTCGTGCATTTCTTCGGAGACGGTCGCGACACCCCGCCGCGAAGCGCGCTTACGTACCTCGCCCAACTCGAAGAAAAGATCGCCGAGTGCGGAGTCGGACAGGTCGCCAGCGTAATGGGACGATACTACGCCATGGACCGCACCGGAAACTGGGGCCGCACCGAGTGTGCATATCACGCCCTGACCAGCGGCGCGGGCCTGACAGCCAACTCAGCCAAACAAGCCATCGAAAACGCATACGCCCGGGCCGACGCCGTACTCGATCGCCGCAAGACGGACGAAGACGAAGACCGTATCCCCGAGACCGACGAGTTCATCCGCCCCACCCTGATCGTAAACGCCGAAGGCAAATGCCCCGGTCTGATCCAGGACGGCGACGTCGTGTTCCACACCAACTACCGCCAGGACCGGGCCATTCAACTGACGCAAGCTTTCGTGGAAGACCAATTCGACCGCTTCCCCCGCGGAAGAAAGCGTGACGTGACGTATATCGGACTGACGCGATACTACGACGAATTCGTCCACGCGCTCATCCCGCCGATGAACATGAAGAATCTTCTGGGCGATGTGCTCGGGCGCAACGGACTGCGGCAGCTCCGGCTGGCCGAGTTCCAGAAGTTCAAGCACGTCACGAGCTTCTTTAACGGCAAGCTGCTGGCGCCGTTCGAGTTGGAAGACCGCATCAAGGTCGATTCGATTACGATCCCCGAAGATCAGAAACCCGAGATGAGCGCGTTTGAAGTGGCCGATCTGGCGGTCTGTGCGATCTCAGAGGGAGTCTCGGCGGCGCGTCAGATGGCAGTCGATATGGACATCGCCCATCTCGAATCGCCCGAGACGCTCGACGCGGCCGAGCGGATCGACGACACGTATGACGTGATAATCATAAATTTCGCCAATGGGGACATGGTCGGGCACACCGGCGTACTGTCCGCCGCCATCAAGGCGATCGAAACCGTGGACGAGTGCGTCGGTCGGGTTGTCGATGCGGCGATGGCGCGTGGTGGGACGGTGCTGATAACGGCCGATCACGGTAACAGCGAGCAGATGAGCGATCCGGAAACCGGCGCGACAATGACCGCCCATACCCTCAGCGACGTGGAGTTCGTGTTCGTCAGCGCAGATGACGGTTCGGTCCAACTCAAACCCAGAGGCAAGCTCGCCGACATCGCGGTGACCATTCTGGGGCTTCTGGGCATCGACGTTCCCGCCGAAATGACGGCCGACAACCTCGTGACGGCCAGTGATCGCTGATCAGTTTTCGGTGATCAGTTTTCAGTGATTACTGATCACTGGCCGTTCACAGTTTACCCAGAACGGGCAGTCCGCCGACCAGGGGCGTTGCGTAGCTGATAAACTCTTCGGTAACTCCGTTGCCTCTGTCGTTGATGTACTCTTTGGGCAGGGACTTGGTCACGCGGGCAACGTCGCTGAGTTCGGCACGAACGTAATCGACCTCGTATTCGCTTGAGTCAAGGCGTTTGATCGCCACCGAGCCGTCCAGATCGCCGCTCATGGCGAGTGCCGCCGCCCGCCGCCCGCACTCGCGAGCCTCGCGGCGGTCTACCTCCGAAGCATATCCCGCAAAACTGCGCTGGAGATAACCGAACGTATCAGCCCTTACTCGCAGCGTCTCGAGCGGTACTTTCATATTGGCCTTGAGGTAGTCAGCCAAAAAGTCGCCCAGCGCGCCGGACCCGGACAACTGCGGATTACCGTGGCTGTCCCGTTCGACACGATGCCCGAGCGCTTCTGCCAGCGCGACGGTCACCGACGTTCCGGTCATGTCCTTGATGCCCTCGGAGACGGCGATCTGGCAGCGCCCGAGGCGCCCGTAAATTTCCTTTACGTCTGCGAGAAACTGCTCGGTGGAAAACGGTACTTCGGGCACGTAGACGAGATGCGGACCATCGGCGGGGTCCGACCGCCCGAGCACGCCGGCGGCGGTCAACCATCCGGCGTCTCGCCCCATGACAACGTTGATCTTGATACCGGGCAGCGCCGCCGAATCGCGGTCGTCGCCCATGAATGCCGAAGCGACAAATTTTGCGGCCGAACCGTAACCCGGGCAGTGATCGGTAACGCGAAGATCGTTGTCGATGGTCTTGGGAATGTGGAACGTTCGCAATTCGTAGTCTGAGGCGGAAGCCATTTCGTTTACGATCCGGGCGGCGTCGGCCGAATCGTTACCGCCAATGTAGAAGAAATACCTCACGTCGTTTTTCTTGAACACGTCGAATATCTTCCGGCAGTAGACCTCGTCGGGCTTGTCGCGGCTTGAGCCCAGTGCAGCCGCCGGCGTGTTGGCGACCGCCTCGAGCCGGTCCGCGTCAACATCATTGAGATCGACGAAGTTCTCGGCGACAATTCCCGCCACTCCGTGCCTCGCTCCCATAATCCGCCCGATGGTATCGCTGTCTCTAAGCGTCTCGACAGCGCCGACCAGCGACTGGTTTATAACAGCGGTAGGCCCGCCCGACTGCCCTATTACCACGTTACCTTTGCTGAAATCACTCATAAACAACTCCTGCTGTGTTCGCCCGATACCCCCACTCCTCCGGTGAGGGGGCGTATATTATTCTACGTTCCCCGGTTTCGCAAGGCTTACCGCGAGCCTGATAGCTTATTTCTCGATAAAATTACCCGTCGAGGCGCCGATACGCACCGGTTGGCCCGTAGTGGCCAGTACGCTTCGCCAAAGGTCGCTCTCGGGCGACATTTGCTTCTTTTGGCTGGTCGCAAGCAAGATCGGCACGTGGATGAACACATCGTACCAGTAGCCGATCAGCATCCCGGTCCTGCCGGCCATTCCCGCATGCGCAGCGTTGCGGGCCATCTGGTCGCAGAGCAGTGCATCCTCACAGTTGGCCGGTACGCTTCTGATAATATAGCTCGGGTCGATGTACTTGACCGTCGAGCGAACTTCCCTGTCCTTGAAATACGCTTTGATCCTGGCGGTCAGGAACACCCCTATGTCACCCAGCAGGACATTGCCCGACGCGTCGCGGTTATCCTTATCCCCGGACAGCAAATACTGACCGGCGCCTTCGGCGACCACGACAACGGCGTGGCCGCGCTCGGTGATCCGCTTCTCGAGCAAATCCAGCAATCCTCCGGGCCCGTCGAGGTCGAAATGCAGTTCGGGCACGAGCGTGAAATTCACATCCTGGCTGGCTACGGCGGCCCCGGCGGCTATGAAACCCGCGTCGCGTCCCATGAGTTTGACAACAGCAATACCGCCCAGCGCGCCGCGGGCCTCGTTGTGGGCGCAATCGATAACCTCGCGGGCCTTGTCGATGGCCGTGTAGTATCCGAACGTCTGCTGCACGTATTCGATATCGTTGTCTATGGTCTTTGGGATCCCGATGACGGCCAGCGGGTATGCCTGTCGCTCGGCCTCTTGGGAGAGGCACCGGGCGCCTCTCTGCGTACCGTCGCCCCCGATGCAGAACAGGATATTGACGCCGCGCCGCCTGAGGAAGTTTACCGCCCGGTCAAGCGCCACCGGACCGCGCGAACTGCCCAGCACGGTCCCTCCGTCCTTGTGGATATCCTCGACGAACTCCGGAGTAAGGGATATCGGCTCCCTGAGCGAATCCGGATCGAGACCGGTGTACCCGAAGCGGATACCGAGTATGTTCTTCACGCCGTAATGGTAGTGCAGTTCGAGGACCAGCGACCGGATCACGTTGTTAAGCCCGGGACACAATCCGCCGCAGGTCACTATCGCCGCGGAAGTCTCGGTCGGGTCAAAGTAGATGTTCCGTCGCGGACCGGCCTTTTCAAAGCAGACGCCCGCCTGGCCCGGAACGTCGGACGACAGTTCGACCTTGGCGGGCATTCGGGCATCGTCGGGCACATAGTTCACCACGCCATCGCCCAAGACAGTCGATAGCCCCATAGGCGACGGGATCCGACATTCCCCCAGCGACTGCACCTTGACGCTTTCAGGAGTGAGCACGCATTTGTCCTTTCATGCCCGCATCAGACGAATTATTCGTCCATCATTTCGCGTTCAACGTATTTTGTGTCCCACTGCCCGGCGACGAATTTCTGCTCGGACATGATCCGGCGGCACAGCGGGATGGTTGTTTTGGTCGGCTCGATCACAAACTCGTCGAGTGCTCTCTTGGTCGTGGCGATGGCTTCGCCGCGCGTCGGTTGGTGGACGATCAGCTTTCCCACCAGCGAATCGTAGGTCGGCGGAATATTGTAGCCCTGGTAAACGTGAGAGTCCCAACGCACGCCAAATCCGCCGGGAGCGACAAAGGCCCGCACCTCGCCCGGAGACGGTCGGAAGTTATTTGCGGGATCTTCGGCGTTGATGCGGCATTCGATGGCGGCGCCCCGGGTGGTTATATCGTCCTGGGCAAAGAGCAGCTTCTCACCGGCGGCGACCCGCAACTGCCATTTAACCAGGTCAATACCGGTAACCATTTCGGTAATCGGATGTTCAACCTGTATCCGCGTGTTGACCTCGAGGAAGTAGAAGTTATTGTCCTCGTCGACCATGAACTCGACCGTTCCGGCACTGTAGTAGTCGCACGCTTTGGCGAGCCGAACGGCCGCATCGCAGATTTCTTCCCGGAGCCCCGGAGCCAGACCCGGTGCGGGAGTTTCTTCAATAAGCTTCTGCTGGCGCCGCTGGACCGAACAGTCGCGCTCGTAGAGATGCACCACATTCCCGTGGCGATCGCCGAGCAACTGGACCTCGATATGGCGGAAGTGCTCGATGCACTTCTCCATGAACAGCGTGCCGTCCTTGAAGGCGATTTCGGCCTCGGACTGCGCCTGCCTGAACATGCTCTTGAGACTGGCGGCATTGTGGACAAATCGTATTCCGCGCCCGCCACCGCCGGCGGCGGCCTTGATAGCGACGGGATAGCCGATTCGCTCGGCTATTTCCAGGGCGTCTTCGACGGTCTCAACC
>JADHXQ010000187.1 GCA_016782885.1 Phycisphaerae bacterium | reverse complement strand
ACCCCGGGTGCATATTCAATTCCAGGCACTGGGACAAGCTCGTCGAAGACGGCGTCGCCGTCGAAGCCGCCGGCGACGACGACCTGCCGCCCATGCGACACGGACCGGCTTAGGACACACGGATCAACATTCAACAGCCAACAAGAAACGTCCAATTTTCAAGTAAAGACAACGACAAACGGCAAAACCATCGTCTTGCCGTTGCCGTTGCCGTTCACTTGGTTATTGGGAGTTTCTTGTTGGCTGTTGAATGTTGATCTGTAGCGATCACGTATCCCACATCTCGCCGCCTTGACGGAGTGCTTTTGGCGGTGAGAATATCTCGTGCAGGATTATTGCCCTTTGTGCGTCGGCGGGGGTCTGTAGATTCAGAATGACCCCCACTTCACTGATCTGCCGGGGTGCAGTATCGGACTCAGGGGACGTTCGCACGCCCAGCCGCTTTTGGCGATCCTTTTCGAGTTGTGCCTGGCGCTTCTGACGCAATTGCAGTTCTTCTGACACACGAACGGTCTGCTCGGCCGGCGCCTGTCGAGACCGGGCGGGCTGTGGGACCGCGGGGGGCTTGGGCCGGGTCGGCTGGACGGTCCGGGGCGTGGGAGCTTGAGTTTCTCGGCGGCCTGACGGCTCGGACTTCGCGCGGGGCTTGCGGGACTTGTCTTCCTGCTGTTTCTGTTTGGCCTTCTGGATGGCGGAACCGATAATACTCGCAAGGAAGATTATCGCGATAACGACGATCTCGATCCAACTGAAGTCTCGGGCGGCCGATATGTATGCCAGTAGATTCATGGCGTGTCGCTATTTCTTGTCGTCTTGGGGCGTTTCACCGCCGCCGATGCTGTCTCGCATTTTCGTGTCGGCCTGGATGTTGTTCAGGCGATAGTAGTCCATCACGCCCAGCCTGCCGCTGCGGAAGGCCTCTGCGATAGCCAGCGGGATTTCCGCTTCGGCCAGTACGACTTTCGCCCGGTTCTCGCGGACCATGGCGGACATTTCCTGCTCTCGCGCCATTGCCATGGCGCGGCGTTTTTCGGCTTCGGCCTGGAAGCGGCGCTTGTCGGCTTCGGCCTGGTCGGCCTGAAGTTTGGCGCCTATGTTATCGCCGACGTCAACGTCCGCGATATCGATCGAGAGGATCTGGAAGGCGGTTCCCGCGTCGAGGCCCTTGTCGAGCACGCCTTTGGAGATCTGGTCCGGGTTTTCGAGTACGGCCTTGTACGTTTCGGCCGAGCCGATAGTGGTGACGATGCCCTCGCCCACACGTGCGATGATGGTTTCCTCGGTCGCGCCGCCTATCAGGCGGTCGATGTTCGCGCGGACGGTCACTCGGGCTTTGGCCTTTACCTGGATACCGTCTTTTGCCACCGCGTCGATGGTCACCTTGCCCGTGGCGGGGTTGGGGCAATCGATGACCTTGGGATTAACCGACGTCTGGACGGCCTCGAGAATATCGCGACCGGCCAGATCGATAGCCGTCGCCAACTTCCAGCCCAATTCGATATCCGCGCGGTTTGCGGCGATCAACGCTCGCACGACGTTCATCGGGCGTCCGCCGGCCAGGAAGTGCGTCTCGAGCTGCTCGGAACTCAGGTCGATACCCGCGCGGACGGCCTGGATGCGCGCGATCACAATGGTAGCCGGATGGACCTTCCTCAACCGCATTCCGATAAGCTGGAACATCCCGACATTGGCATGGGCCGACAACGCCTGAATCCACAGACCGAACAGCGGAGCAAACAGCGCAAGGAACGCCAGAACGATTACCAGAAGGATCACCAATCCCACGATACCGGGTACGCTCATTTCGGCGAGCATCATTGCTATCATCGATGTCATTGTAAAATCCTTTCTGTGCAGCTATTATGGAAAGTTCAGATATTGACGTCCGCCTTGCGGACGATTACGTTCATTGAGTCGGCGCCTACTACGATAATGGGCGTGTCCTTTTCGATCATGCCGGTCTCAGCGTGGGCGGGCAGCCGCTTGGCCGCGATCTCCACCATGCCCCCGGGCCTCAGCAGCGTAACGGCCGTTCCCGTCTTGCCGATCATCTCATCGTACATACTGGCTTCGGGTGTTCCCTGGCCTGTGGCGTCAGGCGCTTGCGACAAAAACAACCGTTTGCCCAAAGGTGTCCTTGGCAGCAGGCGCACCAGGAATGCCACGTAGGCCGGTCCGAGCACTACCGCTGAAACCACCATGAGGTAACCGAGCCACGACGCGTATGAGAAACCCATACAGATCGCTCCGATGAGCGCCCCAACAGATCCGACGGCCAACAGGCCGAAGCTCGGCGTGAGGATCTCGAGAAACGCCAGCACCATGGCCCCAACCACCAAGAGTATTGCTGTCAACACTGGTCCCATTTATGCTTCCTTAACAATCTTGACGATCAGTTGATTGCCTGTCCGCTCGATGACGCGAACCTTTGCGCCGACCTCTATTGTGGTTCCGTCGGCCGTCGCGTCGCATAATTCCTTCCCGAAACGCACCTTGCCCACGGGTCTGCACATCGTCTCAACCGTTCCGGTATCGCCGACCCTGATGTGCATGATCGGCGAGTCTTGGGTCGCGGGCGCATCGGTGGCGGCGTGGGCCTGGCCCATCACCAGGCGGTTGGCAAGGGGAATCTTCGGAAGGAATTGCGCAAGGACAACGGCCGCTATCACCCCCCCCGCGAAGCCCAGGCCCAGTGCATACAGTCCCGAGGCAAACCAACTCCAATCCAGATCCGTCTTCGGCCAGGGAAACTCTGTCGGCGCGTTGGGGACAGCTATAGAAGCCATCAAGCCTATCACGCAGCAGGTGATCCCGCAGATTCCCGCGATGCCGAATCCCGGTATGACGAATATCTCCAGGCCAATCAGAATCAGGCCCAGGACAAACAGGCCGATCTCCCACCAGTGGGCCAGACCGATCAGGAAATGGCTGCCGAAGAGTACGGCGAAGCACGCCACGGCCAGGCCTCCCGCCACGCCGAAACCGGGCGTGTTGAGTTCCATATAGACGCACATTATCGCCAGTGTCATCAGGATGCTCACGAGCGCCGGACTCGTAAGGAATCCGACCAGGCCTTCAGACCAGTTGTCTTCGAGCACGACCGGCGCGGTGGTGATGTTGTAATGTTTCGCCAGGGCATCGGTGTCCGCGAAGACACGATCGACGAATCCGCACTTGACCGCTTCGGTGTCGGTGAGCATCACGAGGCCCAGGTCCTTTTTGCGGTCGACTGCCACGAGGAATTCCCAGTCCAGTTTTGCATCTGCTTCACTGGTGGCTTCCGTACCGGGCCAGTCGGCCACCAGCCTTCGCCAATTCTTCGCGTCGGGGTCGACTATGCGGATTTCACGGGTCTTTCTATTGCGGATTCGCCATATCTCACGCGTGCTGGTGATCATGGCTTCACAGAGTGCGGGGTTGTGACCGTTGCGTTCGGCCAGCATGCGCGTCAGTGTTCGCGCATCGGTTTCAATCTTCCCCCGCTCCTTGTCCGGAATGGGCACGAGTTTCCCGCCGATGATCATGATGGGCATCGAGTCGCCGATCCTGCTGCCGGGCGCCATGACAATTTCCGTGCAGGCCAGCGAGATTATCGCTCCGGCGCTGATCGCCCGTGGATTAACGTACGCGACGGTGTAGGTATCTGCGAGTTCCTTGCGAATGAGATCGCAAATCCCTTCCATCGCATCCGACCGCCCGCCGGGGGTGTTCAGGTCAATAATCACCAACTGGGCGCCCTTGCGCTTGCACAGCGTGGCCTTGCGCTTGATGCTCTCGAGAGTGGTCAGAGTAATCCCGTCCGGATCCCGAATGGTGATAACAAACGCTTTGGCGACCTCGTCCGGAAGCGCCGGGGCGGGATGTCCTCGCACGCGCGGGGCCAGCCAGCCTTCGTCAGTGGTCCTGACACCTTCTGATACCGGTTGCGTTGCGGCCGGGCGCGTGGTTGCATCCTCGCCCCGCGCCGGCGGCGGAGCCGCTGCTACGGTGGCCAGGAGAATGGCGCCCACCACCGCCCGGAATTGTCCTGTGCCCGTCATACGCCCACATTCTAGTTGTGCGATCCTTGCGTTACAAGCGTCTGTGCCGAACTGACGGCATATTTCCGCATGCGACAGGCCCGCCGCGGATTCGTCCGGGACGGGCCTGGAAACTGCCTCTCGTGCGACTCCTGTCGCCGCGGGGCCCTACATGCGAATGTTCTTCGAGCCGTTTTTGGCGCTCTTGACCGCGGCCTCGACGAACTTCATGTGCTTCACGCCGTCGGCGATATTGGCGTACTTGCTTCCGTCGCATGAGAACTTCTTGCCCGCGTTGTACTTCCGTACGTCCTTCTCGAACTCGCGGTGCAGGCGGGCGAAGGCGTCGTGGAACGCCTCACCGTGCCCCGACGGGATGGTCGCTTCGGCGGCGACCCAACCGGGGATCTTGCCCAGGAAGCTGTCGGCGCCGCCGACCTCGCCGCGCCAGTAGTCGCGGTCGGGCTCGCCGGGCAGGCGGATGATGATTCTCTCGGAGTCTTCCTGCCGCCAGATCAGGCTGCCCTTTTCGCAGTTGACCTCGATACCCATATTGTTCTTGTTTCCGATGGCGATCTGCGTGGCGCGGATCAGCGCCCGCCCGCCGTTGGACAACTGGCAATACGTGGTGAAGTGATCGTCGAGCTGGCGGCCTTTCAGGAACGTCTCGATCATGCCGCGGACGTACGTTACTTCCAGCCCGGTCAGGAATCGCAGTTGCATGTAAGCGTGCGTTCCGATGTCGCCGCCGCAGCACGAGGCGCCCGCCATCTTCGGATCGGTCCGCCAGGAGGCCTGCATCTGTCCTTCTTCCTCCAGCCTGGTGGCCAGCCAGCCCTGAAGGTAGTACGAGTCGCACCAGCGCACCGCGCCGAGCTTTCCGCTGGTGATGATCCACCGTGCGAACCAGCTCGACCAGTGGCCCAGGTACGTATGGGCGATACCGAAAGGCACCTTGTTTTTCTTCACGGCCGCCGCCAGCTCGATCGCCTGGGCGGAATTGACCGTGATGGGCTTCTCGCAGAA
>JADHXQ010000015.1 GCA_016782885.1 Phycisphaerae bacterium | reverse complement strand
GACCGTAGAAAGACCACTGGGCGATAGCTGATCCATCCGTAATTTCTTTGAGACGATACAATTCATCGTAATTATATACAACATCACGGCCGTTGGGATACTCCAATCCGGTGATTGGCAGCGATTTGAACGAAGTGTGGGTGATATAACGCGCGCTGCCGAAGTTCTGGGTTTCGTGGACAGTGCGGTTGAGTGAATCGTAGAAGATGTTCACTGTAGGCGAAACGACCCGCTGGTTGCGAAGTGTTGTACAGGGCTGGATGAACTATCATGCCGTCCCGAGCAACATCAACCGCATCAGGCGTTTCGTCGACGAGGTGACTCGTCTCTGGTTATGGACGATTCGCCGCCGCAGCCAACGTGGTCGCTGTCGCTGGACATGGACGCGGATGCAACGCCTTGCGAGGCGACATCTACCGCGCGTGCATATCATCCATCCTTATCCTAATGAACGATTTCGCGCCCGACTCAAGGCAGGAGCCGTGTGAGGTAGTTCCTCACGTACGGATCTGTGCGGGGGGCCGCCGGCAACGGCGGTCCCTACCGCGATACTATTTTATATGCTGATATACTAAGCAGTTAGCGTGTTTTGTCATCTTTTTCATCTTTTGGCGTGCGTAACCACAGCGCCGGTGTGCGAGTCCCGTGGCGAGAATCACCAGGGGCCTGGGACAAAATGCATTCGCTCGATAATGGGAGGCAGCATTCGTAAACGCGCCCGAATAGAACGACACGGCGGCGGCACGCCGCAGTTAACAACGTTGACTGGAAAGGGTTCGCAATATCTGCTTGATGTGCTATGCTGTGGTGGTCCGATAGAGATCACAGTATGAACGACAGGCAATCCAGCACAGTTCCGCGAGCCCTGATAATCGCAGGCCCGAACGGCGCGGGCAAGACCACGTTTGCACGCGAGTTCCTCCCCGCGGAGGGTCATTGCCCAACGTTCATAAACGCAGACCTGATCGCCGCGGGGCTCTCGCCATTCCGTCCGGACGAAGCGGCCGTCGAAGCCTCACGCCTCATGCTGGAACATGTCCGACAGAGCGTAGACGAACGGAACGACTTTGCAGTTGAAACCACCCTCGCCGGACGCGCCTACCAGCGTTTTATCACCGAATGGCGGGAGGCGGGCTATCACGTCGATCTGCGTTTTCTCCAACTACCGTCGGTCGAACTTGCCGTCGAACGTGTCCAACAGCGCGTGGCGCATGGCGGACATAACATTCCCGAAAACGATATTCGCCGCCGGTTCGATCGCGGGCTTAAGAACTTCCAGGACATCTACCGCCGCATCGTCGATACCTGGCAGTTGTACGACGCCAGCCAATGGCCCCCCGTTCTCCTTGACGAAGGAATCAACACATGATCCAACAACATGGGCCTCACCACGACCTGGAAGGAAGCCGCAAGGCCATGATCCGCGCCGCCCGCCGCGCCGCGGAGATAGCACGCCAGCACAATCAACCCCTCGTGCTGTGGCGGAACGGCAAAATCGTCAAGATTATGCCCGACGACCTTCCCCCCCTTCCGGACATGGCGCCTATAAAAGATCAGCAGTAAATACACCCCCCAAAAGACCGGCGGCATCGGGGCCAGGCTTTGAATATTAAGTTTGTTGGGCTTCGTTTTTGTGTATCTTTGCCGGCAGTCGCTGCACTATCTGGTCTACATCGTTGTGTAACGCATGGTTCTCATTATTGCCCCATATCACACCAGGAGCAATTGCTTGCCCCAAGGGCAATTGTCTGCATAATGGTCCAGCGCGGACTGATGGTGAGTCCTGGGCTTTCCACTGAGGAGAACGTTATGAAGACAAGCGGAATGCATCGTTTCGCGGTGGTTTCCGCTATCGTTTTGAGTTTTTCGATTGGTTTGAGCGCAGCTCCGGCTGCGCCAAAGACCGCAAAAAGCTCCCTGCCGAAAGTGCTGATCATCGGCGATTCGATATCGATGGGCTATATGAAGGCGCTTCCGAAGCTGCTGGAAGGCAAAGCCTCCGTCCGCCACAATCCGGGCAACGCCGGGCACACCGGTATGGGCGTGGCGAATATCAAACGGTACATCGGCGACGGAAAGTGGGACGTGATCCACTTTAACTGGGGCCTGTGGGACTTATGCTATCGCAATCCGAAATCGAGAACACAGGGGCGCCGCGACAAGATCAACGGAAAGATCCCCCACTCGCTGGAGCAGTACGGCGCCAATCTCCGCCAACTCGTCAAGATACTCAAGACCACCGACGCGAGGTTGATCTGGGCGACGACGACTCCCGTGCCCGACGGAGAGCCTGGGCGTATCAAGGGCGATGAGTTGAAGTATAACGCTGTGGCCGCGAAGATAATGTCCGAGAACAAGATCGCCATAAACGATCTGCACGCCCACATGACCAGGCGGTTGAAAGACTTCGAAAGGAAGGGCGACGTGCATTTCGACGCGGTCGGCTCGAAGTACCTCGCCGAAAAAGTCGCCGCCAGCGTTCTGGAGGCCCTGGGGTCGCAGAAAAGCAGTTCGACCTTTCCGGGCAAGGTCGGAAAGTGGAACGGTTTTGCGATACATGATTTCAAACTCGACGGGCGCGCCTGTCGGCTGGTCGTACCGGACAAACCCGCCGCCGCACGCCCGTGGGTGTGGCGGGCGAGGTTCTTCGGACACGAACCGCAAGCCGATGTCGCCCTGCTCAAGAAAGGCTTCCACGTCGCGTACATCGAAGTGGGCGGTTTGTACGGCGCGCCGGCGGCTGTGAGAATCTGGGACGCCTTCCACAAGTATCTCACGATCGAACACAAGCTTGCGGCCAAGCCCGCGCTGGAGGGCATGTCGCGCGGCGGGCTGATAATTTACAACTGGGCCGCCAAGAATCCCGACAAGGTATCGTGCATCTACGGCGACGCGCCGGTGTGCGATATCCGCAGTTGGCCTGGCAAGAGAGGACGCGCTTGCCTGAAGGTCTACGGGATCACCGTCGAGCAACTAGCCGACTTCAAGGAAAACCCGATCGACCATCTTGCCCCGCTGGCCAAGGCGAAGGTCCCGCTGCTGATAGTCGCCGGCGATGCCGACAAGGTAGTGCCAATGAAAGAAAACGCCCTGGTCATGCAGGAGCGTTACAAGAAGTTCGGCGGCGAGATCATACTGATCAGCAAGAAAGGCGTGGGGCACCACCCCCACAGCCTCAAAGACCCCGCGCCCATAGTCGAGTTCATCCTGAAGCACACGCCCGTGAAGTAGAGATCGCCCCTGAAAGTGTGAACCCTTTGTGAACCTGCCCGCGGGCGGACTATTCTTTGTAGTACTTATAGTCCTTGTGGTTATGAAGATGTTTCTGTGCGGTTTGGGGCGCCCGATATGTCACAAGCCATCGCTTGCCCTTCTTCGTTTTGAAGTGCGGATTGTTCTCCAGCAGCGCCGGATACTTGCTCAATATAGAGGCGAATTCCTTGCGGGCATTGGCGTGTTCGGGCGAACCGCTGACCAGTTTGTAGCCTTTCCCGAAGCGATTTCCGCCACAGAAGTAGAACCTGCCCTGCGGTATCGAGAGGATGGGATTGACCACTTCCAGCATGTATTGCTTTGTTCGCACGAGCTGGGTCGTGCCGATGCAACTGTATATCCAGTCGCGATGAGTATCGCTCTTGCCCGTCAGGAAGGGCTTGAGGCTCTTCCCGTCAATGTGGTATTTCGCTGGAATTCCCGCGGACGCATAGTCGCAGAACGTCGGCAGGAGATCGGAGAAGTCCATCAGTTCGTCGGTGGCGCCTCGTTTTCTGATACCGGGCCCCCACGCTACAAACGGCACGTGGCAGCCGCGCTCGACACCGCGGGACTTGGCTGTGACGGCGGTACCGTTGTCGCCGCAGAAGATGATAATCGTTCGATCGGCGATGCCCAGGTCGGTGACCTTCTTGATGATTCGCCCGACGAGAATGTCGATGTACTCATTGAGCGCGACGAAGCGCGCGTCGTCCTCGGCGGCGCCGGCGGGTTTGCCCATCTCGCCGACCTTGCCCTTCAACGGCGTGGTGGTAATACCGTCGCGCGTGCCGTGGGGGGCCACCATCGGGTAGTACGCCAGGAACGGTTTGTCCTTGTTGCGTTCGATGAAGTCGCAGATGAATTTCGTGAAGATGTCGGGCCCGAAATCCTTCGGTCCGGTCTTCAGCAGCTTGTGGTTCTGAACGATCGAAGGCTGCCAGAAGCGCGGATGGTCTCCGTCGCCGGTGTAGATGGCTTTGTACTTCGGTTTCCCGGGCAGTTTGTCGATTTCTTTGGCGCCCTCCCAGAGGCAGTACTCATCGAATCCGCCGTGTTTGGATTGCGGCATGGTGACCCCGCAATGCCACTTGCCCGCAATGGCGGTTGCGTATCCGGCATCTTTCAGTAATTTTCCGAAGCTGAGGTTCTGTTCGAGCAGGCGGCGACTCTTACCTATCCACAGCCCGTTGTGGTAGACCCCCGACGTGTTAGCGTACCGCCCGGTCATTACCAACGCTCGAGACGGGGCACAAAGCGCCGACGCCCACGCGGTGCGGAACATCACGCCTTCGGACGCCATTCGATTGATATTGGGAGTGTGTGTCTTTCGAAGGCCGTAGCAGCTATACATCTCCGGACTCACGTCGTCGGCCATAATGAACACTATATTCATCTTTCCGTTTGTTGAACCTTTTGTCCCGCCCGCCGCGGCGCCAAGTCCGCGCCGAACGGATGCCCCGAGCGCACAGAGTCCGATCGTTTTGAGAAAACGCCGTCTATTCATGCCTGATAACCTTCCTGCCGTTTACGAGCCCTATAATACTCGCTCGTCCAAACAGATGGAACTCTCAAGGCGTTTGACTTCAAGAAATGCGGGCGATCTGATAGTGGCGTTCTCTTGCGCCGGTGCTACAGGCCCGAGTGTCCGGTCGAATTGGCAGTGATCACGCCTGTTGCGGAGTTGTAAGCCCATCCCTCCCCGGCGGCGCCGCTGGTCTTCTTGCCTTCGATGGGATCGTCAATAAACGGGTTGACCGGGAATAGATGCAGATACGGGCCGTATGCCCCCGATGCATCGACCGTCCCGTCGGTTTTGGTCTTGCTCGTTAATTGAGTGTTGATATTCGTGGGATACGTCTCGTTGTGATGCATCTTGTAAAGTTCTAACTGTGCGCGAATGGCCTGCAGATTGGACATCAGGTTGGATAGCTTTGAATCCTCAGCGGCACTGGTGAACTGGGGGATTACAATGGCCGCCAGGATCCCCAGAATGATCACTACGATAAGAATCTCAACTAATGTAAAAGCCGTCTTGTTGCAGTTCATCGGCTGTCCTCCGCTCAGTTTGGCGCGGAACGTGCCGCGGCCAAATCACTCCTGCCTCCATGCCCTGCGTCGACCCTAGTAACATCTATCGGCAATAAGACGGTGCGATAAAATTAGATAGAAAGATTTCCTCGATATTTATCCTCGAAATTACAGCCCGTTTGGCAGGTCTGACGTGGTGGGCGCGGGAAAAAGCGCCCGCTGACGCGGAAAACATGGTGAAATATCCGGGCTAGAGCGTCCAGGGCTCTCGCATCGATCGTGATCGCAGGCGGTTAGCCTGTGCGTCATTGATGAACTCTTCGGTGTCCGGGTTCCAGCGGACTTTTCGCCCCAGGTCCATGGCGATGTCTCCCAGGTGCGCCAGGCAGCAGCAGCGATGTCCGATCTCGGCGGGGAAGTACGGGTCCTTCCGCGTTTTTACGCAATCGAGGAAGTTTCGCTGCGGTCCGTTGCCCTTGAACAGGCGGATCTCGTCGGGCTCGATCATGCTGTTTGAGATCTTGGGTGAACTGGCCTTTAGCGGGCCTTGCCACCCATCGCAGCGAATCCATCCGTCCGAGCCTTGGAATGTCAGGTTGACCGGTCCGGTGTCGACGATCATCCGGACGCCGTTGGCGTAAAGATATTCGATATTGTAGTGGTGGGCGGTGTCGTACAGACCCTCGATGTGGTATTGGCCCGTGCCTTCGATTTCGATCGGGCCGGTGTGTTCGGTGTCGTTGGCCCACTGTGCGGTGTCGAACAGGTGGGCTCCCCAGTCGGCAAGCTGCCCGCCGGAATAGTCGCGAATCCAGCGGAAGTTGTAGTGGCAGCGGTCCCTGGCGTACGGAGCCCACGGGGCCGGTCCGAGCCACATGTCGTAGTCGAGCCCCTTGGGCACAGGCTGGGGTTCGCCGTTTCCCTCGTTTTCGGGGCCCGGCGGCAGGGTGACGCGAATTGTGTGGAGCTTGCCGATCCGCCCGTTGCGGACGAGTTCGGCCATTCGATGGTAAACGTCTGTCGAGCGGTCCTCGGTGGACGTCTGGTATACGGTTCCATAGCGTTTTACAGTGTTTGACAGCACGCGCCCTTCTTCGATGGTCATCGTGGACTTTTCGCATTCCACGTCTTTTCCGGCCCGAATGGCCGCCAGTGATATCGGCGTGTGCCAGTGGTCAGGCGTGGAGATCACTACCGCGTCGATATCGTCGCGTGCGATAATTTCCCGCCAGTCTCCGGTCAGGAAGCAGCCCTTGAAACCGCCCCCATACTCTTTCTTTACGATGTTGTTTGCGTTGATCATTCTCGGTTCGTCGACGTCGCACAGCGCGACTGCCTGCGAGTCGCCAAAGCCCAGGAAGGTCTGGAGGTTCATGCCCACTCCCTGCTTGCCCGTTCCGATAAAGCCTATCGCTATTCTCTCGCTGGGCGCGACGGTTCCGTTTTTGCTCTGTTTACTCCGCGTGCATGACGGTATGTAGTTCGGCAGGGCGATCGCCGCTCCAGCGACCGCGACGCCCCGAAGGAATCCGCGGCGAGTCAGCGATCCCTTACTTCCGCTTGTCATCTCAAATCCTTTCAGAACGACAGCAGGCATTGCCAGATATACATGTTGCCCAGGGCGTCCACGTTTTCCCAAATCGTTTTGACCAGCGCTTCGTCTCCAGAGATCGGGGGCAGTTCGGTTTTCTTATCGTCCCACGGTACGCACACGCCGGGTGCGACTGAGGATCTGGTCCAGTCGGGGTTATCGATCCCGCTGGGTTGGGCCTCGCCGCCCGGCGGAGGCGAGGAACTCGACGAATAGACCCCGTATTCGCGGGCGGCGTCGGTCATCGCCCGCATGTTCTCTACGGTCGCGGCGTTCTGGACGATAGCGCTGGCGTCGAGGATGTATCCGCCGTCCCGCCCGACCTCGTCGATTACTTTCCTGACGTGCTCTCGCACCTGCTCGGGCTTTCCGTAGGCCAGCAGGAAGTTGGGAATCCCGCCCGAGATGCAGAACTTGTGCCCGATCTTGCGATGCACGTCGAAGATGTCGTCCTGGTCGACGTGGTACACGATCGACCCGTCGGGCAACTCGGCGAAGGCGTCGAGGTGGCGGTTCCAGTTGCCTTCGGCGTAGAAGAGCGTCTGGCGCCCGGCGGACCAGAGTTCCTGGATGATCGGTTTGAGAGTAGGCCAATGGAACTCGTCGAACTGATCGGGCGAGATGAACGGTACGCAACTGCGGTGCATCCAGTGTCCGATCGGTACGGTGCATGTCGGGTCGCTGCTGCCCATCGCCACAGCCAGCAGGTGCGGGGCGAGGGCCTCGCAGGCGGCGAGCACCTTTTTTGGGCGTTCGACGAGGTCGGTTATCAACCCCAGATACCCCCGCAGTTTGTCGGCGATAATGTCCAGCGGTGCCTTGAGGATGCCCGCGATCGCCGATACCGTTCCCGACTCTTCCTTCAGTTGTTGGGCTTGCGTGCCGAACCCGGTGAAGTACTGCATCATGCCCATGGCGCCCTTGACGAACGACAGGTTGTTGCGGTAGGTGGAAGGCTCGCCCGGCGCCATCACGTCGTGGCAGACTCGCGGAAGCCACACGTTGTACAGGAAGCCTGTCGGGTCGTCGATCAGGGCGTCGTATTCGTCGGCGTTCATGAAGGCCTGGCCTTCCGGCGGTTCGAGATACTGGAAACCCGTGTCCTTGTCTATATCGATTCCGGGCGCCGCGTAGTACTTCAGACCAATCGCCTGGGTCAGGCCCGTCCAGACGTACACCATGTTGCCCACGACGGCGTCCCAGTCGAAGTCGGCGGCGCATTTGCGTGCGGCCTCGAATGCCTTCTCGTAGTCGTGGGTGACCTCCTGGCAGGTGAATCCGGCGTACTTGGCGGTGAACTCGGCGACGAATGGGCGGATCGGGACCATGTCGGGTTTTCCGTTTCGCATCGCCGTCGTATAGCGATTGAGGCGGTGATCGTAGAGTTGCTGCATGTCTTGGGCCATTTGCGACTCCTTAAACAAACTTTCCGATTGCGATTGTGTGTCAGTGATTTTCGTGTATGGCGGTGCGTTTGGCAAGAAGTCTGTTCAGCGCCGAGATGGTGAAAACACGCGGATACAACTCCTCGTAGTACCACAGCTTCGCGAAGTACAGGCCGATCGCCGCCGGCGGGAACTTCCGCCCGCCGCCGGTATGCTCGACCAGCCACGCCGCGCCGGATTCGATTGTGGGTGTAATATCGCCGAGGCAAAGCAGCGCGTCTACGGCCAGTGCGGTCTCCTCTATCGATGATGCGATCGAGGCGCCGCCTCCCCATCCTCCATCATCATTTTGGGCGGAAATCAACCATTCGGCGCCCCGGGTCAGCATGTCGGGCGGTATGTCCAGGCCGGACTGTCTCAGCCCCGCCAGCACGCGGGCGGTTCCGTAGGTCGGGTTGGCCTGGTCGGGCGCGTCTTCGTTACCGAACCATAACGGGCGCCACGATCCGTCGTCGCGCTGCTCGCGGGCGAGATATTCCACCGCGCGGGCCGATGCTCGCCGAACCTTGGCGGCCTGGGTTCCGTCGAAACTTTCCCGCCATGCGTCCCATGCGGCAAGTGCGTGGGCGGTAAGGTCGGGGCAACTGTGGTCGAAGGGCAGCTTGCCCCACCCGCGGCAGAAGGTCGGTATCCCGCCGTCGCGATTCTGCAGATCGACCAGCCATTTCGCTCCTGCCGCCGCCGCACCGGCGGCGCGGGCATCGTCGGGCGCCAGGTTGTGCAGTGCGATCATCGCACCGGCCGTGTCGTCCGCGTCGGGCACGGCGCCCGACAGCGGGCTCCAGGCCCATCCGCCCGGTGCGGCGCGGGTGTAGGGGTGCAGTTCGGTGTGGTGCTGGTCGATGAGCCAATCGGCGATGGTGCGGGCCTCCTGGTCGCCCAGGGGCACTCCGGCGGCAAGGGCGCTGACCGACAGCGTGGTTACCCACGTCGAGAGGTTCGTGTCGATAGGCCAGGAACCGTCCGGGCGCACGGTGTCTTTCAGGAATCCGACGCAACCGGTAGTTACCGGATGATCCGCCAGGCCCGCCGATGCCAGGGACATCGCCACGAAAGATGTAAGCGGCGCCGCTTCGAGAAACCCGCCGCCCGGCGGTTGGATCGCCCGGAGTTTTTTGAGGGTGCGATGGCGGGAAAGGTTCCGCAGCAGCCTGGCCGCCGGGTTTCGCGACGGGCGGTGGAAGTGCCTCGCCTGCCCGATCGCGATCAACGCCGGAAGGGCGTAACTGACTACGGGAAGGCCCATGAAACTGAAAGTCAGCGCCGGAAGGGCCGCCAGTTCGAACGGGAGGGGCGGGACCAGGTCCCACGCTTCGGGCTCGCCGCCCAGACGCCCGCTTATCGCGCACATGGTCAGGATCGGGGCCGCAAATGTCCGGTCGGCCCCGTAGATGTCCGCCAGCGCCGCGGCGATTCGCTCCGGTTCGAGCGAGCCTGTGCGGGCGGTCAACCAGCTTTCGGCGCCCGCGACCGCGTCCGAGTTTTCGCCCCCAAATGCCGACCAGACCAGCAGCGTTGTCGGAAGGTTGCTCTTGCTCTGCGGAGTGTCGCCCCATCCGCCGTCTTCGTTCACGTGGGCGGCCAGCCATTCCAGACCGGCGGAAATCAACTGCCCGTGCCCCTCGCGGTCAACGCCTGCCAGTGCTCTAACCGCGGTCGCGGTCGACAGGGCGCTGCTCGACAGTCGCCCGGTCCAACCGCCGCTGGGATCCCGCAACGCAGTCAGTCCTTCGACCGACGCGATCAGTGTTGTCTCGATGGTGTCGCTCATGGTAAGTCGGATATTTCGCGAGGTTCTTCACGGACTCGCATAAGATACCCGATCGAAATAGGGGATGCCACCGGGCGATGCGGACGCTATCCTATTTATGTCGCACACTCCATTTCCCTATTGCTCGAATTGGGTTTGATCAACTCCGTCGCGTCGAGTACAATCACTGAAAATGTCTCGCGGCGGTCGCCGGGAGAAAAACCATCCAGTCAATACCGGGCAACAGGAGCTGGTCATGCCATCAGAAATTAACCGTCGAGTGTTCATTAAGGGGTCAGTGTTGACTTCCGCCGCGGGCGCGATGGGTCTGGAAACCGTCGCGGGCGCCGCAAAGGGACCCGCCGCAAAATCCCCGCCGGCGACCAAGGATGCGCTTCCGAAAGGCAAGATCGGAAAAATGCCGGTCAGCCGCCTGCTTCTGGGCGGGAATCTGTTGACGCACTACACGCACAGCCGCGACTTGAAATACGTTTACAACCTGACGGCCCACTACAACACGAAAGAGAAGATCTTCGAGACGATGGCTCTCGCCGAACAGCACGGGATCGACACCTTGTCGATACACACCGCCGCCGGCGTGATGGACATGCTGAAGGAGTACCGGAAGAAGGGCGGTAAGATCAAGTGGATCGTCTGTCCCACCGCGGGCATCGACGCCGGAATGAAGGCTTATACCAAGCAGGTTAAGCAGATTGTTGACGACGGTGTTGACGCGATTTATCTCTGGGGCGTCCGGGGCGATCAACTCGCTTCGCAGGGCAAGGTGGACCTGATCGAACGGGCCGTCGATATCGCCAAGAAGTGCGGCGTGCCCTCCGGCGTCGGCGCCCACGATCTGAAGGTCGTGGTCGAATGCGAGAAAAAGAAAATCGACGCGGATTTCTATATCAAGACTCTGCACCATCACAAGTATCCCAGCGCGCCCAAACCCGCTGAACTGAAGAGGCCATACAGCGAGGACCCGGGCTACTGGTGCCAGGACCCCAACGCGGTCATCGAGGTTATGAAAAGTGTCAAGAAGCCATGGATCGCCTACAAGGTGATGGCCGCAGGCGCCATCAGCCCGACCAGCGCCTTCAAGTACGCCTTCCAGAGCGGCGCGGATTACGTGCTGGCGGGCATGTTCGACTTTGAGATTCGCGAAGACGTGCAGATCGCGAAAGGACAGTTCGTCAGAGGAATAAAGCGAGAGCGGCCCTGGTGCTGAGGAAGTGCATATTGTACGTCGCCGGAACTGCGGTAATTGCCTTTGCCCTCGGCGCCGCGGCGTGTAACAAATCGTCAGACGAGCGGAAACCGAGGCCCGCAACCAGGCGCCCCGCCCCGCGGACCGCCCCGGCGAGGCGGGTTATCGAGCTTGTCGAACTCGATATTGGTATTGGGACCGACACGGTTACCCGCGCGACACCGGGCATTCCCAAAGGCCTCAAACCGCCGCACCTGCGCGCCGAGGGCAAGCGCGCGGCATTCATGGTTGTCCCGGGCATGAAGAACCTGGCGATCTACAAGACCGTCACTGCCGGCGAAGAGCCGACTGTTGGCGACGTCGACCAGATCACCGACGGGATCAAGAAGTCAGGCAAGTTCGACTACGTCGAGTTTTCACAGCCGGGCTGGGTGCAGATTGACCTGGGCGGACCGCAGACGATCCATGCGGTGGTGATCTGGCACTTCTACAAGAATGCGACGATCTATAACGATGTAATCGTCCGCCTGGCCGACGATGCGGCGTTCACGAAGAACGTCAGGACCCTGTTCAATAACGACCACGACAACTCGTCGGCCATGGGCGAAGGCGGCGACAAGGCGTTCTACACGCGCTGGTGGGGCGAGATCGTCGACGCACGCGGCGAAAATCACGCCGGAACGCCGGCGCGATACGTTCGTATATACACCGGCGAAGGCTGGGAAGGCGAACCCCCGAGGTTCGTCGAGGTCTCGGTGTACGGAAAGGAGAAATAAGGGACGTTGGGGCTGTTGAAAAATGATGCTGCTTGGTCGGGCAAGCCTGAAAGGCTCAAATTCGACAGCCTGGGGCAACGCTTCAGGTGTGGTGATTGAACAATTCGGGACAGTCACCTATTAATTGGGATTACCGGCGCTATTTGAGGAGTTGCGATGAAACTGGATTCTGCGGGACAAGAGCCTGAAGGCAAGTCGCCCCTGGAACTTACGCTCAAGGCGATCGTCCTTGGCGTGATTCTGGCGGCGGTCCTGGCCGCCGCCAATGCGTATCTTGGCCTGCGTGTGGGTATGACGGTCTCGGCGTCTATCCCGGCGGCGGTGATATCGATGAGCATTCTGCGGATGTTCCGGAGGCGTGGGATACTGGAGAACAATATCGTTCAGACGGCTGGATCGGCGGGTGAGTCGCTTGCCGCCGGCGTGGTCTTCACCCTGCCTGCACTGGTGATTCTGGGCTTCTGGCAAAAATTCGACTACATGTGGGTGACACTGATCGCCGGGTTTGGCGGTCTGTTGGGCGTGCTGTTTACGATACCGCTGCGACGGTCGCTGATCGTCGACAAACCGCTGAAGTTTCCCGAAGGCCAAGCCACCGCCGAGGTCCTCAAGGCCGGTGAAACCGGCGGCGCGAGCATCGGGCTCATTGCCATGGCGGCAGTAGCGGGGGGGCTGTTCAAACTGTTCTCCACCGGGCTGAGACTCTTCGGCGGCGT
Source organism: Phycisphaerae bacterium (assembly GCA_016782885.1). Taxonomy (GTDB): domain Bacteria; phylum Planctomycetota; class Phycisphaerae; order SM23-33; family SM23-33; genus BS750m-G57. Next base: position 44,654 of record JADHXQ010000015.1, on the reverse strand, counting down.
CCTGCAGGGCGCCAGGCGAATTGGCGGAGGCATACTGTACGGCGGTATGGATCTCAGTCCGGCGCTGCTGAGTGTGGGGTATATCGTCGGTCTGAATATCGCGGTTCTGATCTTCATCGGCGGGGCGGCCAACTGGCTCGTTGCGATTCCGATTACGGCGGTGTTTCAGGACTGGCCCGTCCATGTCAAAACCGGGCAGGCGCTCTCGGCGCTGGACGCGGCAGGGGAGATCTGGTCCACCCAGACTCGCTACATAGGTGTCGGGGGAATGCTGATTGGCGGTTTGTGGGCGATCTGGCGGATGCGGAAATCGGTATTCAGCGGTATCGGCAGCGGGTTGGCGGCATATCGCAATTCGCGCGACAGCGGGCAGGCCATTGGGCGAAAGGAGCGGGACATACCCATGAAGTGGGTGCTTATCGGATCTATCGTGGCAGGGGTGGTGCTATTCGGTATATACCAGCTCTTTGTCGGGCGTATCGCCGTTACGCTGCCGATGGCGGCGGCAATGCTGATGTTGGGGTTCCTGTTCTCTGCGGTTGCGGCGTACATGGCCGGCGTGGTCGGATCGTCGAACAATCCGATAAGCGGCGTGACGATCGCGACTGTGGCGGTTTCGGCGCTGCTTCTTCTCGTGCTGATGGGCTCAGATACGACCGACGGTCCTGCCGCTGCTATCATCATAGGCTCTGTCGTCTGCTGCGCCGCGGCGATCGCCGGCGACAACATGCAGGACCTGAAGGCGGGCTATATCGTCGGGGCTACACCGTGGAAACAGCAGGTAATGCAGATGGTGGGCACGGTGTCAGCCGCCCTGGTTATCGCGCCGGTGCTCATGGTGCTTCAGAACGCGTACGGTTTTAAGGGACACATATCCGCCAAGGGCGCCGAGGCCCTGGGCGCCCCGCAGGCGAACCTGATGGCTTCGGTCGCCAAAGGCGTGTTTGCCGGAGACCTTCCATGGAACTTCGTCTTTATCGGTATGGGCGCCGCGGCGGTCGTTATCGCCGGGGACCTGATCCTCGAGGCCCGCAAAGCGACATTCCGCATGCCGGTCCTTGCCGTGGCGATCGGCATTTACCTGCCGATGGAACTGGCGGTGCCTATCCTGATCGGAGGAGCGATCAAAGCGGCGATATCGTCGAGTCAACGCCGGCGCGGAACACCGCCTGACGGCGTTAAGACATCCGAGCGGCGCGGGATACTGTTTGCCTCCGGACTGATTACCGGCGAGGCGCTGATGGGTATCGCCCTGGCGATTCCGATCGCCATCACTGCCAATCGGAGAATCCTGGCGCTGGCGGACAATCCCCTGGGCGCATGGCCCGGTCTGGTGCTCCTGGCGGGAATCGCCGCATGGTTGGCGGTGGTGGCGTCGCGCACGAAAGACCGCAGTTAATCGCGGGAATCGTTTGTAAACGCAGGGTTTTCTGTCGGTGGCCCTTTCGTGTTCCTGAATGAACGCACAGCGCAAAGCAAAACGACGGAGCCGGAATCTGATCCAGCCCCGCCGCAAAGGGTAAAAGGACAAAGAGCGAAGGGCTATCGCCGAACGCGCTTCCGCCTTCGCTGCATCCCTATACCACCCAGCACGGGAATCGCCATCGCAGCGGGCTGAGGAACCCGGACCCCGAAGCTGTTGTACGCGCACGCCGGTTCGCTGCCGCACGGAATCGACGGGTGCGGGAAGTTGGCGTTGGAGTTATATCACCCGCCCCGAAAGGCGCGGCGGTCGCGGGGGTGTGGCACGCCGGTCCTGAACGAGGTTTGGGGTGGATTGCCATGTTTCTGTCCTTTCATCCGGTGGGGCCGATTCGATCTCTTTACCTCTCCGATACGCATCTCCGCTCCGTTCCCTGCGCCGATCTTGTGATTTTTTCCCAAAGTACGTGGTTTTTCTTGTTATCCAGGATACGCGGGCTGCGCCTTTCCCCTAATATATTGGCTCGTTGAGGCCGCACGCGGATGCTTACCGGTAAGCAATCTGATTCAAAGTGGAATCCAGCGAGGGTTTAGGGCGGGGGCAGATTACTTGGCGTCACTGCAAGCGTGCTGCGGTCCGGCGAGGCTTCCGCTGATTCATCCATCTTGGTCGAGATACTACTTAGGCCCAAGGGCAGCTTTGATCCTGGCCTTTTTAGCGGCCTGGAATGCGCGGATTTCCCTGGCGTCGACCTTACCATCACCGTTCTTGTCGGCTCGCTGTTCCCACGGTTCGTCGACTTCGGCGAGTGACTCGTGAATGGCCTGTGCCTCGCCCTTGTCGATCACGCCGTCGCCGTTGGCGTCGAACTTCTTCTCCAGTGGCGTGTTGACAATCGCCTTTCCTTTGGTGTTGATGATCCGCAGGCGGTCTTTCATCATTTCCCTGGCTTCTTCGCCGCTGATCCAACCGTTGGCGTCTGCGTCGTACTTCTTCTCAAAAGGCGTGTTGACTTTCGCCTTGTGTGCGGTCCAGAACCTGCGGGCCTCGGCGCCCTGGATAATTCCGTCTCCGTTGGCGTCGGCGAGTTTCTCCCAGTGCTTGTCGACGACGGCTTTCCGGCCGAGGGCGTCTCGAAGTGCGCCGGCCTCATCGCGGTCGATGATTCCATCATTGTTGGCGTCGAACTTCTTCTCGATGGGGGTGTTCACTTTCGCGCGGCCGTCGGTCCTGATCAGGCGCAGGCGGTCGGACATGAATTCCTTCGCTTCGTCGCCGCTGAGCACGCCGTCATTGTTCGTGTCGTACCTGCGTTCGGCGGGCGTGTTGACTTTGCTCCAATGGGTTATCCAGAACTTCGTCCGCTCCTTGAGATCTATTTTTCCGTCCTTGTTGGCGTCCATGACGTGGCGTTTGTGTGCAGCCGCTTCCTTTGGTCCGACATGTCCATCCTTATTGCGGTCGGCGCGACGCTCCCAGGGCGTGTCGACCTTGGATTTGGCTTTGAGCTTTTTGGCGGCGATGATGCGTTCCTTCTTGTTTACACGCCGGTCCTTGTTGAGGTCGACGCGCTTTTTGGCTGGTTTCTTCCGTGGACGTACGGGGCGGCGTCCGCGGGGCGCGGCCTGTGCGGTCGATACGGCCAGTGTTATCGCGATGGCCAGCAGTGTGAACAGCGTTTGTTTCTTCATCGTAGTTCTCCTTGCGTTTTACGGTAGGCCGCTTGCGACCCGGGGCTATGGTTCTTAGGTTCTTGTGGTGGTATCGGCATCTGATGTCCGCTGTATTAGTGGCTTGTGAAATCAAAAAGTAACGAATTCATCTCCGATAATCCGCCCTGTCGGTATTTATGGGAATTGACAGGGGCTTATAAGTGTTTATCGTGTAGCGGCAGGCCCGGTGGCGGAATTGGCAGACGCTGGGGACTTAAAATCCCTTGCCCCCCGGGGCGTGTGGGTTCGAATCCCACCCGGGCCACTTTGGGCAAGTGACTGATGACTGGTCACTGCGTCTGGTCGGGGCTTTCCTGGGTGGCGGGGACCTTTTTCGGGCGTTGCGGCTGGGGCAGGTGGGGGCGGATCCGGCGCGAGAAGTGGGCTCTGTCAAACTCGTCTTTGACGTACTTGTTAATGTGGTGGCGATCTCGGGTCCTGGCGAAGGGGGCGTCGGTGGCGATCCACCCGTTATCGTATGCCATCTCATCGGCGTATCCGTTCAGCAGAATCCTGTAGTCGAACGATCCGGGCGGTATGATCGACCGTCCGGAATACGCCAGGCAGGTCGTGCAGTTGTCGGTCAGCGTGTTGTAGAACTCCGGGTGTTTCGCGATCTCGTTGACCCGGGCGGCGATCTTCTCAAACAGCTTTCGGACGTCCCCGCGCGGGGTCTTGGTCGGATAGAGGTAGACCTGTTCGGCTCGCACGCCGGTTCGCGAGCCGATCAGGTCCATTTCGTCGCCCAGGACGTAGATAAGCTCGTATTTTCGGAACATGCCCGCGATACCGGAATACTCCTCGCCGTCTTCGGTGCGGGCCTCGACCGATACGCACAGATACCCGCCGTCCTTGAATCCGAACGACAGCATCGAGTGGGCGGTGTGTTTTCCGTCGCCCCAGTAGGATATGATCAGGTCGAGCGTCTCGATCTTATTCAGGTCGAACGTCTTGTCGTAGTATCCGGGTATGTAATCGCCGTCCGCCGCGTACTTGAAATTGCGGATGCTTTGCACCGTTGCGGTATCCCCCTCGATCTTGACTATCGGAAGGACCGCCGACAACTGGCTCCATTGGCGGTCGTGGGACGGGCGCAGAGTTGTCCACCACCAGAAAACAGCACACGAGGCCGTCAGCAGGCACATAGTCGTCAACATACGCCTGGGGAAACAGAATAACGATACGAAGAACACAATTGCAAACGATGACCCAAACGCCCAGCGAATGTTCTGATCGCTCACGCCGGCGTAAGTGATCGCCAGCGCCGACCAGAGAATAATAAATCCGATCGCCGGGGCGATCAGCAGGAGAATAAAAAGAATCCACAGCGCCTTGAGAGTCTTCCGGCCGCGAGAATCGGTTGACGAATTGGTTTTGGTATCCATGTTAAGCAAGCCCTTTCTGATTCTGATTGGGACATAATACACGCGTGCCGTTGCTTTCGCAACCGGAGTGCCAATTGCCAACTGCCATGCCGTGGTTTATCATGTGCGATTATCCACAGCCCCTCGTATCGGCTGGGCAGCTTTAGAAAGATTTTGAGATGGCTTTGACGTTGGCACAATTGGAGTTTCTTGCAGGATCCTGCGGGCTCGCCGCGATGTCGATCGCGCTTCCCGATAATCCGCTGTCGGCCCAGAAGACCCTGCGCAAGAGCTACTCGTACGACGAGGCGTGCGCGATTGGGCACATGCGGGAACTTCGCCGGCGCCCGGTGGCGGTGGCGAAGTTCTCGCGCGAACTGGCCGCCGAGATGCTGTTGAGCGACGAACTGCTCCAGCAGTGTTCGTCGCTGCGCCTTGCCAGCTACGTCGGGCGAAAGATGGCAGCGATGGCGGCGGGGCGCTCGGAAGTTCTGGACCTCTGCTGCGGGCTCGGTGGCGATGCGATCGGCATGGCGTCTGCGGGGCTCGATGTTTCCGGATACGATATTTCGCCCGAGGCGATCGTCTGTTCGGCGCACAATGCGCGGGTTGCGGGCGTGGCTGAGCGTACGAAATTCGCGACGGCTGACGTGACGCAGTTGGATATTCCTTCCGATGCGATAGTACATATCGATCCGGACCGGCGCAGCGGGGGGCGGCGCGTGGTTGGTCTCAGCGAACTGAAACCGGGCGAGGAGTTCCTCCGCTCGTTGGTGCAAAACACAACCGGTGGGGCGATGAAACTGTCAGCCGCCATGGACTTTTCCGAACTGGACGACTGGCCAGACGTTCGCCTGGAATACGTTTCCGAGGACGGCGTGTGCAAGCAGTTGGTCGTCTGGTGGTCGCCCGAGCGTCTTCGCCTTACGGCTTCGTCGTCTCAAGCCGGCGAAGACGCCCCTGCCCGCTGCGCCACGGCGGTATGGGGTGCGATCAACGATCCGCAGTCCGAATCGATATCCGCTGATGCGCCGCCAGCGGCGTTTGGCGAGGTCGGTCGGTGGCTGATCGAGCCGGGCCCGGAAGTGATTGCCGCACACGCCGTGGATGCCTTGGCCGCTCGGGATAATCTGTGGCGCGCGTATCCGGGCATGCTGTGGCTGTTCGGAAACGAATCCGTAGATTCGCACCTGGCGCGGTCGTACGAGATTATCGAGACCGTCCCCGGTCGCGAGCGCGAAATCCGCATCGCCCTGAAGAAGCTCGATGCCGGCCTGGTCGAGATCAAATCCCGCGGCGTGACCATCAACACCGACGCCCTCCAGAAGCGCCTGCGAGGCAAGGGCGACCGCCGGCTGGTAGTACTCTGGACCCGTATGGGCGATAAGCAGCGTGCGTTCATTGGCGTGCGGCGGTGAAACTGAAAACTTCTTTGATTTCGCCGGGGACGACGATAGAGTAGTTGGAGAGGTCTCATCGTGAGATATATATTGTCTGTGGCGATGATTTGTGCTTTCTTGCCCGCCGCGATTGCGGCTGAACCGGCTGTGCATTCCGACAAGCCCAACATTGTCAGGTTCTCTGCGGTTGAGGCGAAATTTGTGCGGTTCCTGGTCCGCGCGACTTCCGGTTCGCAGGCGTGTATCGACGAGTTGGAGATTTACGGGGCTGATGGTAAACGTAACCTCGCGCTGGCCGGCGGCGGCGCCAAAGCTTCGGCGTCGTCGTGCCTGGCTGGATATCCAATCCACAAGATCCCGCATCTCAATGACGGTCTGTATGGTAACGCTCACAGTTGGATCGCTGCGAGCACCGGAACCGAGTGGGCGCAGATCGAACTGTCCCGCGCGGTAAAGGTGTCGAAGGTGATATTCTCCCGCGATCGCAAAGGGCGATACCGCGACCGCGTTCCACTCCATTTCGACGTGATGGTCTCGAACGACGGCAAGCGGTGGAAAACGGTTCGCACCGTCAAGGCCGCCGGCGCACGCCCCGTCCGCCGGGCACGGGACGGGACGCCCCAGACCGTCGGCGCGTTGGATACGTCGAACACGGCGGTGTCTGCGGCCCTTGCAGAGGGCGACCTGCTTCGCTACGCGTTTCTCTGCGAGGCGCGGACGGCGGCCAAGGTCGACCGGACCGATCCGACCGAACGGGTATTGAAGCAGTTTTCGGACATGATAGATCGCTTCGCGCAGCGAGAGCTGGATGTCGCTGGCGAGCGCGTCGAGTTGGCGGGTTTTCTCCGCCGACACAAGGCACTGTCGGGCGACGAGAGTTCGGGCGATGATGCCGCCCGCGCGTTGTTCACCGAGGCGCGGTTTGCAAAGCGGCGGTTGATGCTGCGAGACCCCGAGCTCAAACCGCTGGGGAAGATACTCTTCGTCAAGCGCCATCCCTATCTCCCCAGCCACAACTACAGCGTGATACTCGACGCGAAGTTCCGCGGCGGCGGGGGGGTATGCACGCTGGAGATTCCGCGCCGCGACGGGCGACTCGTGCCGGCCAAGGCGAAGGTCACCGTACTGTTCGACGCCAAAGAAGGGATCATCCGCGACGCGATGCCCGGTTTCGACGCATCGAAAATCTACTTCGCCTGGCGACCGTCGCGGAAGGATTACTGGCACGTCTACACGATAGGCGCCGATGGCTCCCGCCCGCGGAAGATCACCGACGGTCCGTTCCACGACTACTACCCCTGCCCGCTGCCCGACGGCGGGATCGCCTTCACGTCGACGCGATGCAAGGCCCGCTTCCTGTGCTGGCGGCCCCAGGCGTTTGTGCTGTTCCGCATGGATGGCGACGGGTACAACATCCGCCCGCTGTCGTACGCCAACGTCAGCGAGTGGACCCCGTCGGTGATGCGCGACGGGCGGATCATCTGGATGCGATCGGAGTACCTCGACAAGGGCGCGAATTTCGGGCATACGCTGTGGTCGATTCGCCCCGACGGGACGCATCCGGAACTGATCTTCGGAAACAACACGCCAAACTGCTACGCCAACGGGCGCCAGGTGCCCGGCACGGCGGAGATATCCTGCACGCTGGTGTCTCACGGCGGCGACCTGAACGGTCCGATCGCCCTGATCGACCCGACGAAAGGGCGGTCGAACCCGGCGGCCGTCCGGTCGATAACGCCCGACGTGCCGGCGAAGTATCACATGAGCTGGATCAGAAACCAGTGCTTCCGCGACCCGGTCCCCGTGTCGCGCGACTACTTCCTATGCAGTCACGCGCCTTTCGATCGATTCGGACTGTACGTGATCGACCGCCACGGAAACCGCGAGCTGCTCCATCTGGATCCGTCGATCGCAAGCATGTGCCCCGAACTGCTGCGCCGGGTCCGGCGTCCGACGACTCTGAGCACGCCGGAGTATATGGACAAGGACCTGAATCCCGGGCAGTTCGTTGTCGTCGACGTGCATGAGGGGCTCGGCGAGAAAGTCAAACCCGGGACGATCAAGTACATCCGCGTCTGCCAGGAGGTGCGCTCCGACCTGGTCCGCCTGAGCGACGGGAAGTACAAGAGCGACCACCCGCCGTTCCAGGACTACTACGCGACGCCCGTCCACAAGGTAAGCGGGCCGAGCGGCTGGCCGACCTACGTCGCAAAGGCCTCGCTGGGCCTGGCCGAGGTCGCCGCCGACGGGTCGGCCAATTTCCTGGCGCCGGCCGGTAAGGTGCTATACTTCCAGGCGCTCGACGCGAACCTCAACGAAGTCCAGCGGATGCGGAGCGTTGTCCAACTCCAAGTGGGCGAGAGGCGCGGGTGCATCGGATGCCACGAGCCCCGCAACGAGTCCCCGCCGCCAAGGTCGCCCAGACCGCTGGCAATGCGCAGGGAGGCCCGACCGCTCGATCCGCCGCCGTGGGGGACCGGGTCGGTCTCTTACGAGCAGGTCGTCCAACCGGTGCTCGACGCCATGTGCATCCGCTGCCACAACGCCAAACACAAACGCAAGATAGACTTCACCGGCACGCTCGACGCCCACAGGGTCCCGACATCGTACCGAACGCTGGTCTCCATGGGCCTGGTCCACTACTTCAACATGGCGTACAACCAGATGCACCGCAAGGCCGCCCCGCTGACGTTCGGAACCTTCAAGAGCAAGCTGATAAAGACCCTCGAATCCGGACACAAGAAGGTGAAGCTCACGCGCAGCGAAATGCGAAGAATCAAGTGCTGGATCGACCTTAACTGCCCACTCTGGGGAGACTACACCTACCGCCTGAACCGCCCGGTAAAAATGACCCGAACTTCAAAGTAGGGCGCCCCTTGCACCGCCGGTCTGCGTGGCCCGTTTACACACCTGAAAAGCCCCTGCCGATAATCGAATGCGGTATTCAAGTAGCCCCGTGAAATGCCCGAAAAAACATAGGGTTGGTACCGGTGCGGGAGGAACAGTCGTGCAAACCCGCGGGTATCAGCATTGGCGGCATGGCCAGGCAAGGTTGGTGACGTCTGTAGGTGACACTGGCAAATCAGCACTATGACAGATGACAAACACAAATTGTCCAAGACCCGCCGCTATGTGCTGGCGTTAGCGGGGATATGGACGCTCGTTATTGCGGGCTTGCTGGCGTGGAGCCTGGTGAGGCAGGGTAGCGCGGTCCAGGAGTATGCTCGCATTCAAGCCGGCATGGCCCTGGAGCGGGACACGTTCTGGCGGAACTGGAATGCCGGGCACGGGGGCGTATATGTTCCGGTTGCGAAAAACACGCAGCCGAACCCACACCTGGCTCACATTCCCGAGCGAGACATCACCACTCCCTCTGGGCGGCGGCTGACGCTCATGAACCCCGCCTACATGTCACGGCAGGTTTACGAGACCGCCGAGCGGGGCGGAAAGATTCGCGGGCATCTGACCAGCCTGAAACCCAGGCGTCCGGCCAATGCAGCCGATCCGTGGGAGACCGAGGCCCTGAAGGCGTTTGAGACCGGTCGGACGGAAGTGGCTTCGATCGAATACATCTCCGGCAAGCCGTACTTGCGGATGATGCGGGCCTTCCACGTCGAAGTGAGTTGTCTGAAATGCCACGGCGATCAGGGACACAATGTCGGCGACGTCCGGGGCGGAATCAGCGTATCGGTTCCCCTGGCGCCTTTCGAGGCCCTGGCGCGTGGCGAAGAGGCGGCTTTGTGGTTCGGGCATGGTCTCTTGTGGCTGCTCGGATTGGCGGGGATTGGCGTCGCATCCCGCGTCATCGGGGCGTGGGATCGCAGGCGGCGCGAAGCCGAGTCCGAGAGAGCATCGCTTCTGGCTGACACGCGGGAACGCATCAGGGAAATCCAGTGTCTCTACGCGGTGTCGCGATCGACTTCCATGCGCCAGACACTCCAAGAGATATTTCGGGATACCCTGGTGTCGATTCCCCCCGGATGGCGATATCCCGATATCGCTCGGGGCAGGATAATCTTCGATGGAAAGGAATATGTTTCCGAACCTTTTGAGCTGACGCCGTGGAAACTGTCAAGCGATCTCCTCATCAAGGGTGAGGTTCGCGGCGCCATTGAGGTCTACTACCTCCGGGAGAGCCAGGAGTTGGACGAGGGTCCGTTCCTGACCGAAGAGTGCAATCTCATCGACGGTCTGGCCCACATGCTTTCGGCGGCGATCGAACGGCGGCTGGCGGAACAGGCGCTTGCCCATACCGGGGATGAACTGAAGGGGTCGAACCGGGAGTTGAAAAAAGCAGTCGAACGGGCAAATCTGATGGCCGAGACGGCCCGGGCCGCCAAAGCCGCCAAGAGCGAGTTTCTTGCCAATATGTCCCACGAGATTCGCACGCCGATGAACGGTGTAGTCGGTATGACCGCGCTGCTTCTGGACACGGACCTGGACAGAGAACAACTGGAATGTGTCGAAACGGTCAGAACGTGCGGCGACCAGTTGCTGACGCTGACCAACGACATCCTTGACTTCTCGAAGATCGAGGCGGGGATGTTGGAGATGGAGACGATCGACTTCGACCTGCGAGTCGCCACCGAAGATGTCGGCGACATCCTGGCGATTGCGGCTGAGAAGAAGGGGCTGGAATTCTCGTTTTTCATTGAACCGGAAACACCGTCACTGCTGCGGGGCGATCCCGGGAGATTGCGGCAGGTGCTGATTAACCTGGCGAACAACGCCATCAAATTCACCGAATCCGGCGAGGTGGCGATCTCCGTGATGCCGGGCGCCGAAACCGACACGAAGGCAACCATCCGCTTTACCGTTCGCGATACGGGCATAGGCATTCCCGCCGACAGTATTGACGGGTTGTTCCAGTCGTTTTCACAAGTGGACGCTTCCACGACCCGCAAGTACGGCGGGACGGGGCTGGGATTGGCGATCTCCAGGCAGATCGTCGAAATGATGGGTGGACAGATCGGTGTCGAAAGCGAGCGGGGCGCCGGTTCGACGTTCTGGTTCACGGCCGTGCTGGAAAAGCAGCCTGACTCTTCGCGCCGGGCGCCTGTCGAGTTGGAAGATATCGAGGGCCTCCGCGTGCTGGTTGTGGACGACAACGCCACGAACCGCCGGATCCTGCAAACCTACCTGGCGAACTGGGGATGTCGTCCCACCGAGGCCGCCTCCAGCGATGAAGCGCTGGCGGTAATGCGGACAGCCGCATCCCAGGGCGATCCGTTCCAGATTGCATTGCTGGACTACCTCATGCCGGGGGTGGATGGTGAGACCCTCGGACGGAAGATCAAGGCGGATTCGACGCTCCGCGGCGTGACGATGGTTATGCTGACCTCGGTCGGGAGGCGCGGCGACGCCAGGCGAATGCGAGATGCCGGCTTCGCGGCGTATCTCCTCAAGCCCATCAAGCAGTCTCAACTGTTCGACTGCCTGCGCAGGGTTACAGGCAAGTCCGCGGACCTCGGGCGAACCCCTTCGCGGACTCTCATCACGCGCCACTCGATCAGCGAGGATCGCAAGCGGCGTATCCGGATTCTTCTGGCCGAAGACAACATCATGAACCAGAAGATCGCCCTGCGCATTCTCAACTCGAAGTTCGGATACCGTGCTGATGCGGTGGCCGATGGCGCCGAGGCAATCGAAGTGCTTGCTTCCCGGGATTACGACCTGGTTCTGATGGACTGTCAGATGCCCGAGTTGGACGGATACGAGACCGCCCGGGCCATCCGAGATCCAAACTCGGCCGTACGAAACCACGATATCCCGATTATTGCGCTGACCGCCAACGCCATGAAAACCGACCGCGAGAAATGCCTGTCCGCCGGTATGAACGACTACATCACCAAACCCATCATGCCGCAAGACCTCGCCGACGCCATCGAACGCAATCTGCCGGACCCGGATCAGGAGAATGTTCCCCAGCGGAAAAACAATACGCCCACCGCACCTTCCAACGAACCGTGCGTCAAGAACGCCTACGACAAGCCCGTTGCCCTGAATCGCATGGGGGGCGACGAAGATGTATTCAGCGAACTCGTCGCAATCTTTCTCACGGAGGGTCCCAAGTCGCTTGCGAGAGTCCAGAGGGGCGTATCGAGCGGCGACCCCAAAGCCATTACCGAGGCGGCCCACGCTTTGAAGGGTTCGCTGAGTATCCTGGCCGCCAATGACGCCGTCGACGCCGCACAGACCGTCGAGACCCTTGGGCGCTCTGGCGACCTGCAAGGCGCGCAGGAGGCCGCCGCCGCCCTGGCCGTGGAGGTCCGGCGCCTGACGGGCGATCTGGAGCGGGAAACGAAGGGGACCCCGACATACAAGTCCTGATCGCCGACGATGACCGTATGATCTGTGTCTTGCTCGATAACGCCCTTCGCCAGTGACGAGGATCAGAACTATTTCTGACCCGTTTTCGTTTTACGTTCCTCTACCGAATTGCCTTGAGCAACTGCTGCGCGGTCTTCTTCGTCCGGGCGGACTTGACTTTCGCGACCACCGTTTCAAGGACCGCGCGACGCTGTTGTTTGGAGGCGTTCTTCACACCTTTCCTGTTGCGCAGGAGATTGACGATGGTCGAGCACGCTTCCTCGGCGATTGCCGAATCTCCCGCCATCGTCGCCAGCATCTTCAGCGCGCCGCCGGTTCGGATCTCACCCAGCACCGAGATCACCAGCAACTTCTCCTCGCGCCGCTTGGTCAGCGGCAGGACTTCCTCGAGCCTGGCCAGCTTCTGGATTTCGTTAAGCTTCTTGGCGCCCCGGACGTATTGCATGTACCCGCGGAGTGCGAGGATGCGGTGCGATGTTTTCTTGCCCGTTTCGGCAAGCGCCAGCAGCGGCGCGGTCACCGCGGCGTCCTCGGGCCAGTTGTCAGGCCAGGTTGACAGCGTGCGTGCCGCCTCGTCCTGGACGCCCTCGTCCTTGTCGGCCAGAGCGGACTTCACGGCGACCAGCGCGTCGGCGCCGCCGGCGCAGGCGAGCACGCGCAAAGCGATGATGCGAATGCCTTTCTCGCTGTTCTTCGCCAGCGGCATCAGGTCGCCGGCGCACGTCGACCCCGCGCGGGCGCTGACTGTCTGCAGCGCCTTGGCGATGCCATCGCGCTCCTTGGCGTCGGAAGTTTTCAGGAGGACCTTCACGAGGCTGGTTACGTGCTTCTTCCCGCCGATCGTGCCGATCGCGGACACCGCCGCGGTGCGACAACCGGCGTCGGTATCGCTGGTGCATTGCATCAGGGCCGGCAGGGCCGACTCGATCCGGCGCAGCCCGGCGAGGTAAATCAGGACCGCGCGCGTCTTGGACGACGCTTTGGGCAGCCGGGCGACAATGTCGGCGTCGACCTCGCCTCGGGGGAGTCTGACCATTGTGGATTTGGCTTTCTTCGCCACGGCCGCATCGGGATCCAACGCGGCGTCCAGCAGGACCGGCATGCAGGAGGCGCTGCCGAAACCTTCCAGCGCGCCCATCGCCATGAGCCGCACGTTGACCGGTCCGCTCTTGACGGCCGCCAGTACGGCGGGCAGGGCTTTCAGGTCGCCCCGGTCGGCAAGGGCGAGAATCAGAAACGCCCGCCGGTCCGGTTTGAGCTTGCCCAACTCGCCGACCAGCGCGTCGGTGACGTCGCCGCCGGGCAGCTCGCGAGCTGTGTGCAGGCCGATGCCGAACATCGCCTTGTCCGCCGACTTCAGTTGCTCGATCAGTAGTGGTATCCCGGCCGATCCTCTGGCGAGGATCGCGCCGCGGATGGCCTCGATGTGCCTCTGCTTGGGCAGGTCCTCTTTGCGCACGGCGTCATACAGTTTGACGGCCGCGGCGGACTTGCCCTCGGCGTGCAACCGTTCGGCGCACAGGATACACCCGTACGCGACGGACGACTGAACGTCGGATGGAGCGTCGGGGAGGAATTTTTTAAGCGCGTCGGTGGCGCTGTCGCCGCCGATCCGACCGAGCGCCTCTCCGGCGGCAGAGGCGACTTCCGCGTCGCCATCCTTGAGTTTGCCGATCAGCAGATCGACCGCCTTCTCGTCGCGCCGGACGCCCATCGAGTTGATCGCACCGATCAACAGGTTTCCTTTGAGCGTGCCGGCGGCTTTGAGCAGCGCCTCGTCGGCTTCCGGTCCGGGAATCGCCTCCAGGGCGATCCGGGCCCACGACGCCAGGTCCTTGTCCGCCAGCAGCGGAGCCAGTGCGGGGACGGCGGCCTTCGAGCCGAAGATGGCCAGTTTCTTGCAGGTGATGGCCTTTTCCTGCGAGGGCGCTTCAGAGGTCAGCACGCCGATGAGCTTGGTCTCGCTGTCGTCAGCGCCCGCGACGGCGGGGATGAACGCAACCGCACAAACCGCCACGGTTGCCAGAATTACATATGTTGTGATAGATCGAATATTAAGCATTATTGTTCTCCTTGGAATCGAATCCTACAACCGCCAGGGTTCGCGAAGCGCTTCGGACCGCAGCCGATTTGCTTCCTTGTCGCCGATGAACTCGTTTTTCTTGGGGTCGTAGGTGAGTTTGCGTTTGAGGAAGATGGCGGTGTTGACTGCGTGGCAGGCGATGTGCGTGTAGCAGGTCGCGAAGTGGTTCGCCCGCGGAAGCCCGCGTGTCTTGACGCAGTTGAAGAAGTCGCGCAGGTGGTTATTCGCCGGATACCCGCGTATCTTTTCGCCCCGCCCGACGAGCAGTTCCGGCGAGCTTACTCTGATGTCGCCGTTGTCGCCCGTCTCGACCCAGCCCTTGGTGCCCTCGAACCGCGCCGGGCACGAGCCCAGCTTGCCCCATCCGTCCCCGCGGACCACCAGCTTCACGCCGTTGGCGTACTTTGCGGTCGCCTGACCGTTCTCGATCGGCCAGTATTCCACCGGCGCGGTCCGGTCGGCGCTGTTGGCCCACTGGCACTGGTCGACGCAATGGCTGCCCCATTCGAGTATACCCCCGCCGACGAGTCCGCCGCCTTTCTCGAAGTTGAATCCGTTCATGAGCCGCCGATTGTAAGGGCGCCATGCCGCCGGACCGAGATACATGTTCCAGTCCACCTCTTCCTTGGGCGGCTCCTTTTCGGCCGGCATCCAACCGCTGGTCGACGTTCCCATCCCGCCGGGATGGGCATGCACCTCCGTAAGCTTGCCAAGCCGCCCGGTCTGTGCGAGTTCCACGGCGAACGCGAAGTGCGGCATGTTCCGCCGCTGCATACCGCCCTGGAACACCCGCCCGGTCCGCTGGTACGTCGCCGCCAGCTCGAGGCTTTGCGCGATGTTCTTGGTGCAGGGCTTTTCGCAATAGACGTCCTTGCCCGCCTTGGCGGCCATTATCGCCGCCGTCACGTGCCAGTTCGGACCCGTGGCGATCAGCAGCGCGTCGATATCCTTCCGCGCGAACATCTCGCGGAAATCACGATACGTGACGCATTTTGTATCGCCGTATCGCTTGTCGACCATGCCCTTGGCGCGTCTGCGACGTGCGGCCTGGACGTCGGCGATCGCCACGACCCGCACGTCCGGCTCCTGCAGAATGCACCCCAGGTCATACGACCCGCGGTTACCGACGCCCATGGCGCCCAGTATGATCCGATCGCTCGGCGCCACCACGCCGCCTTTGCCCAGGGCGCTCGAGGCCACGAAGTGCGGCAAGGCCACTGCCGCGCCCGCTGCTGCCAGACTACGCCTCAAAAACTGCCGACGATGAATTACCATTTTCTTTGACATCGATAGCTCCTTTCTGCATGCCAAACCGCTGCCGCGGAGTTCTTCAAATTTCCACCCACATTGGCACTTATAAGATGCCCCCGTAAACATTGCAAGCATGATTCTTGGTAACGGAATGGCAACTGGCAACTGGTCCGCCACAGGCGGAGCAGTTGGCGACGGCGAACGGCGACGGCGAACGGCGAACGGCGAACCGCAACTGGCGACGGCGGACGACAATCCCGATAATCAACCCAGGGTTTGAGGATCCGGTAATCCACTTGACTCGGGCCTTTTGGGGCAGTCTCTGGAGATGCGGCGGCTCGACGCCGCTTTCACTTGTCGCGGCCTGTCCTTCATAGCTCGAAGAGCGGAGCAGGGAGCGACGGTGTTGTCGTTCGTTCTCGCCGTCGCCAGTTGCTAAAAACCAGTTGCCAATTGCCAGCTTTTTATCAATAATCGACAATCATAAAGTCGTGGGTCGGGCGGTGAAATAATTAAGTGTGGTGGCCGGCGAATTGGAGTGTCCGACGTGGAGACTGTGGCATCGTCCAGCAGTGTTGTCTTCTACGAGAACGTGTGTGGCATTGCGATCGGTCTGGCGTTTGTGATCGTCACGTGGATGTTTCCTCTTATACCACTGGCGAAAGAGCAAGGGGCTCAGTAATCAGTCAAACTCCCAATCCCGCTTAATACGCAGGACGGGTCGCTTGCTCAGGATATACGACAGGATCTGCGTCAGGGCAGACGGCGTCGCGTCGTTGTTGCGAATAGGCCGACGTGCCGTCGACCGCTATTCATCGTCACTGATAACTGATGAATTCCCAGGAGATTAAGCCTGCGATGCTTTCAGTGCCTGGTCGAGATCGGCCTGGATGTCTGCGACGTCCTCGATGCCGATACTCAGGCGGACGTACTCCGGCGTCACGCCGGTTGCGGCCTGCTCTTCGCTCGTGAGCTGCTGGTGAGTGGTGGACGCCGGATGGATTATCAGCGTCTTGGCGTCGCCGATGTTGGCCAGGTGGCTGAGAAGCTTGACGTTATTGATGAGCTTGATGCCCGCGTCCTGTCCGCCTTTGATGCCGAATCCGACAATCGCCCCGCCCTTTCCGTCGAGGTATTTTTTCGCGGCCTCGTGGTGCGGGTGGCTGGGCAGGCCGGGATAGTTGACCCACTCAACGGCCGGATGCGACTGTAGGAATTCCGCGATCGTCTGGGCGTTTTCGCAGTGGCGGGGCATGCGGAGGTGCAGCGTTTCGATGCCCTGGAGGAACAGGAACGCCGCGAACGGGCTCATGCACCCGCCGGTGTCGCGGAGATGGTGCGTTCGGATGTGTATGATGTAGGCTATGTTGCCTATGGGGCGCAGGGCTTCCTCGAACACCACGCCGTGATACGATTCCGAAGGTGCGCAGAACTCTGGCCACCTCTCGGGATTGTCCGCCCAGGGGAAAGTGCCCCCGTCTACAATCGCCCCGCCGATGTGCAGTCCATGCCCGCCGATGAACTTCGTGCAGGAATAGACCACGATATCGATACCGTGCTCGATGGGGCGCAGGAGGATCGGCGTGGTCACGGTGTTGTCGCAGATGACTGGCAGGCCGATGTCGTGGGCGGCGTCGGCGATCGCGCGGAAGTCAGGCACGTCATTCTTCGGGTTGCCGAGGGACTCCATGTAGACGCAGCGGGTTTTCCCGTCGGCCAGTCCGGCGATCTGTTCGGGATGGTCGGGGTCGAAGAACCTGACCTCTATCCCGAGATTCCTGAGCGTCTGGGTGAACAGCGTCCACGTGCCCCCGTACAGGCTCGTCGAAGCGATGAAGTTCTGCCCGGCGTGCGTGATAGTCAGGATCGACGCGGTGATTGCGGCCTGCCCGCTGGCGAAAGCAAGTCCCGCGGCGCCGCCGTCCAGTGCGGCCAGTCGCTTTTCCAGTACGTCGCACGTCGGATTCATCAGCCGCGAATAGATGTTCCCGAACTCTTTCAACGCGAACAGGTCGGCCGCGTGATCCGTGTCGTTGAACACGTAGCTGCTGGTGGCGTAGATCGGTACCGCCCGTGCGTTTGTTGTCGGATCGGGCTCCTGGCCCGCGTGCAAAGCCAACGTTCCAATACTATAGCCATCGGTGTCGATCATGGTCTGCTTCCTTTGTTTGTGATTCCTGATATTGTTCTATTCTGTAATGTGAGCGAAGAGGGGAGAAGTAAGATAACGCTCGCCGAAATCCGGCAGGATTACGACGATTGTCTTGGACGCGTTTTCCGGGCGGGCGGCTACGTCGCTTGTCGCTCGAAGCGCGGCGCCCGACGATATTCCGACAAACAGGCCCTCCTGAACGGCCGCCTGCCTGGCGAACTCGATGGCCTGATCCTGGTCGACGGCGACTACCTCGTCGACGATATCGAGATCCAGGATATCGGGTGTGAACCCGGCGCCGATTCCCTGGATCTTGTGTGAACCGGGGACCTGGTCCTCGCCGTTTTTCTGTTGGGTGAGCACCGGACTCTGAAGCGGTTCGACAGCGATGGCCTGCAGGTTGGGATTGTGCTGCTTGAGGCCGGTGGCAACTCCGGTGATGGTTCCGCCCGTGCCGACGCCCGCGACGAGAATGTCCACTTGCCCGCCGGTGTCGGCCCATATTTCCTCGGCCGTCGTCGTCCGGTGAATCTCCGGGTTGGCGGGATTGGTGAACTGCTGGGGCATGAATCCGCCCGGATACTCGTCGAGCAACTCTTCGGCCCGCGTGATTGCCCCGCACATTCCCTCCCCGGCCGGCGTGAGAACCAACTCGGCGCCGAGGGACTTGAGCACCTTTCTGCGTTCGATGCTCATCGATTCGGGCATCGTCAGAACGCACTTGTACCCGCGCGCCGCGCAGACAAACGCCAGGGCGATCCCCGTATTACCGCTCGTCGGTTCGACGATTGTCGCGCCGGCGGAAATCCTGCCCTCTCGCTCGGCTGATTCAATCATCGCCACCCCAATGCGATCCTTCACCGACGCCAGCGGGTTGAAGCACTCAAGCTTCGCCAGGACCGTCGCCCCCGAATCGATCATGCGGTTTATTCTGACAAGGGGGGTCTCGCCAACCGTCAGTGTGATGTCATCATAGATTTTCGCCATGGCAAACTCCTTACAGGAAAAAACATCCTTGTGTCTGCACCGGACAACCACTGTAATTCTTGCGAGTTACGCCATTGTCCATGTCTGTGATACGGGAAATAATATAATATCGTTCCAGGAATCACTTGACTACTCCTGATTCTAAGGATAAAATCCTATAAAGTCAATAGAATTAATAGGAAATATTTATAATGAGTTCGTTTGCAGAACCGATTCTACGCATCTGCCAGACCGTTCGGGAAGATACCGCCGGGTATCGAGGCAAGGTTGCGGCGTTCCTGGCCGGTGATACCGAACCCGCTGAATTCCGGGCATACCGCATTCCGATGGGCATTTACGAGCAGCGAGAGGCAGGCAGGTTCATGGTGCGTGTGAGGATAGGAGCGGCTCTGGCGACGCGGGGGCAGTTGGAGCGGATGGCCGAATTGAGCAGGGAATACGGCAACGGGATTCTTCACGTTACGACCCGGCAGGACATTCAGCTTCATGCTATAAGCATCGAAGACACTCCCGACGTGTTGGAGAGTCTGCTGGAGGCGGGTTTGTCGTCACGAGGCGGCGGGGGTAATACGGTTCGAAATGTCACCGCCTGCTCGCGGGCGGGCGTATGCCCCAAAGAAGCCTTCGACGTGGCTCCTCACGCCATAGCGATCGCCGAGTATTTGCTTGCCGACAGAAGTTCGTTCAACCTGCCGCGTAAGTTCAAGCTGGTGTTCTCCGGCTGCGCCGAAGACTGCGCGTTTGCATCCATCGCGGACCTCGGATTCTTCGCGCATCATAAGGACGGCGTCGATGGTTTCGCCGTCTATTGCGGCGGCGGGCTCGGGGCGAATCCTTCGATTGGAATCAGGATCGAGGAGTTCGTCGAGGCGGGCGATATCTTCAAAGTTGCAGAGGCCGCCAAAAGACTCTTCGACAAACACGGCGATCGTGAGCATAGGAACAAAGCCAGACTGCGCCACGTCCTGGCGCGAGTTGGCACCGATGAATTTGTCAAACTCTACCGCGCCGAGCGTGACGAAATCGCATTGGCCGACCTGCCTTACGAGGCGCCGGAAATTCGCGATATCGATTCTCGATACGTTTCGACCGCGGTGCCCGAGCGAGATATCACTGGCGTGGCGAACGTGTTGCCCGACAAGACTCCCGGGCGAGTAACGCTGCGATTGTGGCTGGCAAATGGCGACATATCGGCCGACGATCTGGTCAAGGTCGCCCACGTCGCCGAGGAATATGGGCAGGGCCTGATCAGGACGACCCAGCAGCAGGATATTCTCATCGCCGGCGTCGCCCATGGAGATATCGACAAGGTGATCGACGCGTTGAAGGGCCTCAGCGCTGATGTCTCGGGTGGGGCGGCCCCGAAGGTTGTCGCATGCACCGGCGCTTCAACCTGCAAACTGGGCTTGTGCGATTCGCGCAAGTTGGCTGGCGAGATTACCGGGAAGCTGACCAGCGGCGATTTTTCCCGGCGCGCACTTTCGACGGTCATACGTATAAGTGGTTGTCCCAATTCGTGCGGGCATCACAGCATATCCGAACTTGGCCTGCAGGGACGGATCAAGCGCGTCGGCGGTCGAGCCGTGGCGAGTTACAACGTGCTGGTTGGCGGGCGGATGGTCGAAGGCGGCGCTCGCCTCGGCGAGGTTATCGGATGCGTGCCCGCGGCTCGAATTCCGGACATGCTCGCCGAAGCCATGGACGACGGGGTCGACGCCGAACAGTTGAAGACTATTATCGAGAAGTACGACGACTTCAGCGAAGAATCGCTCACCGAAGATTGCTATAGCGACGCCTGAGCATCTGAACGGGTATTAACATGCTGGAAACTGACGTAGACATTGCCTCCCTTGACTCACTGGGCCCCGAAGAACTCCTGCGCTACGCCAGTGAGACCTTCGGCGATCGCGCGGCGATAGGCACGAGCCTGCAGAAGACCGGTACGGTGATGATCGACATGGCCCACCGGCTCGGTCTGCCGCTCCGGGTGTTTTTCATCGATACGCTCCTGAACCACGACGAGACGTACGAACTGCTCGGGGAGTTCGAGAAGCGGTACGGAATAACGATCGAGCGATTCAGCCCCGGCGGCGACCAAATCGAGTCGCTGAACAAATCGGTGGGGCAGTACGCCCACTTCCTCGCTCGCCCCACGTGCTGCCAGGTCCGCAAAGCCGTCCCGCTCCAGAAAGCTCTTGCCACGCTGGACGTCTGGATTTCAGGCCTGCGGGCCGACCAGTCCGAGCACCGGCGCAAGGAAGCCTCCCGTGCCGGATGGACGCACGTCGCAAAGGGGCGCACCATCCTGAAGCTCAATCCGCTGCTGGACTGGAGCGCCGAAGATGTCGACCGCTACATCTCCGAAAACGAGGTCCCCTACAACAAGCTCTACGATTACGTCTCCCCATACGGCGAGAAGTACAACGTAATCGGATGCCGCATGTGCCACATCCCCGTCCGCGACGAGTTCGACCCGCGCATGGGCAAGTTCCCCTGGGAGCAGAGCAAAAAAGAATGCGGTCTCCACGACCACGGCAGCGGTATCTGATCGCCAGGGCGGTTGTACAAATCGTTGACACTCCCGCGAAATGAAGGGATACTGACTCCTGACGCCCTGGCGTGGGAGAGAATCGTTTTCAGGAGCAATACCGTTATGATGCATTTTACACGAACGTTTATCAGTTGTATGCTGCTCGTGGGATTGTGTGCCGCCGCTGCTGACGGACAGGAATGGACGCGGTTCCGCGGGCCTGACGGCACGGGGATCGGGCAGGCCGACGGGATCCCCGCGAAGATCGACGAGTCGTCCTACACATGGAAGGTAAAGCTGCCCGGGCCCGGTCATTCCTCGCCCGTGCTGTGGGGAAAGAAGATATTCCTGACCTGCGAGGGTCCGGGCAAGGTCGTCCGTCCCAAGCGAGGCATGGGCGACGCCTCGACAACCCTGGCCAACCGACAGCTCGTCTGCCTCTCGGCGGCCGACGGGAAGGTGCTCTGGACGTGGCAGGACAAGTTCACCACGTACAGTCATAACCGCCTGAACAGCTTCGCAGCCTCCACCCCCGCCGCAGATGCCGAACGCGTTTACCTCACGTGGGCCTCGGGCGGAAAGTACTTTGCGGTGGCGATAGATCACGCGGGCAAGAAAGTCTGGCAGCGAGAGTTGGGCGATTTCAGTGCGAAGCACGGGGCAGGGGCCTCCCCGATCGTCGTCGACGATATCGTGCTGGTGGGCAACGACCATATGGGCAAGACGAGCACGCTGACCGGTCTGGATGCCAAGAGCGGCGCCGTGTGCTGGAAGATCGATCGGAAAAGCGGACCGACGTCGTACATCGTGCCGGCGATATACCGACCAGCCGGCGGCAAGGCGCAAGCCATCTTCATCAGTTGCGCCGAGGGCGTCACCAGCGTGAATCCCGCCGACGGCAAAGTAAACTGGCAGGTTGACTGCAACTTCACCCTCAAGGCCGTAGCTTCGCCCGTAGTCTCAGGCGGGCTGATATTCGTATCGACCGGTCGCGGCGGGAGCAGGGAGTCAGCCGTCATCCGCCCGCCCACGGGCACCAAGGGCGCATCAATCGCCTTCAAACTCGACAAGGAAGTGCCCTACGTTCCCACGCCCATCGCCGTCGGCGACTACCTGTTCGTGCTGAACGACACTGGCACGCTGACGTGCGTCGAGCCGGCGACGGGCAAGAAGCTCTGGCGGGAACGTTTCAGCGGCACGCACTATCCCTCTCCGGTCTGTATCGACGGGCGGATCTACCTGATCAATAACAAGGGCGAGATGTCGACCGTCCAGGCCGCCGGGAAATACAAACTCCTTGCGACCGGCAAACTGCCCGAAGGCACGCACGCCACACCCGCCCTCGCCAACGGATGCATGTACATCCGAACGATCAATCACCTGATCTGCGTCGGGGCGAAGAAATAACGCCTACTTGGGCGCGACGACCTCGATCGTCAGCGGGAGTTTGTGGTTTATGGGGAGAAGGCAGCTCTTGTCGCTGCACGGTTGGGCGGTGAGCGTTAATTCCGCTTTCAACTGGCCGGCGGGGAGGTTTTTGGCGATCGTGATCTTTGCGGGTATTCGCACCACGCCTTCATAGACCGACAGCGGAGCGCCTGCGAAACCGAATGTGGCTTTCTTGCCCGCGGGCCAGACTACCTCGCCCAGGGTTACCTGAGCACTGCCCGTCAGCTTGAGGGCGGTGGCGATCAGGTTCTTGGCAAGCGGTTTGCTGGAGTTTACGTGCCATCCCTTCTCGATCGTTATCAGGATATTGAGGTCGATACTCTCGCCGGGCTCTGCGGTCAGTCGCGAGGCGAACGCTTCGACTTTGACCGGCCCGGTTTGGGTGACTGCGTCCGGTTTCCCGGCAGATGTGGCAGTTGGCTTGGGGGCGGTGTCCAGGTAGCGACCGGCCGCGTGGAGCAATGTGCCCATACCGCGCGGCGAGCGCTGCATGAACATCAGGAATGCCTTCAGCGACTTTTCGGCTGCGGTGCGGTATTTGGCCTGCCCGGTCAGGTGCCCCAGTTCGACCAGCAGCCTGACCGCCACCGCATTACCGGACGGTACGGCGCGATCGAAGGGGTCTTTGGTGCGGCTGAGCAGTTCCTCGTGGTCGGACGACGTGAAGAAGAATCCGCCGGCGTCCGGGTCGGAGTAGTTCTTGAGCATGACGTCAGCCAGCGACACCGCTTCGGAGAGCCACTTCTCGTCGCCGGTAGTCCGGTGCAGTTCGACCAACGCCAATCCCAGGAATGCATAGTCGTCGAGGTATGCGTTGAGCTTGGCGCCGCCGTCGCGATATGTCCGCAGCAACCTGCCGTCTTTTCGCATGTGTTTGAGGACGAACGCGGCGGCTTTCTCCGCCGCTGCGGTCAGGCGGGGATCCTTCAGGCCGCGCCCGCCATACGCCAGCGCCTCGATCATCAAACCGTTCCAACTGGTCAGGATCTTATCGTCCTTGTATGGCCATATCCGCTTGACGCGAACCTTGAGCAGCTTGTCGCGGGCAGCGGCGAACTGCTCATCGTCGGCCTTGGCGCCTTTGGGGAAGTGGGGGATGTTTGTTCCGGGCTTCTTGCCTGAGGCCTGGTCGTGGAAGTTGCCCCCTTCGGCAAAACCGTAGGCTTTGCAGAATTCGTCGCCCGCCTTGGCGCCGAGTATCTCGATAACTTCCTTGCGAGTCCATACGTAGAAGAGCCCTTCCTCGCCGGCGCTGTCGGCGTCGAGGGCGGAATAGAACCCGCCGCCGGTATCGGTCATCTCGCGGAGCACCCAGGCGTAGATGTCCATCGCCACCCGCTTGTGACGCTCCTTGCCCGTCAACTCGTATGCCTCGACGTATGCCCGGGCGAGTTGGGCGTTGTCGTAGAGCATCTTCTCGAAGTGCGGCAGCAGCCAGATCGGGTCGGTCGCGTAACGATGAAAACCGCCGCCGACGTGATCGTGTATCCCGCCGCGGGCCATTGCGTCGAGCGTGACAGTTGCCATGTGAAGAAGGCGTTCGGATTTCGTTCTCTTGTATTCGCTCAGCAGCAGTTGCAGGCTGCTGTGGGGCGGGAACTTGGGCGCTCGCCCGAATCCGCCCATACGCGGATCGAACGTCATACTCATCATTCCGGTGGCGTTCTCGAGCAGGCGGTAGGATATCTCGCCCGAAGCCGGTGTGCGGTTCTTTCCGGAAGTGTAGCGTTTGATGCGGGCCGCTATCTCGCCGGAGCGTTTGAGGATCTCCTCGTTCTGGGCTTTCCATGCCCGGGCCAGTTGGGTCAGTATCTTCTTGAAACCAGGACGCCCGAACTTGTCGTCCGGCGGGAAGTAGGTGCCCGCGTACCACGGTTTACCGTCCGGCGTGAGCCACAGCGAATTAGGCCACCCGCCCTGGCCGGCGAGTACTTGCGTGGCGGTCATGTATATCTGGTCGACATCCGGACGCTCCTCTCGGTCGACTTTGATTGACACGTAAAACTCGTTGAGTATCTTCCCCACCGCTTCGGTTTCGAACGATTCGCGTTCCATGACGTGGCACCAGTGGCAGGTCGAGTAGCCCACCGACAGGAAAATCGGCTTGCCTTCCTTCCTGGCCTTGGCAAACGCCGCGGGCGACCAGGGATACCAGTTAACGGGGTTCCGGGCGTGCTGGAGGAGGTATGGGCTCTTTTCGTGGATGAGCCTGTTGAACTCCTTGCCCCCGTCAGCCGGCAGCTTTGCGATCTTGGCGGCGGGGGGGAGGGGCTTTCGCTGGTGTGTGGTTTTTTCGGCGGCTGGACACGCCCTGTCCGAACACGACAGCACCGCCGTCAGCGCCACCAGCACGATTGCGATATTCAGGACGCCTGGTGTGAATATACTCATGATTCTCGCACCTTCTTTCGGAGGTCAGGTATGATCGTGGCAGGTCCGCTGAACCATTCTAGGCACGCGCGGCGGAGCCCTAACGACAAAATTATTTGTCACGAGCCATCGGTTTCGGCGAAATAGTTCGCTCGTCGGGGCTTCGGTCGATACAATCTCCACAGACCTGTGTATTGGCCTTGTGGGAGGCAATAATGAAACATCATCAATTCAGCCGACGTGATTTCCTGAAGGGCGCCGCTGCGTTTGGCGTTGCAGCCGCAGTGCCCGGTTCCCTTACAGGGGCGCCCGAGGCGCCTGCCAGGCCCAATATCATCCTGATCATGGCTGACGACTTGGGTTACGAATGTATTGGCGCCAACGGGGGGACATCTTACAAGACGCCGGTGCTTGACAAGATGGCCGAAACGGGCGTCAGGTTTACCCATTGCTACTCCCAACCGCTTTGCACACCTTCGCGCGTGAAAATCATGACGGGGATATACAATGTGCGAAACTACGTACAGTTCGGTCTCCTGGACAGAAAGCAGACGACGTTCGCGCACTTGCTGAAGAAGAGCGGATACGCCACGTGCGTTGTCGGGAAATGGCAGTTGGGCAAACAGGCCGACTCGCCGAAGCACTTCGGATTTGACGAGTCCTGTCTGTGGCATCACGTACGACGCACCAGCCGCTACCCGAATCCCGGCCTGGAGGTCAACGGAAAGTCGATCGACTACAAGGATAAGTACGGACCTGATGTTGTCAGCGACTTTGCGTGTGAGTTTATGGCTCGCAACAAGGACAAACCATTCCTGGTCTACTATCCCATGATCCTGACGCACTGTCCGTTTGAACCCACTCCTGATTCGCCCGACTGGGATCCCAAGAGCAAAGGTTCGAAAAGCTACAAGGGCTCGGCGAAGTACTTTGGCGACATGGTTTCCTACATGGACAAGATCATCGGCAAACTCCTGGCCAAGCTCGACGAGTTGGGCTTGCGGAAACGGACCATGGTGCTCTTCACCGGCGACAACGGGACCGACAAGCCGGTTGTCTCGGTGATGAAAGGGCGGAAAGTCGCCGGCGGGAAGGGGAGCATGACCGACGCGGGAACCCGCGCGCCGCTCATCGCAAACCGGCCCGGCGTTATCCCCAAGGGCAAGGTCTGCCCGGACCTGGTGGATTTCGGCGATTTCTCGCCCACCCTCTGCCAGGCCGCGGGCGTTACGGTTCCCGCGGCGCTGAACGTTGACGGCAGGAGTTTCCTCCCCCAACTGCGTGGCGAGAAAGGCATCCCCCGAGAATGGATCTACTGCTGGTACTCCAGGGGAGGCGGCGCGAACGGAAAGGAATGGGCCAGAAACCAACGATACAAGTTGTATCGCAAGGGCGGGTTCTACGATGTCAGCAAGGATGTCCTGGAAAAGAGGCCTCTGAACGCCGACGAACTCACCGCCGACGCGCGGCAGGCCCGCGCCATGCTCCAAAAGGCCCTGGACAAGTATAAAGATGCACGCCCATCCAGCCTGATGGGAGGGGGAAGGAAGCCCAGAAAGAAGGCGAAATAGAGTGAACAAAGCGATAAAGCCCACAGATAGCTATCTGTGGGCTGTCGTGAACGCGGGGAGTCTGGCGCCTACTTCGCCTTCGCCACCTTGCGGACTTCGGGGTCTACTGAGTATTTTCGCCAGTCGTCGAGGTAGGGGAGGTTGCAGTCGATCCAGGTGTAGAGTATGCGTTTCTGGGCGCCGGTCAGTTTTATCTTCTTGTGGTGTTCGGCGTCGGTCAGGCTTTTTGTCAGCGGGCTGATGCGCGAGCCCCACGAGCCCGGCGGGGTGAGGTAGTTGTAGATGTCGGCCCGCTTGATGTACTTGAGCAGCGCCCAGTATGATTGGTACTTGTAGCATTTCCTGTATCCCTCGCCGTAAATGGTGTAGACGTTCGGGACGAACTCTTCGGCCGTTTCGCTGCCGGCGCGGAGGTCGGGGGCGATTCCGGTATTCTTATCCTTTGCGTCCTTGGCGCCGTGGCAGGAGATGCAGTGCTGATCGAGTATCGGCTGGACCAGCTTGGGAAAACCGAACGTTTGCACGCCCCATGGCGGGGGGGTGATCTCAGATGGTTTTCGCCGCGCGGCCAGCGATACGGTCTTGAGGGGGGTGGTGTTGGGCGGTTCGTGACACCCGACGCAGCCCATCCGCTCGCCGGCTTTTATGTCCGTCGTCATCCGCATCGTGTGGAGCCCCTGGTATTTCTCATCGAGTACTGAGAAGAACACTGACTTGCCCGCCGGTGCGCGGAAACTGGCGGACCCGTCGGACTCTATCGGGACCGTGCCGAGCACCGTCTTGGTCTCGAAGCCCCCGATGCCCGACCAGAGGTTCACCGGCACGGTGCGGATGCGGCGTTCGTGTGCCTCGACGATCTGGAGGTAGCGGGCCTTTCCGTGCATCGATTCGGGCAGGCCGATGTTCACGTTCTGGATCGAGAACACCCCGCTGCGTTCGCCCGGTGCGGGTACTACGTCGGGTATCACAGGCGGCTTGCGGCGCGGGCGGATCGGCATGGGGAACATCGCCGACATCGCGGCATCGCGGTAGATCAACTCCAGCGTTCCGTACACGTCGGCGAGATATATCGCAACTTCACGTGCGGATCGGTTGTCGGGGCGTCCGCGGCCGGCGGGGTCGTAAGATACCATGAAATATTTGCCTGCCACCAGCTTGTCGGACGCCTTGCCGAGCGGGTAGGGGCAGTCGGCCGAGCCTTTGACGAGGATTTCGTGTCCTTCCTTGCTGTCGCGTCCGTATTTCAGATCGACGATCAGGATGTTCCCGCTGCCGTCGTTGTGATGGTGTGCTTCGACGCAGACGACTTTGGACGTCCCCGGAATCTGGCGGCACATCGCGTAGTTTCGTTCGCCGGTGAGGAACCCGCCGACCACTCGCGGGTTTGTCCCGTCCGGGCGGGCGTTCCAGATAAGCTGTGTCGGCCGCCAGAAACGCATCACGTATTCCCACCGCGTGAACATTATCGTCCCGTCGTCCATTACCGCCGGGTCCCATTCGCCTTCCTTTGCGAGCGTTATCTGGCGGATGTCGGCGCCGTCTGGTTTCATGGTGAAGATGCAGTCGGCCCACGCCCAGTCGCCGCACTGGACGAAACCGCCGGCCCGCGGCGACATGAACGCGAGGCGTCCGCTTGGCAGGTAGATCGGGTCGGTGCTTTCGTCGCGGAGGGTTTTTGCGCGGGTGATGCGTCGCGGAGCGGTCTTGTCGTCCGGCGACAGCGACATTTCCCACACGTCGAATGCGGTTCCGTTGCCCAGCGATTCGTAGTAGGCGCGATTCAGGTAATCTTTCGGGAGGTCTTTTATAGGCTCGGTGCGGGTTGTCGGTGCGAATCCCAGCACGATTCGCTTACCGTCGTAGGAGATATCGGGGCGGCTGAACATGCCGTCGGGGAACTTGCCGTTGGTCAGCGAGACGACCTTTGGCGGGGCGTCGGCGCTGATGTCCTTCAGTATGCATATCTCCCCGCCGAGGCGGTTATACCGCGACCTCCGCCGGGAGCACTGGTGATTCCGCGTCGGATGATACCGCCGCACAAACAGCAGCCCTTCGTTGTCATGCAGCAGCGGGTTCTTAAACGCTATCCGCCGCACCGCCCGGCGCGCATCGAGATATACCTTCTTCCACGCATCCGCGTCCGAACTCCCGGCCGCCACGAGCGCCTTGCGGGCTTTATCGATCGCACGCAGCGCCTCGACGTCGGCGGATAGATCCTTGACGCCCAATTGACGAATGTCAGCCAGAATCTTTTCCCCGCGCTGCAGATGCTTCTCGATGCGGGGTCCGATCGCCTTAACCGATCCCACCGGTTCTTGGGCAAGCCGGTTCCGCACGGCCGCTGCGGATCCGGCTAGCGGTGTCTTGTCGGTGGACCATATCCGCACGTAGCAGACCAGCGCATTAGCCCCGGCGACCCGGATGAATTTCAGATCGAGTGTCTTACCGTCGGCGTAGGCGGCCTTGGGGATATCGTATACAAAACGCCCGGGCCGCTTCACGGGCAGCTTCAGATCGCCATGGACCTGGCGCCCGTTGGCCTCCAATCGCTGGACCCTGCCGCCGTTGTCCAGATAGACGACATCGACTTTGTAGGACGCCTTGGGGTTCGGTTTGAGATAGCGGAGCACGCAGGCGCTGTTATCGAAGACAATCGTCCGATACTCATCCGGCGCCTCAACCATTTTCGCCGGATAAACCCACGTCTTGCCGACCATGACATGCTTTTGGGAAGCAGTACCGCAATTGTCTTCCGCCACCAGGTGGTAACCCTTCGGCGGGGTGAATTTCTCCGCCTCCCGGCCCGCCGCAGCCAACGTCAGAGAAAGAAGGACAATCACGCCAAGATGCCGGTCGCGAAGCATTTTCATACTACAGCGATTATACCCGAACTGCCGCCTGATTTTTACGAGCGAGAATATTTTGCGTAATTTTGGTTAAAGTATTCAAGTCGGCCCAGACGATGCAGAACCTGTGGAGTTCTGTCGTGAGTTGGACTGGAAGCAGCGAACGAGAGTCGAATCGCCGATTTACTGCTGGGTTGGTGCGGGTCGTATCTCATTTGGACGCCTCTATCGAGACGCCATTCTTCGCTTCTGGGGCGCTGGGTACGCCGGGTCCTTGCAGGCCCATCGAGTTGGTCCATCAGGTGGCTTTTACGGCCAGGGAGTCTCTTCATGTTTTCTTATTTCTCGCGGTTCGCTTACCGTTTTCAGGATCAGCCGCTGCGTCTGGCCGTTACCGCGGCGCTGGGTATACTGGTTCTTGCGATTATCCTGGCCAGCGTGGGCAGGTGGCTTCGGCGCCGTCGCCAGGACCAGCTCGACCGCTGGCCCGCACTGATTACCGGGTCTCTAGGTTCGGTGCTCAAGGTGCTGATCGGTTTGGCGGTGCTGGCGATGCTGGCCGGGCACTTGTCCTACCAATCCGCCGAGTTCTCGCGCCTGCGAGGCGGTGTGACGCAGCGATGCTACAATGCGGTCAAGACCATCTGGGGCCGCCCGCACGTCCAGAGGGAGATGACCGCCGAGTTGCTGTACTACACCACACACTACTACAACAAGGACGGGCTGGAGGTCGATTACGCGAAACTGCAAGCCGCGGCCGGACCGGTGGGATACCGCAAAGAACGCATCGAACATCTCGTCGAGGGCAGTGCGATCAAGGAGGCCGACCACAGCATCGAACTCTGGATGAACTACCGCCGAAAGGGCGGCGGGTGGTATCCCTGCTTCGAGACGAACTGCCGTTTCACCTATACGTTGCAGAACTTCTCGGACCGCCCGCTTAGCGTCCGCTGCACGTTTCCGCTGCCCGAGGACCAGGGGCTCCTGGACCATCTGACGGTCCTGGTCGACGGTCAGAAGCCCTCGGGACCGGTTGTCATAAGCGGCGAGCGCGTGACGTGGTGGTCGTACATGGAGCCCGCACAACCGCGAAAGATTACGGTTTCCTACCACAGCCGCGGACTGGACCACCTGCGTTTTGAGCCCGGGGCGGGCAAGCAGCTTCAGAAGTATCGCATCGTCATGAAGTGCAAGGACATCGCGGCGGCGGACCTGAACTATCCAATCGGCTGCATGACGCCGACCGACAGCAGCGACGCAGATGGCATCGCCACTTTGATCTGGAACCTGGACAACGCCGTGACGCGCCTCGGAATGGGCGTAATCGTCCCGACGAAAAAACAGGAGGGCTATTACGTCGCGAGGGTCCTGTCGGCCGGTCCGTGGGGGATGGTCCTGCTGCTGGGCATGATCATCGTCACGCATCTTACGATGGGGCAGCCCCCGGCGTGGCTGCCTTTGCTGCTGACGGCGCTGGGCTACTACTTGTATTACTTGCTGATGGCGCACGTGGGAGACTACGCGCCCGGGCTGGTCGGAGGGATGCTGATCGCCGGCGTTGTGCTGACTGCACTGGTCGCGCGGCTGCAGTTCATCTGCAACCGCGGTCCGGCCGGATGGGCCACGGTCATTCTGTTCGTCCTGTTTTGCATGGTCTATCCGATAGTGCGGATATCGGACTGTGAAGGCCTCCTGATGTCCGTGGTGTACACGCTGCTGCTGGCGTACACGATAGTGCTGATAGTTCGCAGGAGGCGCGCCGAGGCGGAACCCGCTGTGGCTCCATGTGTGTAGTGGAATAGCAATAGGGCTCGGCGTTAGAGAGAATGGGGTCAGAGAACGCTTGTCGTTTCCGTTTGTTGTCGGAGGCGGTATAATGCAAATCGGAACGCCTGGAAACCGATTAACGGAAATGAACTATGAATATGAAGTATGCATACGTGCCCATTCTTGCTGCGGTGTTGTTGGTCTGGAGTGGGGCGAAGGGAGCGGAGTCTGCTTCGCAGATTCTCAAAACATCCGCGGTTCGCGGCGGGGTGGTCGTTCATGTCGGTTGTGGTGACGGGAAACTCACCGCGGCGCTTCGCGTCAATGACAGCTACCTGGTCCAAGGGCTCGATAGCGATCCGGCGAAGGTCAAAGCCGCTCGCGAAAACATCTCCGCCGCCGGCGGGTATGGGATGGTTTCCGCGGCGGTGTTCGACGGTAAGAAGCTTCCCTACGCCGAGAATACGGTGAATCTTGTTGTCGTCAGCGAGGGTGTTAAGATCGCGGACGATGAGATTCTGCGTGCCCTGGCGCCGGGCGGCGTGGCGCTCATTGGCGACAAGAAGCTGACCAAACCCGTGCCCGACAATATCGACGACTGGAGCCACTTCCACCAGGGCCCCGAGAACAATCCGGTCGCTGAGGATACGGTTGTCGGTCCGCCGAGGCGAATGCAGTGGACCGCAGGCCCGCGATGGCTTCGCAGCCACGAAGTTCCCACGGGTATCTCATCGATGGTTACCGCCGGCGGGCGGATATTCTACACGCTGGACGAAGGTCCGATCGGAATCACCGACTCTCGCCTGCCCGAAAAGTGGTCGCTGATCGCGCGCGACGCGTTCAACGGTATGCCGCTGTGGAAGATTCCCTTGCCCAAGTGGGGCTGGCAGACGTGGCAGGACGATTGGCGGAAGAAATACACGGGCGAGATGGGCTGGATAAAGACGTTGGGTTTTCGGACGAAGATACCGGGCGACTACGCCAGCCGCATGGTCGCCGACGGCGAGCGTTTGTACTTCACGCTGGGCAACTCGGCGCCGGTGAGCATTATCGATGCGGCCGGCGGTAAAGTGCTCGCGGTTTGCGAGGGCAGCGAATCGCCAAGAAAACTGCTGCTCAGCGGCGGCGTGCTGGTCGTCCGGACCGCCAGGAGTACGCTCGCGTTCGATGGTGTCACGGGCAAACAGCTCTGGAAGGTCGAGGGAGCGGCTGCGTCTCCGGCGGCCAGCGGATCCCGACTGGTTTATACGCACAAAGGCAAAACGATGCGGTGCGTGGACATCCGTTCGGGCAAGACGCTCTGGGAATCGCCGCTGCGCGTGAGCGGTGCGACGATGATCTCGGGCGACACGATCCTGTCGAAGACCGGTTCGTCGATGCAGACGCTTTCGCTGACTTCGGGCAAGACCATCTGGGACAACAAGAAGTCCAATCCCAAAGGAAGGCGCCGCGGGCATTCGGGCGTGTATATCGTCGGCGATACGATCTGGCTCGGATATCGCGGGGATCGGGTGGACCTGAAAACCGGAAAGAAACTCAAATCCCTCGGCGTCACGGGCCTCTGGAGCCCGCAGCACCACCACCGCTGCTACACGAACAAAGCCACCAGCAAATACGTGATCGGTGCGATGGAAGGCATGGAGTACCTGGCGATAGACGGCGGCGAGCATTCGCGAAACAACTGGGTGCGGGGCAGCTGCAAACTCGGGATCATGCCCGCCAACGGTATGACGTACGTGCCGACCGACCAGTGCTACTGCTCGGCCGGCGTGAAGATTCTCGGTTTCAACGCGCTGACGGGCAAGAAGGATTTTGGCCCGGTCGACCCGCCGGAAAAGCGGCTGGAGAGGGGTGCTGCCTACGGAAAGATCGCCAAGTCGGCGGGCGACGATGGGCACGATTGGCCCGCGTTCCGTCACGATTCGCTTCGCAGCGGAGCGGGGGGCGCAAGACTGCCCGCCGAGATCAAATCCGCCTGGCAGGTTCAACTCACCGGGCCGCTGACCCAGCCGGTGGTCGTCGGAGACACGCTCTGGATAGCCTCCTGCGACAGGCACACGCTTTATGCTTTCGACGCCGAAACGGGCAGGCAGCGGTGGCGATTTGTCGCAGGTGGGCGGATCGATTCGCCTCCGACGATCCACGAGGGGATGGTCCTGTTTGGCTCGGCAGACGGATACGTCTACTGTCTGAGGGCGAATGACGGTGAGTTGGCGTGGCGGTTCCGGGCGGCTCCCCATCAGCGGTTGATCGGTTCGTTCGGCCAGTTGGAGTCGGCCTGGCCGGTGCATGGTTCGGTGCTGGTGCTCGACGGGCTCGCGTACGTCTCGGCCGGTCGGTCGACATACCTCGATGGCGGGATATTCCTCTACGCCATCGAACCGGCAACGGGCAGGGTGGTTCACAAGCACCAGGAACTCGGACCCTACGAGGATCACACCAAGGGGCACGGGCATTCATACTGGTCCGAGGGCGCCCGCAACGACGTGCTCGTCAGCGACGGCGAGTACATCTACATCATGCAACTGCGGTTCGATCGGAAGCTCAAACCGGACCTGCCAAAGACGATATCGCTGCTGGGCGACCGCAAGGCCGGGCGTCACATCTTCTCGACGTCCGGTTTCCTGGATGACGAGTGGTACAACCGCACGTTCTGGATGTACAGCAACATCTGGCCCGGTTACTACCTCGCCAACCAGGCGTCAAAGAGCGGGCAACTGCTGGTGTTCGACAAGAGCACCACCTACGGTGTGAAGACGTTCTGGACACGGAATCGACACAGCCCGATGTTCTTCCCCGCGACCAAAGGATACCTCCTGGTCGCCGACGATAACGACAATGAACCAATCCTGATCGGACGCGATGAGGGCAAGGCGATCGAATGGCTCCCGAAGTTCAATCTCACCAGGGGCGGCAATGACAAGGGCAGGAAGTTCGGCCCGAATATCGGCAGCGCCCCGCAGCTCAGCGAAGTAAACGCCTACACGTATAATAAGGATAAGGGCGTAGGATACTCCCGCGCCAAACCGCCGAAATGGGCCGTCTGGGTCCCGATCCGCGTGAAAGCGATGGTAAGCGCTACCGACAAACTCTTCATCGCCGGCGCCCCTGACACATTCGACGATAAAGATCCCCTCGCCGCCCTCGAAGGCCGCGAAGGCGGACTCCTGCGCGCAGTCTCGAAAGCTGATGGCAAGAAACTCGCGGAGTATAAGCTTGAATCGCCCCCTGTACTGGACGGTCTGATCGCCGCCAACGGAAAACTTTTCATAGCAACCCGCGACGGTAAGCTGACCTGCTGGGCGAAGAAGTAGATTATATCGTAGAAGCGGCGTCTCGCCGCTTTGAAAGCTCCCCGGATTTCTTTTGGCGTGTTCGGAGGGCCGAAGGCCCGAGACGATGGCAGCCGGGTCCGGCAGCGCCCGGAACACATTCTTAAATACTCCAGAGCCCCAACGGGGTGACAGAAAAGCCGGTGCGCGAATGTGCGATTTCTCTCACCCGGGCTCTGTTTTAAGGGAGCGGGATTCCGGGCCCTTCCGGACCCGGCTAATATCTTCACGGGCCTTCGGCCCTCTTCGGCCCTCTGATCAAAGCTTACTTGGACTTCTTGTCGGTCTTGGTCTTGGCGGGTTTCAGGGTTGTCTGGAAGAAGGCTATTGCATCGGCGATGGTTTTCTTGGCTGTGGGGGAGTTGCCGTTCCAGAACGCGTGGCTGGCGCCTTTGATCGTTATCAGTTGGACCGGGACGGAGGCTTTGGTGAGTTTTTCCTGGAGGAGAATCGACTGTTTGTGGGGCACGACGCGGTCGCCCTCGGAGTGCATCAGCAGGAACTTTGCGCTGTCTTTGTCGACGTAGCTTACCGGTGAGATCAGCTTCGCCTCTTCGGCGTTTTTGGAGAAGCGGCCGAAGCCGGTCATATCGGCGGGTGTGGCGAGGGCTACCACCGCGTGGACGCGGCTTGAGACGCCCTTGTTACCGCCGTCGCCCTCGAGTTTTTCGACTTTGAAGCTCGTGCCCAGCATGGCTACCAGGTGGGCGCCGGCCGACCCTCCGAACGCGCCGATGCGGTCGGGGTCTATGTTGTACTTCTCGGCGTTGGCTCGCACCCAGCGGACCGAGGCCTTGGCGTCTTCGATGCACTGGGGGACCTTCACCTCGGGCATGAGCCGGTAACCGATGCAGGCCGCGGCGAAACCGTTCTCGGCGAACTTCGACGCGAACCGGGCGAATTTGTTCTTGTCGCCGTTCCGCCATCCGCCGCCGTGAACCGTCATTATGCACGGGATCTTGCCTTTGGGCGGTTTTTTATGCCTGGGCAGGTACAGGTCGAGCGTGACCTTGCGGTCGCCGTAGGTCGCGTAGACGATGTCCCGCGCGACCGTCACCGAATCGGGCACCTTGAAAACCGAACTGCGCTGCCTTCGGATGGGGGGCTTCTTGGCTTTCTTCTGGGCGTATACCAGCGGCGAAGCGAGCACCAGGCAAGCGGCCAGAAAACAGATGCGTTTCTTCATGTCAATCTCCAATTGTTGTAATCGCGTAGGATACTATTGGGCTTTGGCGAATGCCGCCACGCGCCCGGATCGCAGTGTCACGAAGATCCGCCCGGCCGAGTCTACCGCTATGCCCCATCGCATCGGGACGCCGCCGAGGGATTGGGTCCATAGTTGCTTCCCCGTGGACTTCCTGTCGGCGACCAGCGACCAGCCCTTGTCGCTTCGGGCAAACGACAGCACAGCGTTGGGGGCTTTGACCGCCGACTTGCTCCATTCTGTCGAGCGGTCGTAAACCGGTGCGCCGGGCTTCGAGTAGAGCGGTTGGCCGCTGACTTTGATTCGTCCGTTCCCGTCGACCGACAGTTCCCTGCCTCTCGGCCCGCGCGACCCGGGCGGGGGGGAGGCGGTCAGGCAATCTCCCGTCGCGGTGTCGTATATGCCTGGCGACACCGCATTCCCGCCGGCCAGGTAGAGCCTGCTACCGTCCAGCAGCATCCCGCCCTGGACGCCGACGCCCCTGCGCGAGAAAGTGTCGATGTGCCCGGAATCGTTGTTCTGCCACTTGATCTTCCCGTCGGCTGCGCCGAGAGCGTAAACGTGTGTACCGTCGAAGTTGTTCATGCCCGCGGCGAAGTATGCGACCCCTCCTCGAACGGCGACTCCCGCCGCGACCGGCCAGGTGGATTGCAGCCGTTCGTACACGGGTATCATCCGCTCGATCGGCGCGCCCCGGAAACGCCAGAGGAGCCTTCCGGTGGCGGCTTCAAACGCATATGCCCATCCGTCGTCCGATCCGACAAACACCCTTCCGCCGTCGATGGTGGGGGGGTATCGCACCGCACCGCCGGTGTAGGCGGTCCATCGCCCCTTGCCCGTGTCGGCATCCAGCCCGCGGACAATGCCGGCTGCATCGCCCACAAACACCAGACCGCCCGCGGCTGTGGGGGCTGTCAACTCGTCGGACTTGAACGCCTCGCTCCACGCGCGGGAGACTTTTTCGGGTATCTTCACCGCCGTCGCGCCCGTGCGCTTGTTGTTCGCGCGATACGTGCGCCAGTCCATCAGCGACGCGTCGAACTTCGCTACGCTTGCGATATCGCCGGCGCCCTTTTCGAGGCGATCGGAGGCGGCTTTGCGGTTGAACTTGAAGTCGCCGGCCGGTCCGCAGGAAATCACGCCGAACATCTGGAGGTTGCAGTCGCAGGTCCAGGGCACCCAGTAGGTAAGCCCGTTTGCGATGACGACCCCGACGTGGCAGGACGGTCGCATTGGCGAGATCCACTGGGGCCTGCCCGCCCCCAGGTCCAGGCGCACCGACCCGCCATTGGCCCGGAAAAAGATACCGTCGGCGCTGCCGGTCGACCGCGTACACGCCCGCCGCGACACGTTGTATCGCGAGAGCACCTTGCCCGTCATCGGGTTCAGTTTGAGCGTGTGCTTGTTCCCTCCGGACGACTGCGGACCGATGGTGTAAAGACCGTCGTCACGAATGACCACGTGCAGGTCTTTGGCCCGGTACGACCACATGAACTTTCCGTCAGCCGCCGAAATCGCCGTCAGGTGGTTGACCTGCGGACCGATAAAGTAAACGCCCTTGTCAGTGCATTTGAGATAGACCGTGGACTTCCACCCGCCAACGTAACCGTGACCCGGGCGGTACGAACCGATCGCCTTGAACAGATCGGCGTCCTTGTCGGCCGTGCGGCGCCAGACGTCCTTGCCCGTGGCGACATCGAGCGCCGCGAGATATTCCCCGAAACGCGCGATGAATATCCGCTTGCCCTTCATGCACAGACCGCGCGAGTCGATTGGCTTTTCTTCGGTGTGGCGCCAGAGGACCTTCTTGCTCGACGGGTCGATCGCCACCAGCGTCTTGCCGAACCCCCAAGTGTATTTCGGCTGGTTGTATTTCTGCGATATCCCGCCCCAGGGCCAACCGTGCCTCTCCTTACGCCATCGCGCCTGCTTGTCGGCGGATTCAGCCTCGCCTACCAGGGCGTAGAGCACGCCGTCCTGCAGAGCCATCCATTTCCAGAACGTCCCGCCGGTGAGTTTCTCAGGCGGTATGATCTCGGAGGTCACCTTGCCGGTGGCCGCGTCGATGAGCTTGCATGACTTGTCGTCGGCGAGGTAGAGCGTCTCTGGTGTGGCGATCATCGTGCAGCGGTCGACCATGATTCCATCGGGGAGTTTGCGTTTCCAGAGTTGCACGCCGTTGAAGGCGTTCATTGCGATCAGCGTGTCGATGCCCTCTTCCTCCCGCTGGTGCCACGCCACGTGCCCGAACGCCATGAACAACCTTCCCTTCGAAGCTACCGCCACCTGCGGGGCGGGCGCATAGCGCGGCGAGGCGATGAACTGCGTGAGGAACGGGGCTCTCGCCAGGCGGTCGGCGGACTGGGGATTGTTGTCCGGACCGTGGTAGGGATGGGACCAGTCGTCCATTCCCTTGGGGAACGGTTTGACCAGATCGATCGTACCTATTCGCCCCTTACCGCCCGGCCGGAGAACGCGGAGGACCTCAGGGCGGGCTTTCTCGGCGCCGGATGGAGCAATGACGACATCTGCGATATTGTCGGCCAGATGAATCCGCGACGAATCACCCTTGGCGACGAAGATGCTCTTGCCCGGCTCGCCGGCCTGACTCGCCGCCCGCCGCGCAGCCGCCACATCGCCGGCGTCGGTCAGTTGGACCAAAACGGTAGCCTTGCTCGCGCTGACGAGCCTCAGGGCCTGCTTGCACTCTTTGTCGTCGATCACGACGGTGATCCCGCCCGAAGCGCCGGTTAATCCGCCCGGCAGCAGTATCCCGCACAGCACGATGGCGAACATTTGTCTCTTGATGATTCCCATGAGAGCGTTCCTTTCGTTTGAATTGCGATTAATCATCCAGATTATCCGCCCGGGGCGCCGGTTTTCAAGAGGATTGCCCCACGCAATTGGGCGCTCTATAGTACGCGGTATGAAAACCAGCCCAGCCGACATCCTCGCCGTCTCGCTCCGGGTGCTGTGGGCGCTGGCGATATGCGTGTCGGTGATGCTGGTCCCGGGATGTTTTACAACGCCGATCGACCCGGCGCTCGGCGCGATCGAGGAACAACTGACGTTTGATTACAAGGGGCATTATCTGAACCACACGCAATGCTTCTCGCCGGATGACGAGTGGATCGTCTACGATACGCGGATCGATCCGGAGAAAATCGGCTCGACGGGCTCTGTCGAGAAGGTGAACATCGAGAGCGGCGAAATGATCATGATGTACACCGCCCCAAACCAGACGCAGTACGGACCGGGCGCCGGGGCCGCCGCGTACAACCCCGTCAAGAATCGGATACTGTTCACTCGCGGGCTCCTCAACAGCAATTTCCTGCGCCCTTACGGTTACAGGCGGCGGGGCGGTGTGATGGTCGACGATTCGGCCCCAATGAAGGCGATTGGCGCCGATGCCCGCGACGTTACGGCGCCGTTCACACCCGGCGCCCTGCGGGGTGGAACGCACGAGCACACCTGGAGCGGAGACGGTGAGTGGATCAGCTTCACCTACCAGGACGCCATTCTGGCTCAACTGGAGAAGTCCGGGCGCAAGAGGCTAGATCTGCCGACGGTAGGCGTCTCTGCGCCGATCGGTCGGGTGACGGTCGATCGCGACGCTGAAGGCGAGAATAATGATGCCGCGATGTTCAGCGTGCTGGCCGTGCGGGTGGCGGCCAGCCCCAAGGCGGACTCTAACGGAATCGAGAGGGCCTACAACCACAGTTGGGTCGGCGCGGGCGGATATCTGAGGCCGGATGGTACGCGACAGAAACGGGCGATCGCCTTCCAGGGCATCGTCCTCGACGACGCGGGCGAGCGGGTATCCGAGGCGTTCATCGTGGACTTGCCCGACCGCATCGACATACCCGGCGTCCACGGTCCGCTCGAAGGCACTTCCACCACGCACCCCATGCCGCCCAAAGGCGCCATCCAGCGCCGCCTGACGTACAACACCAAACGCAGGTATCCCGGCATCCAGGGGCCCAGGCACTGGTTGAGGTCTTCGTCCGACGGAAAGTGGATCGCATACCTCGCCAAGGACGACAGCGGCGTGGCGCAGATCCACCTGGTCTCGCCGAACGGCGGCAGGGACGTGCAGCTCACCCGCAACAAGTGGTCCGTCGCTTCGGCGTTCAACTGGAGCCCTGACGGGCGATACATCGCCTACGCGATGGACAATTCCATCTTCGTGACGGACACGCGCGCGGGCGATACGTTCGGCAAGTCGATACGGATGACCAAACGCTCCGGCGACGAGCGCAAACCGGAGGCGGCGGGCATTGTATGGTCCAATCGCGGCGACAAGATCGCCTTCTGCAGGCGCATCAAGTACGCCGGGATCGGATTCCCGCAGATATTCATCCTGACACTGCGGAGAAAATGATGATTGCGAAAACGGGAAAAACCAGAAAAAAGGGGACAGGCTGCTTTTTCGCTGGAAAAAACGCCTGTAAAACCAGGGCGAAAACGTCGTCAAGGCACTTCCCGGTTCTTGACGCTATTAAAGCAGCCTGTCCCCTTTTTTCTGGTTTTTCCCGTTCTCGTCCCCTTTTCTGCCTGGT
Source organism: Phycisphaerae bacterium (assembly GCA_016782885.1). Lineage (GTDB taxonomy): Bacteria > Planctomycetota > Phycisphaerae > SM23-33 > SM23-33 > BS750m-G57. Next base: position 4,324 of record JADHXQ010000015.1, on the reverse strand, counting down.
CGCCGCCGCGATTGTATGCCTGCCTGCCGCCGCCGATGGCGCAGTCGATGTCCAGGGAACGGGCTTCAGCATCGCAAAGCTCGACGACGGGGTTGCGGCTTACTCCAATCGTAAGTACACGTGGATGGACGTGCCCGCGAAGTTCAAGGGCTGGAGTTTCACGCGACTCGGCGGTGGGGTGCGCAGCACCCTTACCGCGACTACCGGGACCGACGCTCTGGTCTACATCGCAACGGCCATCAGCCAGAAAGGCATAGATACAACCGGTTGGACCAAAAGCCAATGGACCTTCAGGTATTCCGACCGGGCCCGCACGGCGGTTACGGTGTTCACCAAGACGCTCAAAGCCGGCGAGAAGCTCACTATCCCCCAGGGCAACTGGACCGGCGGGATAGTCATCGCCCCCGTGCTGACGGGCAAATCCGCGGGCCTCGTCAAACCAGACCACTCCAAAACGCCCGGCGCGGTCATCGATTACATCCCCGCGGCCACGCGAACGTACGTCGGAAGCCCGTCGATCGCCATCCTGGGTTGCGGGACGTATGTGGCATCGCACGACATCTTCGGGGCGCGCAGCAAACAACGCATCACGCGAGTGTTCCGCAGTGGCGACAAGGGCAAGACCTGGCGCCGGCAGGCCGAAATCGACGGCGCGTGGTGGTCGGGCCTCTTCACCTGCAAGGGCGACCTCTACCTGATGGGCGTATCGAAGTCATACGGAAACGTGGTGATCCGTCGCTCGAAAGACGGCGGCAAGACCTGGACCACGCCCAAAGACGGCCAGACGGGCCTGCTGCTGACCGGGTCGCGATACCACACGTCGTCAATGCCCCTGCTGGTCCACAAGGGGCGGATATGGCGGACCATGGAGGACAATACAGGCCGCTGGGGCAGGGACTTTCGCAGCTTCATTATGTCGGCGCCCCTCGACGCCGACCTGCTCAAAGCCGCCAACTGGACGACATCCAACCGCCTCGCATCGAGCGCCAAGTGGATGGGCGGTCGGTTCGGCGGATGGCTGGAAGGCAACGCGGTGGCGACGGGCGACGGGAAAATCGTCAATATCCTCCGCGTGCAGTCGCCCGGCGGGGGCAAGGCGGCCGCCGTGTCGATATCCGACGACGGGAAGACCGCGAGTTTCGATCCCGATACCGGGTTGATCGACTTCCCCGGCGGGAGCAAGAAATTCAACATCCGTTTCGACGCGAAAACGAAGCTCTACTGGTCGCTGAGCAATCCGGTGCTCGATCGCTATCGGGGCAAGACCAAACCCGAGCGCACGCGAAACGTCCTGGCGCTGATGTCCTCGCCGGACCTGAAACGCTGGACGATCCGCTCGATAGTGCTCGAGCATCCCGACGCGCACAAAGTGGGCTTCCAGTACGTCGACTGGTTATTCGAGGGCGACGACCTGATCGCGGCGATCCGAATGGCGCATGGCGACGCTCTCGGCGGCGCCCACAACTGTCACGATGCGAACTACCTGGCGTTCTATCGCGTGAAAAACTTTCGCAAGCTGACGATGAAGGATGGCACAAAACAATGAGCGACGCCGAACTCACCAGCCCGCTGCGGGGCATAATCCCGCCGATGGTTACACCGCTGCTCGATAGCGACACGCTTGACGTCGAGGGCGTCGGGCGCCTGGTCGAACACATACTCGCAGGCGGCGTGGGCGGATTGTTCATCATGGGCACCACCGGAGAAGGCCCATCGCTGCCCCATCGCCTGCGCCGCGAATTGATCGAGCAGACCTGCCGTATCGTCGCCGAACGCACGCCGGTGCTGGTGGGCGTTACCGATACGTCGCCGAGCGAATCGCTGTCCCTGGCAGCCAAAGCCGCCGACTGCGGCGCGGCCGCGATCGTCGTCGCCCCACCGTGCTACTTCCCCGCATCGCCCGCCGATATCCTCGAATACCTCAGACACCTCGCCGCCGCATCGCCCCTGCCCGCTTTCCTGTACAACATACCGAGCCACACCAAGCTCGCCTTCTCCCCCGAAACCGTCCGCGCCGCAGCCGATCTGCCGGGCATCGTCGGATTGAAGGACTCTTCGGGCGATATCGAAAACTTCCGCCAATTCCAGGCCGCACTGGCCGACAAACCGGACTTCTCGCTCCTGGTCGGGCCCGACAAACTCACCGCCCCCGCCGTCGCGACGGGCGCACACGGCGGAGTAAACAGCGGGGCCAACCTGTTCCCCGAACTCTACGTATCCCTCTACCAGGCCGCCCTCGCCGGCGACTGGGAAAAGGCAGATGCGCTCCAGGAAAAAGTTGTTCAGATCTACGACACGATCTACCACGCGGTCGAGGATCCATCGAGTTACGTCAAGGGCCTCAAGTGCGCGCTGTCATGCATGGGAATCTGCAGCGACACAATGGCCCGACCGCTCCGGCGCCTGACCGACCCCCAACGCCAAATCATCGCCGAAAATCTCAAGCAAATTATGGCGGAGTAGTGATTGGTCGTGGTCGTGGAGCCCTACGGAGTAGGGTGATTTGAAAGTAGCCCAGGGTGCAGCGAAGCAAGCCCTGGGAATCGGGGCGATAAGTAATCCAGAGCCCTCCGAATGGAGGGTGACTGAAAACCCCGCAGCTTTCGACTCACCCGTCTCAATCACCCTCCATTCGGAGGGCTCAGGGGATATAGCAACACGAATTCCCAAGGCTCGCCTACGGCTCACCGCTGGGCTACTTTCAGATCATCCGCCTTCGGCGGACTCCACGGCAAACGACTGCTTCGTTAACCTCGTTTCTTCCTGGGGCGTCGGTGGAAGAATTTCGTGTTGTGTGCGTCGGCTAGCGATTTGAGTTTGGTGGCGACTTTGGGGTGGTCTTTGATTACGTTCTTGCTCTCGTATGGATCGTTTTCCATGTCGAAGAGCGACAGTTCAATCTGCTTGCCCTCGTATTGGCCCGGCTTGCCGTCTTTGCCTGCCTTCTTCAGCTTTCGATAACCGTGTGGGAGGTGCATTTTCCAGTGGCCGTCGCCGGAGATCACGCCCTCGAGCCTTCCACCGGTTGAGAACGGATAGTATTTGTGGGGGTTCTTCGCGCCGCTCTTGCCTGTTATGAGGTCCCAGACGTTCTTCCCGTCGATCTCGTTTTTGGGGAGCTTGGCGCCCGCCAGGTGCGCGAAGGTCGGCAGGAGGTCGATCGTACACAGCATTTTCTGCGAGACTTCGCCCGCCTTGATCCGTCCGGGTAACTTCATGACGCAGGCGCTGCGAATTCCGCCGTCGAAGCCGGTGGCTTTGGCCTCGCGGTAGGGGGTCTTGCCCGCGTGGTTACCGTATGAAACCCACGGTCCGTTGTCGGACGTGAAGATCACCAGCGTGTTGTCCTCGGCGCCGGCGTCCTTGAGGGCCCCTGTGATCTGCCCGACCGACCAGTCGATCTCCATCATGACGTCGCCGTAGAGCCCGGCGCCGCTCTTGCCCTCGAATTTCTTGCTGCAGAAAATCGGCACGTGGGGCATGGAGTGGGGGACGTAGAGGTAGAATGGTTTGTCCTTGTGGCGTTTGATGAAGCTCACCGCATGTTCGGTATACCAGGTGGTCAGGCTTTTCTGCTGCTCGGCGGTCACGTCTTCGATGGTGATCTTCCCGTTGTCCCAGAACTGGAGCGGCCACTTGTCGAAGTGCCGCGTTCCGGGATGGTGCTTCCACATATCGTTTGAGTACATCAGCCCGCATGACTCGTCGAACCCGCGGGCCGGCGGGCGCGTGTCGGGCTGGTCGCCGATGTGCCACTTTCCGAACACCGCGGTGGCGTACCCAGCCGCTTTGAGAACTTCGCCGGTGGTCGCGAATTTCGGATCGAGTCCTCGCGCCCGAGGTCCGTGTGCGCCGAACATCCTGGTTCGCCCGGGATAGCAACCGGTAAGCAGCGCCGACCGGGACGCCGAACATACCGCCTGGGGCACGTGGAAGTTGTGAAAGCGCGTTCCCTCGGACGCGAGTTTCTTGACGTTGGGCGTGTCGTACTTCGGCTTGCCGAACGGTTTGAAGTCGGCCCAGCCTGAATCGTCGAGGAAGATGACAACGATGTTGGGCGGGCGTTTTTCGGCGGCGCGGGCGGCGGTCGGTAAAACCATCGCACCGGCGGTTCCGATTGCTGCGATCCTGAGGAAATCTCTGCGTGATTGTGTGCGGTTTGCTTTCACTACCATCGGTATTAACCTTTCATTCCAGCGAGCAAGTGCGAGTGCGGGGGTTACGCCGCCATCATATCGCGATCGCTCACCCTAATGCAACGCGGAATATGGGGTCAGAGCGCCATTAGACACTAAGCACACATGCGCATGTGTGCTTAGTGTCT
>JADHXQ010000092.1 GCA_016782885.1 Phycisphaerae bacterium | reverse complement strand
CTCCTTTGCTCGATGTCTCAGCAACTATCTGTTTGCTGTGGCACCGTGGACCCTCGGCCGATTGAGTTGCGATCATCTCGGTTGTCTCAATCTGTTTCAAGACCTGCGAGTTGGCTCTCTCCACGGCCTTTTGCTCCTGCTCCTTCCACTGCTCCGTAAAGCCCTGCCACATTGCCTGGGAGTGCGCCTCGACCAGGTCTTGCACCTCCTGGTATGCGGCATCATACGTACACATCCGGCCGACAAGTTGACCCAGTATTACCGAACACAGACCGGCCAATAGAAGTCCCAGGAGCAGACTCCAGAGCCACCACCAAGACAGCACAAGTTGCAGGAGCGTGAAACAGACTATGACAAACGGGATGCAGGCCAATAATCCCGAATAAATCGCGCATTCGGTCGCCATACCGCCGGCGCTGGGGATTGCGGCGTCGTCCGCCTTGAATGACCAATCCACGATCCGCAGGATCAGTTGATCTGCCGGTATCAGAGAGTCCGCAGCGGGCTTGCTCAAAACAGCTCCGACCCGGCGAGGGGCAAACCACGAGCTGGTCGCTCTTCTGGCTGCGAAGTTGACCGCGGCGGAGGCAAACAGCGAAAAAACCGCCTTGGTAAACCATCCCAAGCCGAGGCCGGAGAAGCCAACGCCCCAATACATTCCCGCGCACGTCACGCAATAGAGCAAGAAACATATCCCCGAATCTCTCTCCCAACCGGAGCAAGCCCGCCGATATTCCTCCTGAAAGCGGGCCCTGGGCACGCTTGGCGCCTCGGCGGGGGGCGTGGGCGCCTCCTTGGCTATCTGGGCATTCGGCACGGCTTGGGCCCTTCCACACGCGGGGCATTTGTCCATCTTACCGGCTAGGGACCCGGGTGATTCCATGGCGGCGCCGCAAAACCGACACGCATAACGTATCATCGCGAATCCTTTCCGGCCCGCACTGCCGAATCGGCGAACTCCCAAGACAACAAGACCGTCCCCGAGGCGATTACAGGCACAGGCAATATAACACCCGATCCCGGTTCAGTCAACACAGATTACGTCTTGGGCAAGACCAACTCCGCCGGTCCGAACCTGGCGGCATTAGTGCCTGCCTTGGCCAACTCGGGCTTACGCCCCAGGCGATGCTTGGACAGATCGGCCAGGGAGTAGAAGACTTGCTTTCCGTCGCGTCTGGTCTGCAGCAGACCGCCGATGTGAAGCAGGTTAAGATGATACGAGGTACTGTTCTGCGGCAGTTTGAGCTTCTTCTGGACGGCCGTTACGTTCATTTCGCCATCTGCCAGCAATACCATAATGCGGAGTCTGGTCTTGTCGCCAAGCGAGTGGAATACGCGGGCCATGTCTTCAAAATCGTCTATTCGTAAAGTCATTATTTTACCTCTGCGGGATTCAAAAGAATGCGTGCAACATCTATTTTACCGACACACTGTACTATATTCAGGCAGATTAATAAAGGGGCGCCGATTGTCCTGGTGCGGTTTGGCGTTGCACATGACGGGCGAGGGCAATATGATGCTCCTCGACGTGTTTTTGTGTACTGTGTACTCTGAAGTCCCAAAGCAAAGGGTTGAGTTATGGAGCCTGAGAACGTCAATGGCGAGATCATGACGCTGGTGGAAGTGGCGGAGTATCTTCAACTCGCTGAGCGAACAGTGCTCCGCATGGCCCAGCGCGGTGATATCCCTGCCGCGAAGGTTGCCAGCCAGTGGCGGTTCATGCGATCGTTGGTTCGCGAGTGGCTTGTGGGGCGGATGCAGTCATTTCCTGCGCAAGGGATTACGCCGGCCGGCGACCTGAAGAACCCCCTCCTTCCGCTGCGTGAGCTTCTCCACCCGGAACTGATGACCTTCGATCTCGAGCCGGGCCCGAAAGAGAGCATATTGCGACAGTTGCTGGCCCCGCTGTTGAAGAGCGGTTTTGCGAAAGATACAAATCTCCTGCTCGGCGGTCTGCTCGATCGTGAGAGGATGATGACAACGGCAGTGGGGCATGGTATTGCGATTCCACATCCGCGAAGGCTCATGGGCGGGATGTTCCCCGAACCGGCCGTCGCGCTGGGGATATGCCCCAAGGGGACCGATTTCGGCGCCATTGACGATCAGTTGGTGCATGTTTTTTTCCTGACCTGCGCGACGCGCGAGGAAATTCACCTGCGTCTCATGGCGAATCTTTCGTTGCTGACTCGCCGTGAAGGTGTGATTGCGAAATTGCGAAACACCACTTCTCCGCGGGAGGTCATCGCCCTGATCTCCGAAAGCGACGAATAACTGTAGAAAATTCTTCATTTCCAGTGCGGTCCGCTCCTGTCGCAAGCGAACTATAGCGTACTATGGTGTATTACGGCTCCAGATATCGCTTGACAAAGGCCGAGAATGGTCCTATGATGTCTTTTACGCGGTAGTGGGGGGCATCAGGAGGGGGGAAACTGAGCATGATGAAGCGAGCACATAGAATCTATTTAGTACTTTTCTGCTGTTTGTTTTGGCCTGTGACGGCGTTTGCTTCGGGCGCCGGCGCCGGTGGCGGGGCGTCAATTACACACCGGATGATGTTGCTGGTGATCCAATTCGGTCTGATCCTGTTTGCGGCGAAACTCGGTAACATCCTGTTCGAGAAGATGCGGTTGCCCGGGGCGTTGGGGGAGTTGGTGGTTGGCATCATCATAGGCCCGTACGCTCTGGGGCAGATGGGGTTTCCCGGTTTTCCGCAGGGGCTGTTCCCCCCGCCGGTCAACGGCGGGTTTGCGATCTCACCCGAGCTTTACGGTCTGAGTTCCATAGCGGCGATCGTTCTGCTGTTTAACGTTGGTCTCGAGACGGACCTGAAGCTCATGCTGAAGTACTCGCTGGCCGGCGGGCTGGTGGGGCTTGGCGGGATGATCGCGTCCTTCCTGTTCGGCGCGGCGTGCGTGATGTTCTTTTCGGAAATGCTCTTCGGTCAATCACTTGGGCTGTTCGCGCCGCAGTGTCTGTTTCTCGGTACGATCACGACCGCAACGTCGGTGGGTATCACCGCGAGGATTCTATCGGAGAGGCAGAAGCTCGATTCGCCCGAAGGCGTGACGATTCTGTCGGCCGCGGTAATCGACGACGTGCTGGGTATCATACTCCTTGCGGTTGTCATGAGCGTCGTCACCGCCTCCAGGAACGTCGGCGGTGTCGACTGGGGGCACATCGGCGTTATTGCCGCCAAGGCCGTTGGCGTCTGGCTGGTTGCGACAATCGTAGCCCTGGCCGCGGCGAGTAAGATCAGTTTCCTGCTGAAGTGGTTCGGCGAGAAAAATTCGATCGCGATTATGGCGTTGGGATTGGCGATGATAATGGCCGGTCTGTTCGAGGAGGCCGGTCTGGCGATGATCATCGGCGCATACGTGATGGGGCTTTCGCTGTCGCAGGCGGATATCAGCCACGTCGTTCAGGAACGCCTTCGTCCGATCTACGTGTTGCTGGTTCCGGTATTCTTCTGCACCACGGGCATGCAGATCAATCTGGGCGTCCTGACCTCGCCTTCGGTGCTGCTGTTTGGGTTTGCGTACGCATTTGCGGCGCTTCTGGCCAAGGTGGTCGGGTGCGGTGTCCCGGCGCTGCTGGCGAACTTCAACCTCCGCGGCGCGGCGCGGATCGGATTCGGTATGGCGCCCCGGTGCGAGGTGGCGCTGATTATCGCGGGTGTGGGTCTCTCGGCGGGACTGATGAAACCGGAGATACTTGCCGGCGTGATCATCATGGTTGTCGTCAATACCGTTATCGCGCCGCCGGCGATGGTATTCCTGTTTCGCTCGCCGGCTCGCGGTACTCGCAAGCCTACCGCCGGCGACGACACCGTCACCGCCATTACGCTGGACTTTCCATCGCCGGAGATGGTCGAGTTCTTTGCCGGAAAGCTCAGGGGCGTCTTCGAGAGCGAGGGGTTCTTCGTTCACAATATCAGCCCCAGACAACGCCTGTATCAGTTGCGCAAAGACAAGACAGTCATCGACTTCCAGTATTCGGGCCAAATTCTTGCCTTCACGTGCCAGAAGACCGACGCCCCGCTGATTAACACCGCGGTTCACGAGACCCTGGCCGAACTCGACAAGGCCGTCAAGGAACTCAAGGAACCGCTCGACGCCATGGAGATGCGGGCCAAACTCCAGGACGCCGGCCCGCTGGGACCGGCGACCCTGAACATGAAAAAGTTTCTCACGCCGCAACTCATCGAACCGGAACTCAAGGGAACCAGCAAAGCTGAGATCATCGACGAACTGCTGGAGATCCTCGCGTCCAACGCCCTGGTAGGAGACATCCAGGCCGCCCGCGAAGCCGTCTGGGAGCGAGAAAACAGCATGTCGACCGGACTGCAATTCGGTGTGGCTATACCGCACGGAAAGACCGATACGGTAGACCGCCTGGTCTGTGCGGTGGGGATCAAGTCCGGCGGGGTGGACTTCGACTCCATGGACGGTGAGCCGGCGACGATAGTCGTGCTGACGATTTCTCCCAAGAGCAAGCCCGCACCGCATATTCAGTTCATGTCAACTATCAGCCAGGTGCTCAACCATGACGGGCGGGCGAGGATACTGTCGTGCAGCGGTGTCGACCAGTTGTTCGCGGCCTTTACGGCTCCTCCCAAGCCGACCGCTGATCAGACGCCCACTCAGGCAGCGCCTTCGGCGCATCGAGCGACGTTGTCGGAGTTCTGCCCGACGGACTATATCAGGCCCGAACTGCTCACGGTTGCTCTCGACGCTACTACCAAGGAAGACGCCATCGCCGAACTGCTCGATCTGCTTGAAGCAGGCGGTTTGATCCGGGACTCCCGCGCCGCCAAAAGGGCGGTCATGGACCGCGAAACGCAGTTGTCAACCGGCGTGGGACACGGTATTGCGGTCCCTCACGGACGAACCGGCGGAGTCGATCAGCTTCTCTGCGCTATTGGAGTCGCACGTGAAGGAATTGATTTTGGCGCCATCGACTCTCAGCCGGTCACGATCGTTGTCCTGGTGCTGACGCCGGAAGACGGCGCCGAACCGTATCTCCAATTCGTGGCTTCTGTCATGGCGGTGCTCGACGATGCCGGACGCCAGGCGGTGCTTTTGGCACGGAGCGACCAGGAACTCTGGTCAATACTGACGAAAACCCCGGTCGAATCGGACCGGGGAGAAGATAATTCTCACTGAGGTAACACACATGCACAAGGCACTATACAGGAGCGACATGATGAAGCTTTCGGATATTATTGTCCCAGACGCCATTATCCCGTCTCTGGCGGCGACTACGCGAGATGAGGCGATCGCGGAACTCATCGGCGCCCTGGCCGCCGCCGGTGCGGTCTCCGGCGACCGCGCTGGGGAGTTCACTGATGCGATCCTGGCCCGCGAGGCACAGTCCAGCACGGGTATTGGCAACGGTATAGCTTTTCCCCACGTCAGGATCAAGGATATCAAGCAGCCCCTCGTCGCGATTGGATGCAGCGCCGCGGGTATCGAGTTTAATTCCATCGACGCCAAGCCTGTCGGTCTGGTGGTGCTCCTCCTGTCGAACCTCGAGGACCCCGGCGAGCATCTTGAGGCGATGGAAGCCGTGTTCAGGCACGTTCAGCGGCAGGCATTCCGCGCCGGGGTCCTGTCCTGCCAAACGCGAGATGAAATCGCCGATCTGGTTCAAAAAGCCGACGAGATCGACTAGAGATAAAAGCAGCTATCAGCTATTAGCTGTCAGCTATCAGCTATTAGCTGTCAGCTATCAGCTAACGACTTACGGCTAACGGCTCATGGGCTTTAGATCTTTATGGTTTTAAGGTCGTAGCTAATAGCTGACAGCTGATAGCTAACACCGAAAACGCAATTGCTTTTGCCGCGTGTGTGGTCGAATCGTAGATTTCCCTATGAAAGCAGTGGCAGGAAAATGACTTGGCGGTCTGTCTTTTGCTCAGAGACATTGATCGCGGGCCCCCCTGCCTGAATGGCCCTTGTGACGCCGGATGCTACATGCTGCCGCGGATCCGGGCAAAAGGGATATTGCCCGGAGCTCCATACTCCATCAAGCCGCGCAGTGAGCCTGGCACAATGGGTCGATGCTATAGAAGAGGCGGGGCGTGTCCATGCAACCGACACGCCTCGCCTCACTCTTGCGCCGAGAACTCACGATCTTCCCTTCGGTCAGCGGAGTCGTTTGCCTGTCCGCACGTTGAAGAGTTCACCACCCGGCGAGACTTTGATGGCACGCCGATCGAGGGATATGCCGGTGGCGGCTTTACCCATTCGACATCTCCAGAGGAGCTTTCCGGTCAAATTGTCGGCGGCTGTGAGCGTCTTGCCGTCATTGCTCAGCGTGATAGTCAGCCCCTGGAAGGCCACCACCCTTGCCGTTGCGGGGGGATTATCGTTTCCTTTTGTGTTCTCCGGTCCCTTTGTGCGGGCGGCGGGGGTTGTGCGGGCGGCGGGGTCTTTCAGTTCCTTCTCGATGCGCAGCAAAATCGCCCAAACCCGATCCCGAGCCAATCTGCCGTCCTTTGTCGTCGTGGGAAGGGCCAGGCCCCGCCGATAGTATCTCTTCGCCCGCCGCAGAAGCGCTGGCCTGAGGGCGCCTGAGACGTTCTTCGCCAAATCTTTGTAGTACCAGTCGCCCAGTTTCAGGCAAGCGGTTCTGTCGAGTTTTGTGAGTTTCCTGGTTGCCAGCGAGATATATGTTCGAGTGGTTTTGTCAGTATCGTCGGTGACCAGTTTTGCAGCTTTTTCCGGATTGTCGAAAACTACAATGTAGAGAAGAATCAATTCTTTGCGGGACTGTTTATCCTTGGGGTTCGCTTGGAGCCTGTCTTGCAGCTCCTTGCGTTTGGTTTCCTGGGCGCCCATCGCCTTGACTCGCTTGCTCTTGGCGGTATCCAGATCCTTCTGCATCGCCTGGAGATCGTGGGCGGAGACCTTTTTTTGAAGAAGCGCATCGGCCTGTCTGGCGTCGAGGACTTTTCTCAGTAGCACCAGGGCCTCCAGCGCCGCATCGCATCCGTCCGTCCCGGCCGTACCGAACTGAAAGGCCTTTTCGTACAGGACGATTTGCAAATCCGGTAGATCGGGCCTCATTTTGGCGGCCTTGAGCAGTTTGGCGGCCAGCGCCACATCGTCGGCCTTGGTGCTGCTGGCTGCGACCTTCTTAGCCTCGGCGCCGAAGAGTTTTTCGTACAGGCCGGTCGCATCGTCTGCGAGGGTGAGCCCGCCGGTAAGTGCGAGAGCCAGTAGAACAGCGAGTATCGATCGTGTCGCCTTGTTCATTGTCGCCACCTTTGATATCGAGTGAGATTCCCGGATGACCTTGCCCGGCGGACCACTGGGCAACCCGCCATTAATTGTAACGTCCGGCGGTGCGTGCGGCTATTGATTTGGGATCTGGGATTGCTAATGGCAACGCCCAATGGCGGACAACTGATGGCAGGCAGTTAATAACCGCCCCCACATATTTCTGTGGCGTTGGGGTGGGGGGATGTGTTAGTATCCTTCCGTCGTGCCGGGTGGGGCGCTAACAACGTCAATTAAAGTACCGTTTATCTTGCGTAGAATACGTTTCGCTGCTTCCTGTACATCCTGAGATTCCTCGATTTTTCCCTTGGTGAAATCAGGTAATGTTGGTATAATACTCACTACTCCAGTTCGCTTGGATTTTTTGGGAGCGGCGGGGCCGCTCAAGAGTGAGGCATGGGCGTTTTCCGCTCATTGGCACCACCTCAAGGCCACCACCTGCCAAGTTCCCACGACGCGAAGGCTCTATACGCAGGTCGAGTGAATCTGTGAGGGATAGTGCTCTTCTGAGTTTACAGGATCAGACCACGACCGCGAAGTGTCAGAAGGTCCGCCTGATGCGGATCAGCACGCGCACTGGTGGTTCGAGACTATGCGGGCAAGACGCGAAAGAGACAAGGTGAGCGAGATGAAAAAGGCAATGCAGATTGTGTGGGGGATGGCAATTAACCCCTCACCCAGCGCCGCCCGCGCACCTGCACGCGGAATCAAATTTACTATCAGTCTATTGTGCGCAATTTCTGTTCTGGCAATGGGTTGGGGCGCCTCGGCCGGCGGCGGGACCTACCTCACGTACTATGACCACGCTGGAACCTGGAGTGATGCCAACAAGACGTGGGTAGACGATACAATGTTGTGTTGGGTCGCAACGGCCAGCAATGTCCTTGCCTGGGGCAGATGGGGGACGGGGGAGTATGACACTGCCGACAAGATTTTCGAATACATGAAGGACTACTATCCAGACACTGGCGGCTCGCCGTCCACGGCCTACAATTTCTGGTTTAATGGCTCTGTCGCTGGCGGGGGAGGGGGATTCTACCCTGGCTTGCGTTACTCTGACTATTACCATTCGAGCACGCATCTGTACAATCGGATGCTGGATGTCGACGACTTCCTTCACGCAGGGTACGGGGTTCATGCAAGAATTGAGAATTCCGGACTAGCTCATGCCATTACCGTATGGGGATATGAATATGATCCCGCGTACGAGCCGGGCGATTCGGAGTACTACACGCACCTCTACTACACAGATTCCGATGACCATGTTACCGAACTCCAGATGTCGGCGATAAGCCAGGACGATGTCAGCGGGCGGTGGTCTTTTGACGAGGGGCATCTGGAAGACTGGCGGATAGCCTGGTGCAATGCCCTGGAGAGAGACCCCTTTATTGATTCCCTTGGGACGTTTTTCTGGGCTGATGACAAAAAAGCGTTGGAAGGCCTCTACGACCTGATGTCGTACCTGAGTTTTGATTACAGATGGGAACATCCGTTTCCTGAGCCCCCGCCCGGTGATCCTTGGTGGTTTCAGGTGCAAATCGAAACCTCGAATGGTTGGCATACGTTATATCAGGTTCTCCTGGAGCAGGACGACGGTGGCTGGCACAGTCTGAACATTCCAATTGACGAGGCATTTCAGGGATCACAGAGGCTTCGCTTTCTCGTTGAAGGGGATGCCGGGGTCTATCTGTACAGGCTCCATCCGATCCCCGAACCCGCCACGCTGTCACTCCTGGCTCTGGGTGGCTTGGCGTTGCTCCGGCGTCGGCGTAGTCGCCGAGGTCTGGTATAAATAAGAAACGGGTAGCTGATGGCCGCCCCCCCACATATTTCTGTGGCGCCGGGGTGGGGGGATGTGTTAGTATCCTTCCGTCGTGCCAGATGGGGACCTGACGAAGGTTAAAAAATTCCATTCATTCTCGGCAGAATACGTTCCACTGCCCCAAACGCCGACGATGCACGCAAGCGTATTAGCGAGATGTCCGAAAGCCATACAGAAGAACCAGACCAAGAACGATAGCATGCTTGATTTGTTCGGGGATGGAATCATCATGAAAATGAGTTAGTCAAGAAGCGGCAGGATATCGCCGTTGAGCAAGATGGGCTTGTGCAGCAGATCGAGAAGTTCAATGTTCGCCGCATCCGGGCGGATGTCTACCTGGTTGGGTATCCCTATATGTGTGGTTGGTGGCGGTACTTGGCGAGCAGGGGCCAATCGTTCGGGTGATTACTTTATCAAGAACCCCCCTTGGTGGAATCAGGGTTCCGTGGTATACTCAAGTGTCACGCTCAAACCGCCCAATGGAGAGTGAATTTGAGGACAGGGAATGTGTATCTCGTCGAGGTGGGAGATTTTCCGGTAATGCTGCCGCAATCTCTGCCAGGAGATCGCAATGTCAAGCGGTAACAGAAGCACATCTCAGGGGCTTGCGGTCTTAGAGGCGCTTGAGCCGCGCCTGCTGCTCAGCGGATCGGTCGTGATCTCCGAATTCATGGCTTCCAACGATACTACTCGTCTCGACGGAGACGGTGAATACTCTGACTGGATTGAACTGCATAATCCCACGTTGGCTCCGGTTGGCCTGGGAGGCTGGTTTCTGACTGACAATGCGGGCGACCTGACCAAGTGGGAGTTCCCTGATATAACACTGGCCGCCAACGGCGACTCGGGCGGAGAAGACTATCTGATAATCTTCGCGTCGAATGAAAATGATGCGGATTGGCCTTACTATGACGCCGGCGGATATCTGCACACCAACTTCAAATTGTCCGCCAATGACGCCGACCAGCACGAGAGCGTTTTGCTGGTCAGGGACGATGGGCTGACAGTCGAGCACGGATACGAGGACTACCCCGAGCAGGTTGGAGATGTATCCTATGGAATTGGCGACGCTGCCCCGGTCTACGATGAATTGGTTTCAGTCGGTGCGGCGGTCAGCTATCTCGTGCCGACCGCCGAGGATGAGGATCTCCTGCCGGACCCCGCACCACTCGGCGATCCGGGCTGGACAGCCGCCACATTCGACGACTCGACCTGGACGAACACCATCTCGCGCGATCAGGCCGGGATGATCATCACCGAAATCGATTCCGGTGCGGTGAACTTCGTCGAGATACAGAATGTTTCGGATGCTGTCATCGACACCACCGGGTGGTCCGTGCTGGTCAACGACGCTTCGGGTACGATCAACAGCGTCAATTCGTTGGAATGGGAGTTTGGCTCCGAGGTAGCGGTTGGGGAGGTGCTCTACCGCTCCGATGACTTCGATAGCGATCCGACGCACTATTGGGGCAGCGATATCGACTGGGCGCCAGGCGGTGACGGATGGGCGATGATCGTTGACAATGCCGATAATGTAGTTGACTTCGTTGCCTGGGGATACTCGGAGGCCGACATCGCCTTGCTGAACTTCATCGATGTGACGGGCCAGTGGAACGGCGCCGGGACGGTCGTTGGTGATGGAACCGGCGGAGGGGTGCCAGGGTCCGAGGAGAACTTCATCAACTTTGGCGATTCCTGGTACTACATGCACCCACTGGACGGAGTGGATCCCGCAGATCCCGCTGGTCCCAATGATACAGATTTCAACACGACCTGGATGCAGCCGGTTGGTTATGACGGTCCCGCCTTCAGCGATGATCCCCGTCCGGCGATGCTGGGCTTTGGTACGATTGATTACCTCGAGGGAGCCCCGTTTGGTACCGATATCGGCACGCCTGACAGCGGGGATCGTTACACGGCCTATTTCCGCCGGGAACTGATTCTAGGCACCGATGTCGTCAACGCCGGGATACAGATTCTCTGCGACGATGGCGCCATAATCTACATCGACGGTGAAGAGGTGGCGCGAGCCAATATCAACGGGCCCGATTCATATACGGCGTTCGCCATCAGTTCCAGCGGGACGGAAACAACGCTCCGTGAGCTGTCGTTATCGGACGATCTGACGGCCGGGACGCACTGGATCTCCGTATCGGTTCACCAGAACCAGGCAAACAGCAGCGATATGGGCTTCGATATGCGCCTGTTCGGCCAGCCAACCGCCGCCCCGGGAAGCGCTCTGGAGCGAACGGGCAATGCCGACAGTGATACGGCCGCCGATTTCCAGGCCACTGACACCCCGGACATGGGTAACAAGAACGCTTCCCTTAGCGTACCGTTCGGAACAACCGCGCCCGCGATCACCGGTCTGGGATTCAGCGCCGATCAACCTTTGTTCGATTCCCTGATTCAAACAGACGTCGGTTCCGACATGCATACGGAGAACGCATCGCTGTGGGCTCGCATCAACTTCAGCGTTGCTTCCACAGATTCGTATGACGCGTTGACGCTGCGGATGAAATACAACGACGGATTCGTGGCGTATCTGAACGGGTCACTGGTGGCATGGCGAAACGCGCCGGGGACACTGGCCTGGAACTCATCGACCGGTGGCGTAATCCGCTCCGATGCGCAGTCTGTTGCTTTTGAAGACATCGATATCACCGCGCACCTCCTCGGGACGCTTCAGCCTGGGGCGAACGTGCTTGCTATACACGTCTTGAATGCGGATAAGGACAATGCAAATCTGCTGATGGTTCCCGAACTGATCGCCAGCGGCGCCTTTGACGTTCAGTACATGACATCCTCCACGCCCGGCGGAGCCAACAGCGCCGGGGCGTACGGGCTGGCCGCCGATACGGAATTCAGCGTGGACCGCGGATTCTACGAATCGCCCCAACTGGTCGCCATCACCAGCGATACCCCGGGCGCTTTGATACGCTACACGCTCGACGGGACCAAGCCCACGGAAACTTACGGCACGGTCTATAGCACTCCGCTCCCGATTACGACCACCACCACGCTTCGCGCGATCGCTTACCTGGCCGGATACATCTCAAGCAACGTCGACACGCAAACGTATATATTCCCCCACGCCGTTGTCGAGCAGGACGGTGCGGGCTTTCCTGACGACTGGGGAGTAGTCTCAGGTTACTCCGATTACGAAATTGACTCGGAAGTTGTCGGTACGAACGCCGCCCCAAACCCCGATTACTACGACGACTTCATCGAAGGGCTCACCGCGATCCCCACGCTTTCGCTCGTGTTGCCTGTCAGCGATATGTTCGCCAACGGGGGGCTGTACGACAATCCCGGAAGCACCACGATGGAGAAGGAGACGTCCGCCGAATTGATCTACCCGGACGGCACGAAGGGTTTTCAGATCGACGCCGGACTCAAGATGCAGGGCGGCGCCAGCCGTAACGAAGGCAACTCGCCCAAGCATTCGATGAGCCTGCGCTTCCGCCAGCAATACGGTCCGGGACATCTGGACTTCCCGCTGTATGAGGGCTCGTCGGTCGAGAGCTTCAATAGCCTGCAACTCCGCGCCATGTACAACAACTCCTGGATTCACTGGGACCCGGGCCAGAGAAGCCGCGGTTCGTTCATCCGCGAGCAGTGGGCCCGCGACACGCTCCTGGCGATGGAGCAGTCCGACGCCGGGCAGGGCATGTATGTGCATTTGTATATCGACGGTCTGTACTGGGGCGTCCACGTACTCCAGGAACGCCAGGAGGCATCGCACTACGCCGCATATAATGGCGGAGATGAAGATACGCTCGATGCGCTCAACAGCGGCTCGGCAATCGACGGTTCGATAGCCTCGTGGTCCGCCATGCAAAGCTTCGTTGCAGGCGCCGCGGCCGATGGGATTGACCTGGCCGAATTCCAGCAGATCCAGCAAAAACTCGATGTTGTCAGCTTCATCGATTACATGATAGTCAACCAGTACGGCGGTAACGCTGACTGGGACGGGCATAACTGGCGAGCGGCCGGTGGCGGGCCGGATAACGCGCCGTGGAAAATATACAGTTGGGACGCCGAACGCATTCTGGAAACCGGTGCTCTTACGAGCAACAGAATCGGACTCAACAACACCAATTGCCCCAGCAGACTGTTCCAGGGGCTCCGCCAGAGCGGCGAGTTCAACCTGATGTTCGCCGACCGAGTGCATAAGCACTTCTACAACGACGGAGCCCTGACCCCCGATGCGGCGGCGGGTCTCTGGATGGAGCTTGCCGACCAACTCGATCAGGCCATTGTCGCCGAATCAGCCCGCTGGGGCGACTATCGCAGGGACGTTCATGTCAGAGGCTCCGCTGGTCTATATACGCGCAACGATTACTGGTATCCCGAGCAGCAGGCGCTGATGAGTTCGTACTTCCCGCTCCGCGGACAGGAGGTCCTTCAAGACTACGAGAGTGCATTGCTTTATCCCACCCTTGATGCGCCCGTTTTCAATATCAACGGATCGTATCAGCACGGCGGGCTGATCGCCGCAGGGGCGGGGCTCAGCATGACCGGCGGCTTGGGCACGATCTATTACACCCTCGACGGCACGGACCCGCGCCTGCCCGGCGGGGGCATCTCGCCCGATGCCATTGAATACACCGGCCCCGTTACGCTGGACGCCAGCGCATATGTTTTCTCGCGCGTGCTCAATGGCGATACCTGGAGCGCGCTGAACGAGGCGACCTACGACGTGTCAACGACCCCGACTGTCGCGATCACCGAGATCAACTACCACCCGCACGATCCGTCCGCCCTGGAAGAAGGCGCCGGATTCGAGGACGCCGAGGATTTCGAGTTTGTGGAATTCAGGAACACCGGCGCCCAGGCGGTTAACCTTCGCACTGTCCACTTTTCCGACGGGATCGAGTTCGACTTCACCAGGAGCAGCGTGACATCCCTGGCCCCGGACGCCTATGCCCTCGTCGTGCGAAACACCGCGGCTTTCCAGGCGAGATATCCCAGTGTACCCGCCGGCATCATCGCGGGTGAGTTTACGGGCGCCCTCAACTCCGACGGGGAGGACTTGGCGCTGGTCCACGGCGCCTCCAGCGCGATCCATAACTTCGCCTACAACGATTCGGGCAGTTGGCCCGGTAAAGCCGACGGCAAGGGCGCCACGCTCACCGTCGTCGACACCGCCGGCGACTATGGCGATTCGGACAACTGGACCCCCTCCGTCGCCTACGGCGGTACGCCCGGTGCGGAGCCCCAATTGCCCCTCGGTATCGTTATCAACGAAGTGCTCACGCACACCGACATCCCCGATGTCGATTCGATCGAACTGCACAACACCACCGGTGAGTCAATCGACATCGGCGGGTGGTTCCTGAGCGACACGTGGGGCTCTTCCCTGAATCCGCTCAACGGCGACTACAAAAAGTTCCAGATTCCCGCCGGCACAACCATCCCAGCCGGCGGATACCTCGTCTTCGACGAAGGCGACTTCAACCCGATCGTGATCGGCGGCGGAAGTCTTATCCAGTTCGCCCTGGACGGCGCTCACGGTGATAATGTGTGGCTGATGCAGGCCGACGGCTTGGGCAATCTTACCCACTTCGCCGATCACGTCGAGTTCGGCGGCGCCCGCAACGGCGAATCGTTCGGGCGCTGGCCCGACGGAACAGGTGGCTTGTATCCGATGATCCTCCAGACGCTCGGCGATGATAATTCAAGCGACGTGAACAACGGACCACGCGCCCCCGACCCGTTGATTATCAGCGAGTTGCACTACAACTCCAGTGAACCCGACAGCTCCGACGACCTGGAGTTTGTCGAGATACACAATCACTCCGACGAAGAGGTCGACCTGACCGGTTGGCGGATTCGCGGGGAGGTGGACTACGACTTCTACCCGGATACGATCATCGCAGCCGGCGGGACGCTGGTGGTGCTGTCGTTCAATCCGGACAATCCGGACAACGCCGCGCGCGTGGCGGATTTCCGCGCCGCCCACGGGATCGACGGTTCGGTCGCCCTGGCGGGCGGATACGGCGGCAAGCTGGACAACGGCGGCGGGCGCGTGGTGTTGCAGTCACCCGACGAACCGCCGATCGAGGAGCCGGAGTACATTCCGCACCTGGTCGAAGACGAGGCGAACTACGACGACGAGGCGCCCTGGCCAGCAAGCCCCGACGGTCTCGGCGATTCGCTCAATCGCAGCGATCCGCATTTCTGGGGCAACGATTCGGCCAGTTGGCACGCCGCCGCTCCGACGCCCGGGTTCTACGAGCGGCTGAATAAATTTCCGTACTTTACCAGCGCGCCGCTGGCCGTCGCCACAGAGGGTGTGCCCTTCTCTTACGAGGTCACGGCCGATGATCCCGACATTGACGATTGGCTCACGATCACCGCCGCGACTCCGTTGCCCGGATGGCTGACCCTGGTTGATCACGGTACCGGTGACGGTACGGCGACGCTCTCGGGCACACCGCCGAGCGGGAGTGTCGTAGTCGACCTCCTTGTAACGGATGGGCTCGACGCTACCGACGATCAGGCCTTCAGCATCACCGTGTACGACGCGAGTGAACCGGCGGTCGTACAAGTCTTCGTGAGCAGCAGCGAGTGGAGCCCCCTCTTCCTGGACGACCTGGATTCAGAGAACCTCCTGCATCAGCCGATCCCGCAGCTTGGCTATCGCATCACCGACGAAGTGGCGCCACTCGATGCGCTTCCGTGGGGCAACCTCGATACGCTGGTGATCTGCTTCAGCAGGGATGTCGCCACCGAACTGGACAACCTGACGCTGTCCGGAGTGAGCGAGCCGTTATATACCACCGGAGAGGCCGACTATACCCTGTCTACTTTTACGGCCGCGTGGACCTTGCCCGATCCGATTGGCACCGACAAGCTGTTGATCGATCTGCCTGGCGCCGCGGTCGGTGATTTCCAGTTGCGCTTCGATGCCCTTCCGGGCGATACCACTCGAGACGGGGCGACGAATCTTGTCGACCGCGACGGTATTCGCGACCGGATGTTTGTATGGGCCGATCAAGGGGGCTATAGCGGGTTCTATGACCTTAACGGCAGCGGCAGGATCGATTTTCTCGACTGGTCGGTCGTTCTCGCCAACCGGGGCGCATCACTGCCCCCCGGCGCGCCGACCGCTCCGGCGGGCGCCGCCGGGCAAAGCGCCGCGCTTGCGGCGGGCGCCAGTGGCGAGATATTCATGGTCAACGCATCTGTGGCGCCGCCATCCGGCGTGCCTGCCCCGCTGACAGCGTCTATTCCGGCACCGCTTGCGACAGACGCGCCGGCCGACCCGATCAGGTTCGCGTCGTATGCCCCGGCATCCGAACCGGCGATTGACTTAACGTCCGCGGCGGATTACCTGCCTTCGCCGACGTTCCGGCAGGTGGAGGCGATTGCGTCCGGCGTGGATGACCCGCCTTCGCAAATACTCCTGCAGACAGGGTTTGATGAGTCAACCGCGCCGGTGTCGCTGGACCCGGACCTCGACGCGCCACTGGTCGACATCCTGGCGGAAGCTGAATTTGAAGCCTTCAGTCTCTTGTAGTGAAGAGAAAAATTTTGATACGATCGTACGACAGATAAAAGTTGACGTGACAGGACCGAACGCAACCTATACGAAGTGAGCTGATAATGAGAACAATACTGACTATAATCGTGATCGTGGCGTCCATCTCGCCGGTTGCCCTTGCGGATCTGGAAATAACGGTGCCCGACATCACAATTTCCGAGGGGGCCGAGACGGGAAGTTTCGAGGTCTTTATCACCACCAACGAAACGCACACCATATCGACATACGCCGCCCAGCTCAATCTCTCCCCCGGCAGTTCAGGTGTCACGTTTACGAGCGTGGAAGAGCCCACTGTCCACCCATACATCGTTCCTTCCAGTACGGGCTTTTTCTACCCGGTGATATCCAACGGTGGCGCAACTATTGACGTCGGAGATGCATTTGAGAGTATACCGGCCCCCGATCTTCTTGACGGCGCCGGTCTGTTCAAGGTGAACTTCGCGGTCAACTATGGGGAACTCACCCAGTCTACTTTCGGCCTCACGATCAACACGGACACTATCCCGTCCCCGCCGGTGACAGGGCTGAGCGATGGCGGCGGCGCCAGTCTGCCTTACACCGTGCGGAACGGAGAGATCGAGGTCGAGTCGCCGGGCCCGCATATTCTCGAAGTCAAGCTTAGAGGAGTTGTCGGCGGGGACGGGAATTGGTCGCCTGGAAATGAAACAAGTACGCTCCTTCTTACTTACGAGCTTGGAGCGACTGCGGGAAGAACCGGTCCCGGCGATGTTGCCATCGGATGGGGAAGCGACAAATTCGCGGCGACCAGTGAAGGGAATTACGGGGTTTATACTCGCGGTGCGCCCTTCGGACCGGGTGCTGACATGCTGGTTGAAGATTCAAGGCCGCTGAATGATACTGCCAATGTTCTCATAGAAACGTACACCAACAAGGTATTTGATGAGCCGGGCGGGTGGGAGGAAGGCGTGACCTGGAACGAAGGCGGGACATTGGAGTTCACAGTATTATCTGATGAAAAGACTTTCTTTGATGACTTTCAAATCGTCCAAAAAGAGCCGGGGCGGTTTTTGGATCATGCAGGTGTTGATGAACGGCTCGGAGATCATTTGATTGACGGGGCGGGAACTTTGGATTTTGACCGAGTAGGATGCGATTGGATTGGCGGCACCGAAGTTGACTGGTGGACTGGTCCTTTTGCCGGTTTTGTTTTATCGCCTCCCACCCCGGATGCCTGGGTTAATCCGGTTGATGCGCCTCTTTCTGTGGAGATGGGAACTTTTGCAATTGGACACCCTCACACGCCGGAACCTTCCTCGCTTATGTTGCTGGCACTGGCCGGATTCGGCGCGTGTGCCGGACGAAGAAAGTCTCGCCGCGGGCAGGGGTAAAACCGGACCGGCGGGAACCTCGCCTTGCGCCAGGTTTGATATTGCGATTTCTTGAAGTCCCGAATCTTCCGCGGCAGCCCTTGCGGTGTGTACTCTGTGTAGACAAAAAGGCGGATAAACTGTGGAAGGAAATAGAACATGCCATTTGGGGTTCGCATTGCGGCGCACGGGTGCATCCCATCTCAGTAGGTAGATTGTCACAATATGGACGCCAAACAGGATTGTAACAATCTACCTACTCAAACGGGATGCACCCCGTGCGCAGAATCGCCCTTTTTTGACCTTGATGTCTTGGAACTCGCACGCTAGAGTCGCTTCGTGGGTTTGGAAACGATCCCTGTTCGCGTCGGGCAAAACGTTAAACGTTGCGGTCAGCAAGATCACGAGGGCAAGCTATGATACAGTTCAAGTGCCGATTTTGTGGGGGCGAGATCGAATCGCCCCAGAGCATGGCTGGTCATATGGAGACCTGTCCGGCATGCGGGCGAATGCAAGCGGTCCCCCGGCAAGGCAATGTGCTTGCGATGGACGGACCCGCGGAAAACGCCGCGAATGTTAGCGTCACGGACAGGAGTACGATCGCGACACCGGCCGATACCGGCGGAGAGAGCCCCGAGGAAGTGTTCAAGCGGGTGATCGTGGAACGGATTGCGTTCACGTTTGTGGCTCCTTTGCTCTTTACCGTCATTCTGGGGGTCTGCCAGCCTTCTGCTTTTGGCCCTGAGGGGCCTGGGTTCATAGGCATCTACCTGATCGGGGTTGCCGTGGTAGGCGGTATTTTCATCGGGGGCAAGGAGTTCGCCGGTGTCGGCGGGTATACCGAGGTGTTCCCGGCCGATGCCGTACCGGAACGAGCCCGTAAGACATTCGATCTATTGCGGTTCTTTCTGGAGTTTCTCTATTTCATCGGCGTCTGCATCGCGCTGGTCGTGGTGATGGGCATCATTGCGTTGTTCCAATGGGCGTTCTCGGAGAAATAGGGGACGCTACGCTATCTATGTGTTACGCCGCGTGGAAGTACCGGATGCACATCGGTGTTCGCCGCCGGGTCGCGGCGTTGTCGTTGCCAATTCCCGCGCCGGTAATCATGTCAGTTCGAAGATGGACTGCGTTTTGACTATTGTCAGGTCGTCGGGAAAGGCGTGGAATGCAAATATGTGCAAGCCTGCTGGCTTGGCTTCGTAATCGATGAAGGTAAACGGCGTGAGCGGCGGGCGGGTCATCCACATGGGGAAAGGCACGAACAATCCGCGGCGGGCGCCGATTTTGGCCAGGTCGTGGTGGGTCTTGTGGTAGACCATCGCGCTCATCTGCTCGACCTGGAAGTTCATCATGTAGTTGATGCCCCGCGTGCGCCTGTGATGGTGCGCCTTTTCACCGCGGAACGGCATCTGCCTGATCACCCCTGATGCCGGAAGGGCGACCCGGTCGTCAACGGTCAATTCGACAAGCGAGCGTTTTCCGCGGAAGAACCCGATTACGTGCGTACAGCCGGTAACCCATATCTGGGCTTCATATCCACCGACAATCAGGTGGCGGTCATGGTATATATCGAACAGTTCCGGGTGGACAGGCCGGTCGTAGAGGCAATACCGCAGTGACGAGATTCTCTGTTGCTGACGCGTATTCATGATGCCTGAGCTTTTCTAGCTTTTCTCCTGGATTCCCTTCCGTGCGTAAAGCCTCCGCGGAATCCATTATTTCCTACTGCCATTATACAGCGCGGGCCCGCGGGTGCAAAGTGTCCTGTGAGTCAATAGTGAATCGAAGACTTCCGCACGCTTTTTCAACTGGTCAATTGGTGTCCTGAACAGCGTAAGGCAAGTTATCACTGATCACTGATTACTGTCTTGTCGTGCCGGTGGCGGAGCTTGCGATATTCGACTACCGCGTAGTAGATCAGGCCGTAGGATACAACGCCCAGGAACAAGCCCACGATCAGGCTGCCCACCCAGAGCGGCCAGAAAACCCGCCACGTTGCAGCCCACCAGTTCTGGACCGTCTCCAACCACGAGCCCGAGAAAGCCATTGCCCGAGTGAAATCAGGATCCGGAGAATTGCCGCCCAGGATCCACTTGCCGAGCTTGTAGTTCGGCCAGAAGATCGGTGCGAGCGTAACCGGGTTGGAAATCCACACAAACGGTACTCCGACAAGCTTATTGGCGCCCAGCAGCCACGACAACGCCAGCACGAGCAGCATCTGGAAGCCGACCGTGGGCGTCCAGGTGATGAATATGCCAATCGCCACGCCCAACGCGATGCGGTGGGGCGTATCGTTGATGTGCAGCACCCTGTAGATGAAGAATGCTTTCAATTTTCTTGTGATAAAGCGATGCGGCATGCTTCGTTCTCCGCTCTACCCGCCGGCGGTGCGGTTGTGGGCGTTTGTTAGCATTGTGCCGGCGGCTTCGATCACTTCGTCGGGGTCGATGAGCTGCATGCACGTTATATGGCTGCACCGTTTCCGGAGGCATCCGCGGCAGGGCACATCGGCCACGATCGCCCGCCCGCCATTGTACGGACCGGTGCGTTCCGGGCGAGTCGGTCCGATCAGGACAACCGAGTCAACCCCGACTGCCGGGGCGATCAGCGCCGCGGCTGAATCACCGCAGATCACGCCTCCCGACGCGCCGATCATCGCCACAAACTCTCTGATGCCCGTCTGTCCGGCCAGGTTAATCGCACCGCGGCCTATGTCACGCATGGCCGCCTGGCACAGATCGCGGTCGCCGGGTCCGCCCATTAACACCACTGTCGTTCGCCGGGTCACGTGCGATATCACTCGCTGCCAATGGCGTGACGGATAAAGTTTGGTCTCCCATCGCGTGGGCGGTACGCAGACGAGAAACTCACCGGTCCGCAGGTCATTGGCGAGCAGAAAATCATCGGTGAACTGTTGAGCTTCCGGTGCGATCTGGAGGGTCATGTCTTCGCTTCTAGCGTCGATGCCCATGTGGCGTGCCAGTTCGATGTTGCGGTCGACGGTATGCGACGCTTCCGGCGAGAAGCGATGGTTGTAGAACAGCCTGGCGCCCTCCCTTGCCGATGCGAACCCGGTTCGCACCGGCGAGCCGGTGGCGCGGGTGAATATCCCGCTTCGCAGCAGACCCTGGAGATCCAGCACCCAGTCGAAATGCGAGCGTCTCAGCTTCCAGAGAAAGCTTACCACGAGCCCGGCCGCACTGACAGATCGCCATGCGGCGCCCATGGTCTTGCGGTCGAAGAGGACAATTTCATCGAGGTCGCTGTCGTGTGATATCAGCGGTTCGAAGTTATTGCCGATCAACCACGAAACGCGGCAG
Source organism: Phycisphaerae bacterium (assembly GCA_016782885.1). Classification (GTDB taxonomy): domain Bacteria; phylum Planctomycetota; class Phycisphaerae; order SM23-33; family SM23-33; genus BS750m-G57. The sequence continues at coordinate 269 of JADHXQ010000092.1, read as the reverse complement.
GCGGGAAATGTTCTTTTGAGACCACGAAGCACCGGTAGGGCGGTAATCACATCTCCCAGCGCACTGGGTTTGATGATAAGCACCTTTCGGGGCGCGGGTGGAACTCCTCGTGCGATCATACCGGCGCCCTCCGCGAGTCGGGCTTACGCTTGCGCTGGCGCTTGCGGCGAGAGGCTATTTGCTGATTGAGTTTTTCGGCGGACCACTGTTGCAACACTCGCCAATACGGTTTGAACTGGATTCTTCCACCGCCCGATCGCCGCAGGTAT
>JADHXQ010000091.1 GCA_016782885.1 Phycisphaerae bacterium | reverse complement strand
AGCCCTAACAGACGACGAGTGCAGGAGGCTACTGACGGCTGCGGTGGCGGGACAATCGCCCCAGAACATGAAGGGCGACGACAGGGCAATGCTTTACAGGGCCGCATTGGAGACTGGCCTGAGAGCTGGTGAACTGCGTACTCTGACTGTCGGGGCGTGCCATTTACAGGACAACCCTCCGGTGCTTATCGTGAAAGCAGCTTACAGCAAACACCGGCGTGAAGACGTACAGCCGATACCTCTGGGCCTTGCAGAGGCCCTCAGCGACCACACGGCGGGCCGAGAAGCCGATGAACTGGTGTTTCCCGGAATGCCAAACAGAACGGCCCATATGCTACGGCGCGATCTTAAGGCCGCCAGAGATCAATGGATTGACGATGCGGACACAGAGCGGGAGCGGGAGCGGAGGGAGAAGGATAAGAACTTCCTCCAGTATCGCAACTCTGCGAACATGGTCGCCGATTTCCACGCCCTGCGGCACACGTACATCACAAACTTGGCCCGCATCGGCGTTCACCCCAAGACCGCGATGGATCTTGCAAGGCACGGGAACATTAACTTGACAATGGCCAGATACTCACACACACTGGTATCTGACCGTGCAGGCGTTTTGGGAGCCCTTCCTTCCCTCGGAAGCAGTCCAGAAGCGGAAAAACAGAAGGCCACCGGGACGCATGATGCAGTCGCCCAGATTGTCGATTTCCCGTCCGACACGACAAGCAGGACGACAAGCCGGGAGAATGATAATCGTAAACTATTGTCTATCAAACCATTAGGCGAAAACGGAACTGGTCTTGAAAACCAGCGTGCCCGAAAGGGTACCGTGGGTTCGAATCCCACCCCTACCGTTGCGTGTGGGCGGTTTTCCACGGAAAACCGCCCACACGCGGAGCAGGAGAAAGCTGAGAAGCAGGTGACAGGTGATACGACAACGACAAAACCCGGATTCCGGAATCATCCCCCGGACGAACAATTTTCCCGCGGTCTCCTGCTCACCTGTTCAACTGTTCTTCCGCGGATACGGAAATACATGACCCGCCGCTAACAGGCCTGACCGCAAGGAACCGGCGTAATGATCTATCGAAAACTCGGAAAGAGCGATGTGGAAATCTCGGCTATCACGTTCGGGGCCTGGGCGGTCGGAGGATGGATGTGGGGCGGTACGGACGAGGCCCAGAGCATTGCGGCCATTCGCAAGGCTATCGAACTTGGCATCACGAGTATAGATACGGCGGCGGTGTACGGATTCGGGCGGAGCGAGGAGATAGTCGCAAAAGCCATCGAACCTTGCAAGCGCGAAGACCTGCAGATCCTTACGAAATTCGGTCTGCGATGGGACATCAGCGAGCCCGCGCCGGAGCGATGGAAAACGACCGGGCGGGACGGCAAGCCGGCGACCGTAAGCCACTGGGCCAAGGCCGACGGTATCATCCACGAATGCGAACAGAGCCTCAAGCGACTCAACACCGACTACATAGACGTCTTCCAGCAGCACTGGCCCGACCCCGGAACGCCGGTGGACGAATCGGCTGAAGCACTTACCAAACTCCTGGCGCAGGGCAAGATCCGGGCGGTCGGCGAGAGCAACTTCTCCGTCGAACTGCTCGACGAGATTTCACATCAGATCCCGATCGCCTCGAACCAACCGCCCTACTCGATGGTGAATCGCGGTATCGAAGACGACGTCCTGCCCTACTGCGTGGAAAATGATATTTCGGTTATCGTCTACTCCCCCCTGCAGCGAGGTCTGTTAACGGGCAAGATCACGCCCGGATACGAATTCCATGGCGACGACCACCGCGCCAACAGCGGCCTGTTCAAAGGCGAGAACCTGAACCGCACGAACGCCTTCCTGAACGAGATCCGCCCGATAGCCGAATCCCACGGCGCGACACTGGCGCAACTGGTGATAAACTGGACACTCAACCGCCCGGGGATCACCGCCGTGCTGGTCGGTGCCAGAAACCCGAAACAGGCTGAAGAAAATGCAAAGGCGCTCCAGTTCGATCTGAGCGAAGATGAAACGGCCTCAATCAACGAGAAACTCGACGCGCTGGAACTGACGAGCTGAGAAGTCAGTTCTTCCCGATCCATCCCAGCGTATCGTCGTCGGTCATCCCCAGGAGCATTGCCAGTGACTCCGGCGTGCCATCGGTTTCGAGGGCGAATACGACCCGGTAAACCTGGTCGCCGAATTGCTCGATCTTCTGCAGTTCGACGCTGTCGGCGGTAACGATTCTTTTCAGTGTTGAACGAAGAGCCTTGAGTTGGTCTTCGGTCAGACCCCCGAGGGCCTGGAGAGGCATCGTCTTATCCAGGCCGCCGGTCCCGCCCTGTCGCAAAACCGACACGAACGATCTGACCTGCCGGGCTTCGGGGCCATCGGTATCCAGGCGCTCGTGGTTATATTCGTCAGAGCAGCCGGCGCAAAAGGCTGTCAGAACCGCGGCGATAACAAGTCTGTTATTGATCATAATGCGGACGGTTCTCCGTTCCCACGAATCCCAGTTTCACGTCCTTGTAGTTCCCCGAGAACTCCCAGCCTTCAGGGTCATACGAAGCTGTGCTTCCGTCGACGGAGACGGCATTGGCTCGCCCGCTGTGACGAAAATGTGTGGTGGGCGTCTGTGTCCACGTACCGCTGACCGGTTCGAGGTGGGTGGAGTTCTGCATGATGCCCACTCCGCCCGGCGCCCAGTACATCGCCGAATCGGCGAAAACAAACAGCTTGCTCGGATTGTTGATGTCATTGCGTTTTTTGCGGCGCATGGGCAGACCGGCTGTGTTCTTCCTGCCCCACGCGGGCGGGTCGAGACACCAGGCGTTGTAACCGTAGTTGGTGGTCGGTTCGCTGACGCCCCCCTGTGGTACGTACGTGCCCCACGGTTGCTCGGGGCACCACAAAGCGCTCAGGGGCGCGCCGGTCGTTTTCAGCAGGGGGCTGGGCGACGTGTCGACCGGGTCGGTGTTGGTGCCCCAGAAATAGGTTGTGACACCCGCCCCGGGCGTGTTGTACAACGTACACGGCCAGAACTCATCGCGATTCTGGCTGTGATACAGGCCCATGCCCGTGCCAAGATTCCGAAGGTTGTTGAGGCAGGTGACATTATTGGCAAGCGCCTGGGCCTTGCCCATGGAAGGCGCAATGATCATGGTGAGCAGACTGATAATCACTATCACTATCAGCAACTCAACCAATGTGAAACCGGATTTCATTCTCGCAGGCAACATTAGCTTACTCTCAGTTCGGCTTGTACCCTGCCGCCGCCGGTGGCGGTAACCCGCGGGCGATGCGGCGCATGACGCCGCGGCGCCCACAGATCCCGCCGATAACACGATTATTTCCTTCGCCTGCGTTTCAGGACGAATGGCGCCGCCATACCGCCCAGAAGAAGCATCGTCGCCGGTTCGGGGGTGGGGGTAATATCGGGGGCGATAGTGTCCCAACCCACAGCGGCACACTGAGTCCATCCGTCCCAATACGCATCGTGAAGCTCACGATCCGCCATCCCAATAGGCGCGGGTTCCCAGGTATGGTTGTGCGGCGATGATGCGGGATGCGGCGTTCCCTGCCAGTCCGTATATGCATCTCGCCCACAGAGCCACAGCGCGGGCCATGTCTGGCCGGTAACATTTCCACCCATCTCGTCGGAACCGTAGAGGATGTTGATAACAGACAAGCCGAAGAAATCATCGTACTCAGTGGTCATAACCATACCGGCAATACTGTTCAGAGCGATCATGGCGCCCTCGGAGGTGTTGGCCTGGGCTTGGGTCCCGAACCCATAAGTGACCGTGTAATCCACATAATCGTCATAGTCAAAATCGCTACTGACGCGCACCGGGCGCGTCACGGTGTCGCCATCATTCCACCGATATCCAAAGACGTACTGATTACCACCGCCGAAATCCATGACAACCGGGATCTCATGGTCGCTGGCGCCGCTGCTGCTTTCAGCCCAGGCCTCTACCTCCACACCGCCAAATACATCACCGCGAGCCGCGCCCATGGTCAGCAACAACACTGCCAACACCACTCCAATAGTAACTCCATTTTTCATTCTTGATACCTCTGTAATCTGTTGTCTGTGCCGGTTGCCCGGCGTGTTAATCGAATGCTGACTCTCCATACGTTAAGTGGTTGAGTGGGTTATGTTCCGTTCATCTCCGGCAATCCTTTCGCAAAGCCCACTGCAAATGGTCGAAAGCCCGGGCGCAAGACCATCGGCCTGCAACCTGGAGGGGGGATTGGAGCGGATCGCGAAAGGCATTCCTCGTCTGAGCGGCGAGCGATGAGCAGCGAGCATCTCAGGATGAGCCGAGCGCGAACTCCAAAAAAGAACCCCACACCTGGCGGATCGCCGGCTGGGGGGATGAGAGCACGTCAAATCACCATATCCCTGAAGCCAATGACTCGCGAAGGCGGGTCCAGGTCGATCACAGGCAGGTCTTCTGGCTTCCGGGTCGTCCTTCCGCTGCGCCTTCCCATCGCGACACCGAGTCAACGACAGTGGCATTCGAGCAGCGGTCGTCACCGGTTACAGCGGCGCGTCCGCGGCCGATTTTCACGGCCTTCCCTGAGCCCGATCACTCGCCGGGCAAACCTGTAACGGGAGCGATTATAGTACCACTCACGGAAATGTCAAGATTATTCAATCACCGGCGCTAAATTCTTTTCCCCATGCGGTGATGAGTTGAGCTTTGAGGTCATCGATCTGCATGGAGCTTCGCAGTCCCGCGGCCCGGCGGTGCCCTCCCCCGCCAAACTGACCGGCCAGTTTCGCTACGTCAACATGGTCGCGGCTGCGAAGGCTCACGCGAACCTGATCATGATCCTCGACCAGTAAAATCGCCGACTCCACCGTTCCTATCCTCAGAGCTTCGTTGACCATGTTCTCGGTTTCGCTTCGCAGGGCGCCTGTCTCGTCGAAGTCTCCGGACCGCAGCGTCATCACAGCCAGTTGTGAATCGAAGCGGAACTCCATGCTCTGCAGGAGCCTTATCATAAGCGCCAGTCTCTGGGGCCTGTCGCTCTGGTAGATTTTGCGGTAGAGGATATCCGGCCTGACGCCCAGATCGGTCCAGTGTGCGACGGCGCGCAGGCATCGCCCGTCGGTGTTGGCGAATCTCAACCATCCGGTGTCGGTCAGAACGGCGGCGAGCAGGGCTTCGGCTATGGTGGCGTCCATAGGCCATTTGAGCGCGTCGATGACCTCACCGGCCATCACCCCGGTCGCGGCGGCAGAAGGATCGATCCATACCACCTCGCTGAGCGCGTCGCCCGTTGAGTGGTGATCTATGACCACGATTCTGTCGGACAACCGCCCGAGGGCGTCAGCGAGACCGTCAAGCTGGGCCAGGGCGTGCGTGTCGAGAATAACTATCAGGTCGCTCGCCTCGGAAAGGGCGCCGAATTCATCGGTTCCCCCCGGATGCTGACGATCGAACATGAACCCCAGGCGGGCCGGTATCTCACCGGGCACGAGCATATGCACGTCCTTACCGGCGCCTCGGGCGGCGGTCGCCAGCGCCAGCATCGAGCCCAACCCGTCACCGTCGGGGCGCCCGTGGGTGACCAACAGTATATTGCCCGCCTCGGCCAGTCGCCCCGCGACCGCATCCAACGATCCAACGACCTCGTGATTACCTGACGATTTCTCTGACACGCTCTACATCCTTTCTCATTTGATCGATCAACTCCTCCGGCGAGGCAAACCTGGCCTGGTCCCGCAAGCGGGCCCGAAATCCGAGCCTCATCGCCTTACCGTAGAAGCATCCTTCGACATCAAGCAGAAAGGCCTCGATCGTCCTGCCCGCGTCGCCGAAGGTCGGTTGGTCTCCGATACTGATCGCCGCGGGGTATTCGCATTCGTCCACGATCGCGACCCCGGCGTATACACCGTCGCCCGGGGTGATCTGCCGGCCGGGGTCGATGTTGGCGGTGGGATAATTCATCTCCCTGCCCCTTTGCATACCCTCCACCACCGTCCCGCTGATCTCGAAGGGTCGGCCCAGTGCCCGAGCGGCCGGTTCGATCCGACCGGCCAGCAACATCCCGCGAATGAGCGTACTGGAAATCTGCACCGCCCCGTCGCCGAAGTCAGCAACTACCGACTCGACCAGGTGGACCGTGAAACCGCACTCGACACCCGAATCGCGAAGCGTCCGGATATCGCCCGTCCTGCGTCGCCCGTAGAAGAAGTTATTGCCCTCGACGATGTGCCTCGGCGCAAAATGCCCGACGAGAATCTCACGAACGAACTTCTCGGGCGACATCGCCAGCATCGCCATATCCGTTCTGGCGGTAACGACATAGTCGGCCCCGCAGTCGCGCAACAATGCGGTTTTGCGGTCGGGGAGGGTAATTCGCCGCGGCGGATCGCCGGGGCGGAGCACAAGGTCGGGCGGCGGGTCGAACGTCATGACCACAACGGGCATCTTTTCGGCGTCCCCAAGCGCCCTGGCCGATGCCAGAATACTCTGGTGGCCCAGATGGACGCCGTCGAAATTCCCGAGCGTCAACACACCTCCCCCGGCTTGGGGGGGTACGTTGTCCAGGCCTGTTATGCAGCGTTCTGTCATTGTTGTTGCCGTTAACTGATTACTGATGACTGATTACCGATCACTATCGTTACCTTGCCTGCACTATTGGCCCGTCGCGACCGGGCGATTCTATGAGGTCGATCTGGACACCGTAGGTCTCGGCGAGGATTTCCCGATCGATGATCTGCTCGACGGCGCCGCTAGCGACTACCCGACCGCGGCGCATCAGCACGAGTTCGTCGGCGAAACGCGAGGCCAGATTTATATCGTGCGAAACGCAGACTACCGCCATCTCCCAGTCATCAGCGAGGCGGCGCATCATTCGGTATATCTTCAACTGGTTGGCGATATCGAGATGACTGGTCGGTTCGTCGAGCAGCAGCACCGACGGTTGCTGGGCAAGTGCGCGAGCGATCATCACGCACTGTGCTTCGCCGCCGGAGAGTTCGTCAAGCATACGGTCCGCAAAATCGAGGGTGCCTGTCATTTCCATCGCCGCCCGTCCGATCTGGCGATCCTGGCGGCTGGTCAGGCCCAGTATCCCGGTATGCGACAGGCGCCCGGTAAGGACGATCTCGGCGGCGGTGAAGGCAAATGCGACGGCGGGCTGCTGAGGCACATACGCCATGAGCCTGGCCCGCTCGCGAGGCGAGTAGCTGCCGATCGCCCTGCCGTCGAGTTCGATCCTGCCGCTGTTCGGTCGGAACTGACCGAGCAGGCAGCCCAGCAGCGTGGTCTTGCCCGAACCGTTGGCCCCGAGCACGCAGACCACCCGCCCTGCCGCGGCTGCAAGGTCCACGCCGTCCAGCACGTTGTGCCCCGGACGGTAGGCGAACTTCACTCCCGAAGCGGTCAGGACATGTCCGCTCGATTCGCTCACTGGATACCTCCGCCCCGGCGGGTTCGCAGCAGGTAGATGAAGAACGGACCGCCTGCCAGCGCGGTTATCACGCCGACGGGCAGTTCGGCGGTATTGGCCCACATGCCGATCAGGCGGCAGAGCGTATCGGCGGCCATCAGGAACATCGCTCCGCCAAACCCGCTGACGATAACCAGCAGGCGGTGGTCCGGGCCAAGGAGCATTCGGCAGACGTGCGGAACGATCAGTCCGAGAAAGCCGATCGGACCGGCCAGTGCAACGGCCATCGCCGTCATCAGGGAGACCACCACAAAGGTCTGGATTCGCAGCGACTGGACCGACACGCCAGTCGAGGAGGCTACTTCGTCGCCAAGTCCCAGGGCGTTGAACACCGCTCCTTTGGTGAAAAGTATTCCCCAGGCGCCAAGCACGGCCGCGGCGCTGACAATCAGCAGGATCGGTTCGCTCCATATCCACTCGGGCACCTTACCCATACCCCATCCGATGAAGTGGATCGTCTCGGTAGGCTGAGTGAACTGAAGAATCACCAGGATAAGCGCCCCGTTGAACACGTTGATCATCACGCCGGCCAGCAGCAGCACGTACGGGTCCAGCCGCCCCCTGCGGTGCGCGATTGCGTAGACAACAACCGCCGTCGCCAGCCCTCCGACCATAGCCAGCGCCGGCGTGGTCGCCCACCTGGGCAATGCCAGATGCGCCGCCAGCGCCAGACCGCACAAGACTCCCACGCCGGCCCCGCTGGAGATTCCGAGAATGTACGGTTCGGCAAGCGGATTGCGCAACAGGGCCTGAAGCGCCAGTCCCGCGACCGCCAGCGCCATTCCGACCTCCGCAGCCACGGCCGCGCGGCACAAACGAAAATACCACGTTTTCCAAGTCAAATGGTACTGCCCGACAAGACTGCACAGAACAGCCGTAACCGCCGTCGCCAGCGACAACCACGCCAACCAAAGTAGAAGTTTCCGCCCGGTTACCGCATGAGATGATGTCACCGGAACCTGTGTCATTTACCGGAGCCTCGAGCAGTTTCAGGATGGATAAAGTCGGCCAGCATCGGCGCAAAACGATCCGCCATCCGCCCGGTCGGAATCGTCCAGTGGCGGTCGGTAACGACGTGGATGCGCACCTTGTGCGGTGAGGCCTCGCTCAGTTCGGACCAGTATCGCCGCGCCTCGTCGGCAACCGAAGCCTTCGATTCACAGACTATAACGTCGGGAGCGAGTTTCAGAAGCGACTCGATGCCGATCTTCTTCCACCCCTTGTACTTCTCCGCCGATGCGTTAACGCCTCCAGCCACCTCGATCAGTTCGTTTATAAAGGTCGCCTGCCCGGCGGTGGATGGATCGTGATGCCCCATAACGAAGATCACGCGCGGGCGCGGGCGCCCGGCAACGCGGCGGCGGACCTCCTCGAGCCTGGCCAGGAACTCACCGCTGGCGCTGCCGCCCTTTTCCGCCGCGCCCAGCAGGGTCGCAATCCGGACCATCGCCTCTGCAATGTCTCCAAGCGTTTCGATCCTGATATACTCGATGTGAATGCCGGGGTTGAATCTCCGGACCGTCTCAAACCGCTTCGGGTCGGTCTGGGTGATCAACACATCAGGGGCGACGGCGAGGATCGGTTCGGTGCTGACGTTGAGGTCGCTGCCCACAACAGGGATATCGAGGTTGCCGGGCGGCCGGCAATATGTCGTCACGCCGACGACGTGGTCGCCAAGCCCCATCTCGAAGAGCATGTCGGTAATCGCCGGAGAGAATGACACTGTGCGCGGTTTGGGCGCCTCGGAGCGGGGCAGGTCGCCACGGCAACCGGAAAACATCAGAATCGCCAGAAATAGAATCGTCGTCCGCATCATGGACTTCTCTCCGCGTCTTGACTGCTGGGCATTCTAGGCCGTGGCGATCAGATCGCAAAAGCAAAAACGGTTATCCCGCAGGACGACCTCGCCTTTGCGGCAGGCAATGGGGCGGCTGAAGATCGGCCCGTCGCAAGTAAACGAGTGGAACTCTCCGTTCTCGCCGCAGGGGTCCACGCCGGCGGGCAGGTCGGCGAGAAACTGCTCGTCGAATGCCCGCCCGGCGAACGAGGCGTCGAGGAATTCGGTGTCGACACAGGTGACGATCGCCTTGAAACCCGCGCTGATGAATCGCTGCGCCAGTTCGGTCGTATCGCGTTTCCATATGGGGAAGAAGCCCGCCAGGCCGGCGCGGGCGAGTTTGTCCTCTCGGTCTTTCCTGAGATCTTCGAGGAAGATATCCCCGAACGCGACGCCCGAGACGCCCTGGGACACAAAAGGATCAAGGGCGGCGCCCATGCGACGCTCGTATTCATCGAGAGACGACTCCTGCGGAATCCACACTTTCGTCAACGGCAGGCCGATTGACGCGCCCTGGCTGTCGAGCAGTTCCTCGCGCACGCCGTGGATGCTGACACGCTGGTATCCCTCGGTGATGGTCGTCAGAAGGCCCACAATTTCGCAACCGCTGCTCTGCTGCAGTTCGTGCAGCGCCATCGCGGAGTCTTTACCGCTGCTCCAGGCCAGCAGAATCTTGCCCTCCGCCCGGCTCATGTAGCCTTCCTGGTCGCCGCGGGCAAGTAGTCGATAAGGTCAGTGGCTGTCAGGGACACTTCTCCCATTTCCTCAGCCGCCAGGTCGCCGGCAAGCCCGTGGATTCGAGCAGACAGGCATGCCGCATCGAAGGGCTCGGCGCCTTGGGCGATCAGCGCCGCTACCAGACCGGTCAGCACGTCGCCGCTGCCTCCGGTAGCCATTCCCGGATTGCCCGTATCGTTTACGTATACCTTCGTCGCGTCGGTGACGACGGTCCCGGCGCCTTTCAGCAGGCAGACCGGCGGCGGGCAATTCTCCGAGCCCCACTGCGAGACGGCTTCGATGGCGGCCGATTCGCGATCGGCCTGGATTGCGGCGGCGTCCAGACCGGTAAGGCGGGCGAACTCGCCCGGATGCGGTGTCAGCACGAGCGGGCAGTTCCGCAATTCCGCCCAGTTGGGTATCGCCGCAAGGTTGTTCAGTCCGTCGGCATCGAGGACAACCGAACGCGATTGGGCCAACACAGCCCGGATGATGTTTTCCTGGACTACTCCGACGCCCATTCCAGGCCCGACGGCCAGCACGTCGAACGACCCCGCCGCCCGGGCGATCTGCGATACGGCCTGGGCATCGAGCCGCCCGTCATCGTCGCACTTCAGCGGAATCGACGTCGCGCAGCAGCACAGCGAAGCGACGGCAGGTTGAACGGTTTCGGGCACCGCCAGCGTAACCAGCCCCGCCCCGCCGCGAAACGCCGCATTACCCGACAACGCGGGGGCGCCGATCATCCCCCGAGAACCACCCACAATCAACACGCGCCCGAAATTCCCCTTATGCGCGTCCTTGTCGCGCTGAAGCAGCCCGGGAACCTGAGTTATACGCTCTATGTCACTCATTTCTATTACCCTGCGGTCTGTTTGTTTATTACGGCGGCGATGTATCCGCCGGCGAAACCGTTGTCTATGTTCACCACGCTCACGCCCGAGGCGCAACTGTTTAGCATCGCCAGCAATGCGGCAACGCCGCCGAAACTGGCGCCGTAACCAACCGACGTTGGCACGGCGATTACCGGAGCCGACACCAACCCGCCAACCACAGAAGCAAGCGCCCCTTCCATACCCGCAACAGCGACTATGACATTAGCGCTCTGGAGTTCCGACTTGCATGCCAGCAGGCGATGCAACCCCGCGACGCCAACGTCAAAATGCGTGGTGACGCGGGCGCCCATTATCTCTGCCGTTACGCGGGCCTCGTGAGCTACCGGCAGATCGCTCGTTCCGGCTGCTATCACCGCAACGTGCCCCGCCGCTTCGGCGGGTTCGCCCTGGCGAAGCGTTATCGCACGGGCCGCGGGGTGATACTCCGCAGCCGGAATGTCGGCGGCGACCGCCGCATACTGCTCATCGCTGGCGCGCGTGGCGAGAACCGGTCCGCCGGCCTCGGCGAGACGTCCGAAAATCACGCGAACCTGCTCCACCGTCTTGCCCGGACAATAAATCACTTCCGGAAATCCGCATCGCAGTGCCCGGTGGTGGTCCAGCGTGGCGAAGTCCATCGACTCGAACGGCAGGTTCTTCAAGCCCTCGATCGCCTCATCGATACCGAGATCGCCGGCTTGGACCTGCTGGAGTAATTGTTTCAGTGTATCCTGGTCCATATTCCACTCTCCTGTAGCTATCTCCTGACAGTGGGGCAAGCTGCCAGATTAAGATCGGCGGTCTTGCCCGCCTGGAGATAATGATACCCCAGACCGGCGGTCATTACCGCATTGTCCACACAATATGCCATCTCAGGCATTCGAACTTCACATCCGAGCTTGTCGCCCAGTTCGGTCACAGCCTTCCGCAGCGCGCTGTTTGCGGCCACACCGCCGCCGATAACCAGCGTCTTGGCGCCGGTTTTTTCCGCCGCCCGGCGCAGTTTTATCCGCAGCGTGTCGACAACCGCCGCCTGAAAACCGGCAGCCACGTCGGCAACTTCCCGCGGTGTGAAGTTCTCGATCCCCCGTCCGGCGTTGGACTGCATTGACGCCCGCCTGGCCGATGGTCCGGGTTTTCGCCCGCCGCGAGTCGGTCTAGGGCCCGGCACGCCGTTGACGTGATAGAGCACCGCGGTCTTGAGCCCGCTGAAAGAGAAGTCCAGAGATCCCCCGCCAAGCAGCGATCGGGGGAAGTCTATCAGCTTCGGATCGCCGTCGCGCGACACCCGGTCGATCACCGGTCCGCCGGGATAGCCCAGTTGGAGTATCTTGGCGACCTTGTCGAACGCCTCACCGGCGGCATCGTCTATCGTGCCGCCCAGCAGCGTCATATCCATCGGTGAATCGCATCGGTACAGAGCGGTGTGCCCCCCGCTGCATATCAGCGCCGCGGCAGGGTAGTCGATCGGACCGGCATCCAGCGCCGCCGCGTAGGCGTGGGCGTACACGTGGTTGACCGCGACCAGGGGCACGTCCCATATCCAGGCGATGGTCTTTGCCGCCATCAACCCGATCAGCAGCGAACCGATCAGTCCCGGCTCGTTGGCAATCGCCACCGCGGAAATCTTTTCCGGGGCGATCGCGGTCTGCTCCATCGCACTGGCGACAATGTTGTTGATCGCTTCAATGTGGGCTCGCGACGCCAATTCCGGAACGACGCCTCCGAAGCGCCGGTGCAATTCGATCTGGCTGGCGACGCAATTGCTCAGAACGTCCGTGCCGTCGGCGACTATCCCGCAGGCGGTCTCGTCGCAACTCGACTCGATGCCCAGAATGTACGCCGGTTCAGTCATGGGGCTATCGAGGCGCCTCCGGAGGCCGGGCGAGTTGTCGGCGAGGGACCGGAGCGTTTTTTGCGTTTCCGGGCTTCGGCGCAGGCCTGAAGGGTTGCGCGTATCCGTGCGGGATTCTTCAGGAGTTCAACGGCCGCCGCCAGTTGGGCGTCGTGCCTTATCAGTTCCCCTCCGATAGTCGCACCGGGGCTGGTAGCCGGTTGGCTGGCAGGTAAGGTCGTCGGCGCGGGCGGTACGCTGGCTGCACGCCATCGCAAGATCTGGAGTTGGCGGCGCTTGCCCGGATCGGCCGGAATCAACACGTGCGGGGCAATCGGCTTGCCCGCCGACGGCGGAAGGACATCCGCCGCGGGCCTCGTGGTCGCTTCGGGCGCCTCGGGAGCAAAGAAGAATCTCGCCGTCGTCAGATGCACCAGCCCAAGCTTACCGCCCAGAGACAGCGGGGTCTGAACGCTGTGCTTACCGCGAGTGGGCGCACCGACCAGGATTGCCCGATCGGCATGGCTCAGCGCCCCGGCGACGATTTCCGCAGCCGAAGCGGTATCCGAATCGATCAGCACCACGACGGGTATCTCCGGATATGTTCCCTCCGCGTGAGCGACGTGCCTCTCGGGCCTCGCCGCGTTGCCCATTACCGTAACTATCGGCTCGTCGTGCAGGAACAGATTGGCCAGCGCAACGCCCTCGGGCAAGTACCCTCCGGGATTCCCCCGCAGGTCCAGCACCAGACCGCGCACCAGCGAGGGTCGGCGAAACGCCCGCTTGAACCGCTCGACCGTGCCCGAGACAAACTCCGAAACCTTTATGTACGCCAACCCCTCGTCTCGATCCACCGTGTACACCCATCTCCGGCTTCCATCACGATGCAGACCGGTAACCGTCTCCACGGGATATTCGTCGAGAGCCAGGGTCACGTCGCGCGGGTTTCGCGGGTCACGGGCGAATATCACGCGCAATTGAACCTTACCGTCCCGGTCGCCGGACAGATGCCCGCCGATCTGCTCCAGGGACATGTTGAATGCGGGGAGGCTGTTGATGAGCACTATGACATCTCCGGCAGTCAGGCCGGTCTCGTCGGCGGGTGAATCCGGGTGTACGCACACGACGACCGGTCCCCTGTCGGACAGGTCGAGGATCAGGCCCGTCCCCAGTGCGTGTCCCCCCATGCGTTTTCTGAAAGCTTCGGCCTTGTCGTATGGAATGTAAATGGATTGGGGGTCCAGGGCCTCGATCATTCCGGATACCGCGCTTCGCTTCAGTTCCAGCGGGTCCACGGGCGGGTAATGGTTCCTGATGATCTCGTTGTATGCGTCGACCATCGCATCGGGGCGAACACTGCGTTCGTAGCGTGCCTGGGGGGTTCGTCTCATCAACCACGCGGTGCCCACCGCAACGGCTACGACCGCCAGCATCCATAACAAGTTGCGTTTGGGCATGGAGGACTCCTGTCAAATCGAATCTCGCCGGTAATGCTATCATCACACGGTCTGAGTGACAATGTTTAGATATTAGCTATTAGCTGTCAGCTATCAGTTGTCAGCTAACGGCCGGCGTTTCGCCACCTTTTGGGCTCTCGGGTCTTAAAGTCGTAGCTGAAGGCTGATAGCTGACAGCTGACAGATCTAAAAACAGACACGCGACCGGATGGGATAACCGGTCGCGCGGTGGTGAAAAATGGCTAGGACTGGATTTGAACCAGCGACACCCGCATTTTCAGTGCGGTGCTCTACCAACTGAGCTACCTAGCCGGGTAACGCCCTTGCGTTGTCGGCATGGGGTATAATGTACTGTCGACTCTTTGATCTGTCAAGCATAAGCACGGTCAGAGGCTACTCTTGACCCGATTGCTTCTTCTGATACATATCTTCGTAACCCACGCGCGTGCCAATGGATTTGTAGGTAAAGAATCCTACGCGAGCGTCCCAGGCGGTATTGGCAAGGAGTTCCTCCGCCAGTTTGCGCCGCCCGGTCTCCTGGAAATCGCCGGCTACTGCGGGCGTGTATCCGATCCGCTGGACAACAAAATGAGCCCGGGCAGTTGGCATGGGTATGGTGATAACCGGTCCCAGGGGACCGGGGGCAACAGGCTTGTTGATATCGTCGGGAACCAGTTCGAAGACCCGATCGAGGAATCGCTTGTAGCCCGCGAGCGTCTTGAGATCAACACCTTCGATCGTCGATGGCGGATATTCATGCGGTCGATACATCATGGCCGCCCGCTCAGCATAGACTTGGACCTGTCCCATGAATTCCTGAATACTGAAACCTTCAGGCAGACCGCCCATGAAAGCTTGTTGCATAATGCGCTGACGAATCATGGCCTGTCGTGATACCGCCGTTGAGCGCGAGATACCGGTGGTGACGATCGTCTCCATTTTCTCAGCCTTGGCGGCAGCTTCCAGACCCACGCTGCGGGCCTTTTCGGCAATCGCGTCGGCCGCTTTGAGCGCCGGGGTCATGTATCCCGCCAAGAGCTTGTAGTCGGCGATTACTTCCTCCCGCACAGCGTCGGTGGGCTTTTTCAATACGGTCGCCGGTTGAGACTTGATGACCTGCCACAGTATGCGGTGAAGCCCGACGCCGTTAGAGGCATACATGACCTGGCCGGGCACGAGCGGTTTGGCGTTCATTGCGGCATCGGGCAGCGATTGACCGCGCCCTGTCCGCGAACTCCGCGCCCTTCCGATCTCTTCGTTATTGGATAGCTGCCTGGCGTCGACCAATGCGGTCTGCCTCGTACTGATCGGCAGCAGTGTCATGCCTTCGTCATCACCGAGAGGGAACAGCACCTTGGCAAAACCGCCACACGCGGCCCACTTCAGTTTGGGATACTGCGGCGTCTTGGGGGCTGTGTCTTTCTTGTCCGGCTTGGTGGCGGCCTTGGACTTGGCTTTTGCCCCGGGAACGGCTTCGAGGTTCTCTTTGCCCGTCGTGAACACCAATCGCGTAATCTCATCCAGGACGGCGCCCAGCGTTCTGGGTCCGTCGGCCTGCAACGATTGGGGAATGCGAACGTCCTTGCTGACAGAGAACTCGCCGGTGGCGCCCCACGGATAACAGATTGCCTCAAGGCCCGCGGCGCGGGCCAATGCCGGTATGGCCCGGTCGAGCGTCTTACCTCGCAAAGCGGCGATATCGTCGGCGCGAACCGTCTTGCTCAATGCCCCGGCGGCTTGAGAACTGTCTATCAGCCCGTCGTATACCTTTTTGTAGAGTTCGGCGTCGGCGGATGCGGGTCCCAAGCGGGCATCAATATTGGTTTGGACCAACTGGATGAACTCTTCTGTCCTGGACTCAGCCGCCCGGCCCGAAAGCCTGTCAACAACCTGGTCCCACGCCTCGTCGATATCCATTGGAACTGTCCGGGTTTCGATTTTCGGTTGGGTCGCGGCGCCCGGCGCGGTCGTCGGCGCGGACGGTTGGGTGGTAACGGGCACTTCCTTCGTGAAATCCCCGGAATTCTCCCGGAAGTACTTCCGCACGTCGCGGTCACCGGGCCGGGTGACCCGAGCGATCACGTCATTGTTGACAAGCAGGTACGACACGACCACACGGGCAGGTTGGGCATAACCAAAACCGAAGGAATCGCCCTTGGGATATACTCCCGGACGGGCCGAACGATAATCGTTGAATTGCTTCGTGATTTGCTGGGGTGTGGGCGGCAGGACGTTGGCGGCATATTTTTCGGCGGGCACCTCCAATATGCGAAGCGTAAGTTTCTCGTTGAGATCGCGGAAAAACCTGCGAAGACGAATCTCCGAAGGCGGGGAAGCCACCCGGTACGCATGGTAAGCCCGCAGCACCATCAACCATCGCGCCAAAGCGGAACGAAGTGCAGGTTCAGTCGTCCCGGAATCCCGCCTGTTGACACGGGAAAGGAGTTTCCTGTACCCGGCTTCATCTACTTTCAGACCAATATCCGCAAGATAGGAGTCAACTTCAGCTTCACCGACTTCGTGTCCCGCGGCGCGTGCCTCCTGCACCAGCAGCGCATAAGCCACTGACGCGTTTCCCTCGTTCTGGCGAAGCTGCATGAACTCCGGGCTTCGAATATCCATACGCAGGAACACCGACAGGTCCCGCATGTCTCTTTCGGCCAGCGAGGCGTCGCCCTGCATCATTTTACCGTATTTTGATTCTCCACGGGCGAAGTCGCGAGATCCCGGAGCGCACAGGATCTGCATTCCCGTACCGCCCACAAGAAAGCTCACCATCAACACGACCATGATGATGATGATCATTTTCTGCCATTTTCGAAAAAATCCCAATGCCATGTTGGCTCCTGGTTCTAATTACGAGTTACGGTTGCACTATCTACCACAAAAACGGAACGCACAGTATAGTTCCAATCGGCATCTTTGCAAGCGCAGATAACAGCAATATCAGCGGAATTGAGGTCCAGAGGGCTCTGCGTTTCAGGAACCCGAGACCATAGCGGCGATGGTCCGGGCGTTGATTGTGTCCCAATCACGCCCTTTTTCGTCCAGGCCCTTGGGCGTTTCGAGGATCGCGGGGATATCCGCCAGGCGGGCATCGTTGACAATATTCACGAAAGCCTCACGCCCGATGAAACCTTCTCCGATATGCTCGTGGCGGTCAACCCGCGCGCCGAAGTCGCGTTTAGAGTCGTTCAAGTGGATCGCTAAGAGCTTGTCCAAGCCGATGATATCATCAAAAGCCCGCATCGTATCCGCGTATGTTTCGCCTGTGCGAAGGTCGTAACCCGCGGCGAATATGTGGCAGGTGTCCAGGCACACGCCGAAACGCTCAGGCTGCTCGAGCCCGGCGAGAATCGTCGCGAGGTGCTCGAAGCGGTATCCGATACAGTTGCCCTGCCCCGCCGTTGTCTCCAGCAGCACCCGCGACGGAGACGCCGCCTCGCCGTCGGGCGCGACGGAGGAAGCAATCTCATTCAACGCGTCAATTATCAGTTTCTGCCCCGTTTCCAGGTCCGGATTGCTCCCCGGATGGAACACCAGGTACTCCACGCCGAGCCGGCGGCATCGAGTGAAATCTTCAATCATCGCGCCGATCGACTTGTCGCGAACCTCGCTCTCGCTCGCCAGATTCACCAGATACGAGGCATGGGCGACGATGACGCGGATGTCGGTAGCTTCGCGGGTCCGGCGAAATTCCTCCACCGCCGAGTCGTCCAACGCCTTGGGGCGCCATTGAACCTGGTTGCGCAGAAACATCGCCAGGGCCTTGAATCCATATTCGCGGGCCGCGAGGAGGGCCTTGTGCAACCCGCCGCTGATACTAAGATGCGATCCTAACAGCATGAGATCATATTAGCACCAACAGGGTAAATATTCCAATACCAGTTCGCCATCGCCGCCGGGAAGTTTGCTATTTCCGCCCGCGGCGGTCAAAATAACGGGCAATGGCCAAAAGAAAAGGCAAAAGCAGGCAGAGGCCCGACTGGCACGCACGCTACGAAGCCGGCGACGACGACAGTGCGGACCACAAGCCCAAGGGGAAGCTGACCAAACGCGAGGTCAAGCTGCCGCCCAGAGATCTTGAAGTCGGACAGGAGAATATCGACGACCTGCCACGCGCCGAGGGAATGGTCGTCGGCATGTTTCCCGGAGGCGCCGAAGTACGCATCGGAGGGTCGGTCATGCTCTGCATGATCGCAAAGGCCTTCCGCGCCCCGACCGGTTCGACCGCACTGGCCGTTGGCGATACCGTAACGGTCGCCGCCTCCCGGCGAGGACACCATGACGCGTCCGGAGACGACCCGGACCGCGCAGATGGTATGATCCTGTCACGCGGACCTCGAGAAACGGCGCTTTCAAGACCCGCCCCGCGCAGCGGTAAGCGCCTCGACGAGTACAAATCCGAGGTATTTGAACGCGTTATCGCCGCAAATATGGACGTCCTGCTGATTATCGCCGCCACCTGCCAACCACCCCTGAAAACGCGGCTGATCCAGAGGTATCTGATAATCGCCGAACGCGGAGAGATGGAACCGATTCTCGTGCTCAACAAAATCGACCTCGCGGCGCCCAAAGCCGAAGTACTCGAGCATTTCCGCGAGAGCAACCTCGTTATCGTCGAAGTCTCAGCGAGCACGGGGCAGGGCGTCGAGGAACTCTCCTCGCATCTGATCGGCCGCAGGAGCATACTCGCCGGCGCCTCGGGAGTGGGCAAGAGCACGCTGATAAACCGCCTGGTTCCGGGGGTCGACCTGGCCACCCGAACCGTTCGACCCGGCGACCAGCGAGGCAGGCACACCACATCGTCTGCAAGCGTCTACGAACTGCCCGGCGGAGGGATGCTCGTCGACACGCCCGGAATCCGCGAACTCGGCCTGCCGATTGAACCGTCCGAACTGCCCTGGTATTTCCCCGAATTCGAACGCTTCACGCCCGACTGCAAGTTCAATAACTGCACCCACACCCACGAACCTAGCTGCGCGATAATCCAAGCCGTGGAAGAAGGACTCATCCCCGCAAACAGATTCGAAACCTACCTCCAACTCCTCAGCACACTGGAAGAATAAAGCCTCAAAACCGCGAAGCGGCAGGACGGAACGTCCGCCTATTTCCGACGAAGTCGGAACGCCGTTACGCCTTTCGCCATTACAGCACGTCGATTTTCGCCGCCAGCACAAAATCGCTTTCGGTCAGACCGCCGATCTTGTGGGTATGAACCTCGACCGTCACCCGCCCCCACGACAGGCCGATATCCGGATGATGACCCTGCTGCTCAGCCACCGCCCCGACATTGTTAACAAACTCCAGGGCGGTCATGAAGTCGGGAAACTTGAACGTCCTGGCCAGATGGTGCTTATCGACGACCTCCCAGCCGTCGTCCAACTCCCCCAGCAGCTCGCCGAGTTTCGGTTCGTCCAGAGGAGGCACGCCGCCGCGGCATGGTACGCAGTTCAGTTCACATAGTTTGCTCGTCATGATTGAGAATCCTTTCAGCCGATGGTCAGTTGGCCTGACCAACTCGCCGCTTCATTATAGCACCGCGAGGTGTCACATTTGGTTCACACCTTGTCACTCGTGTGACACCCCCAATACGCCGCACATAATCGGAATAACCCGAACCGCTTGATCGCTGTGCAGATCAGTAATAACGCCGTAACGTTCTACTGGGAAAGGTTCTACCCTCGGGCAACTCAAATGTTCACTTGCCCTATTCGCCATTCGTTATATGTCACACCTGGGGCGTTTTTGTGACACATGTGAACCTGCCGTCCGGGGGCAAATTCGACGCGCTCGCTGTTCTACATCCAACTGGACTCACGCCCAGGCCCTGGCGACTGTCTCGATCCAGTTTCGGGCGATCAGTTCGTGCCCTTGCGGTAGCGGATGCACCCCGTCCCATATCCAGTGAGACGCCTCAGCTCGCCTGGCCGCCGAGTCGAAAATGTCCTGCGTCTTGATGAGGACGGCCTTGTGATCCGACGCCAGCTTCGCCACGATCGCACGGAGGCGGTCGATCTGGCCGCGCCACATATCCCAGGCCGCTTTTTCTTTAAGTCTCGTAACCGGCAGGACAAACGGTTCGAGCAGAACGATCTTCAGCGCCGGATTCGCTTTGCGGGACTGATCGAGCAGGGATCGATAGTCGGCCTCGAACGCCGCGACATCCACACCCTTCTTCGATCGCCCCGCCCGTCCCACATCGTTTACGCCGATCAGGATCGACAGCACGTCGGGCTTGAGGTCCAGCGCGTCCTTTTGCCAGCGAGCCTTCAAATTCGCAACCGTATGCCCGCTCATGCCTCGGTTCAGGAAATTGAGTTTCGCATCCGGCATGTCCGTATGAAGCCTCGACGCGATCAGATAGACGTAACTGTGCCCGAGATAGTGGTTTCGGTCCTTCTGGTTGCGTCCCCATTTCATATCGGTGATCGAATCACCCTGAAACAGCAGCGTCGCGCCGGTCTTGATCTTCGGAAGGCGATAGTCATACCCCCCAACTCCCGCCGCATTTTCCCTTCCCTGCGCCGCCTGGGCCTCGCGTCCCATAAACGCCACCGCCGCCCCAACCGCCGACGCCCCGATAAACGCTCTCCGCTTCATTTCACTGGCCATCCTTTTCTCCATTCTCCAAAAACAGTTCGATACCACATCGTACATGCCCCGCCGCCCAAACTAAGCACAAAAACACGAATACCCTGATAAAAGGGGACAGGCTGCTTTATTCCTATTATTGCACTATTGACGGTCGGCCCAGGGGACGCAGGGTGTGTTCCAGGCCGATTGTCCTGGCGGTCTGTTGGACCCATCGCTTGGCGCCAAAAGGCCGGCCGCGAGTTACGCTGCAGCGCAACGCGGCCAATTCCTCCTTCGTCTGGGCCTCGTTGACCGTCTCCAGCCATTTCGCCGGGCGTTCAAATCCGTCCGCTTTCGCCCACTCGGGGGCCTTCGCCGGAAACGCCCACCATCTCAGCGACGACCAAGGCCACTCCTCAGCACGCTCGACCAGGTTCGCCCGAAGCGCGTTGCGTTCGACGTATCGCAGCACGGTCCAAAACGGATCGGCCGTCTCGACCACACCCTCCCCGCGCTCAGCCGTCGTGGGCCGACGCCGCTGCAACGGAAACGATTTGAACCGCCCGCCCCAGATGTGCCCACTCGTGCCGAATCGCTTGTGATGCCGGCGAACGTGCGATGTCATCAACCATTGCATCCACCGGGCCAGATCGCCATCCTCGTACGGGCGGAGCAAAAGGTGAAAGTGGTTGGGCATCAGGCACCATCCCAGCAGCCGCATGTCGACCCGCTCGCAGGCCAGGGGCAACAAATCCACGAACTCCTGGTAATCGCCCGGGCCGTGAAAAACTTTCGCGCATCCGTTACCGCGGTTCAATACATGGCAACAGATCCCGCCGGTTGACGCTCTGATTGTTCTTGGCATATCGCAATCGTACACAACTCCCAGCCAATAACAACCAATAAAACAGCGTATCCCCTTTAATCAACACGAGAATAATAAGATAAAAGCAGCCTGTCCCCTTT
>JADHXQ010000090.1 GCA_016782885.1 Phycisphaerae bacterium | reverse complement strand
CAACAAGGACGTACACGAGTATGCATACCAACAGGATATGCGGGTTAAAGGGAAGATTAACGACCCTCTCGCCGACAGACTTGGCGACATGGAGCCAAGAACGTCGTTTGAAGGCCCGCTGCTGATCAAGAACCAGGGCGACGGGACGGCCAATGTGGTGCTGAAAGATTTGCAGCTAACCGTGACGGCCAATATCCCCGGGAAAACAGTCGAGCCCATGACCCATACGGTCCCGCCGATAGTCATCAAGGGCATGAAAGAGGACGGCTCCGGACCGTTTGGGGACATCAACGTGACTATGTCCCTCCCAATGCTTTTCCCGCTCCCCACCAGGCCCATAAAGGTCGGCGAAACAGTTGACGTTCCCGCGAAGATGCCATTTGCCTTCATGGGACATCTCACGCAGGTCAAAGGCCGCTATCGCATCACGCTCGGACGATATGTCAAGATTGGGAAACGCTTATGCGCTGAATTTGACGTCGACACTGACATATCAGAGATAGACGCCCCCGCAGAGTTGGAGGGGGAATACAAATGCGTTGTGAAGGGAACATCCGTGTTCTATTACGACGTGGCGAATCGATCCGTGGTGTCCGGAACACTGGCCATCCTTACGCAAACCGGCGTGGACGCCCCAATGGGCCGGATGAAGATAGCAGAGAAGGACGTGCCCGACAGGCTTAAGATGTTCTCAGTCACTGACGGTCTTCTTCGGTTGAAACCGAAGGAGTGAAGATCGAGTTAGGGGGACAGCGCACTGCGCCCCACTTCCCCTTCGCCATGGGCTTCGGAGGACAGGGGTCATTGGGGGCAGGGCATGAAAACACAGAATAAGGAATTCGGGGGGACATTACGCCGCGCGAGAAAGTGGTTGGTAGAAAGTAGAAACGGCAAACGGCGATAACCGTCGCTCCGCGACAAGTGAAAGCGGTGAGAGCTCCCCGCACTCCAAAGTGCCGCGCACGCGGGCCTCGTTGAGGCCCATACTCCGACATCGCCCCGTCGGGCTTCGTGAAGACAACGGTTTTCGACAAAGACGGGAAACAGTTGGGCGAAGGGAAGCTGGTGACGAAGACGGTTACGGATGCGGTGGTAGAGTGGAAGGACGATTTTTCTCTGACGAAACTGAAAGGGAAAGAGATCAAGCTGAAGTTCGAGTTGCGGGAGGCGAAGATATATTCGTTCAGTTTCGGGACGTAGGGTGACAATCCCGATTGCGTCTGGACGAGTCAACCTTCCCGACTGCGCCGGGACGAAGGCGGGCGTGCCGCCCTGCCGCTAAACGGGGTGTCGCGCCATTGATGTATTCTTAAACTATGATAGAATGCGAATCAGTGGAATATGGTTCGACGATAAACTGAAAGGGTTCGTATGGTTATTGCGTACCACATTATTCTCACCACCTACGGTACATGGCTTCCGAACGATCCTCGGGGTTCGTATTCCAAAGCGGTCTACGACGCCGAACTCCGAGCGTTAGGCGACGTGCGGTACGGGCGACAGGATCCGCAACCCGACGGTAATACGCTTCGGCGGTTCTGGACCGCTTCACGCGATAAACTGTCACGCCCCCAGTTTTTCATTAACGATTCAACACGCCCGATCGTTGCACGCGGATTCGCTCGAGTAGTTCAGAGTCTCGGACTGACAATTCGCGCGTGTGCGATTATGAACGATCACGTGCATCTTCTCTCGCTTCGCAGCAAGCACCGAGTGGAATACGTTTTCGGGCAATTCAAATCTCAAGCGACACACGCTTTGGGGCTCGCCCAAACGCCCTGGGCGAAAGGCGCCTGGAAAGTTTTTATCGAAGACAAAGAAACCATCGCCTCCGCCGCCCGCTACATCGAAATGAATCCAATCAAAGCGGGGCGCGAACCGCAACACTGGGATTTCGTAACGCCATTGTCCCCCGCCGACGCCTAAAGTGCGACAAACGCGCCGCACCCCCGTTTAGCGGCAGGGCGGCACGCCCGCCTCGTCCCGACGAAGTCGGGAAGTCGTAGCGAATCACCACTTCGCGGAGTAGTACAACGTCGGGAACGCAGTCATCTACTTTCCGACAACATTATAAACGCCGAGTTTGTCGCCGGAGCGGATGTAGAGCCTCCCGCCGCATACAACGGGATGCGCCCAGGTCGGGTTCTTTCCCGGGTCCTTGATCTTCAACCTTCCGGTGACTTCAAAGCCCGTGTCGGTAGCCTTCGCCAGGGCCATGTTCCCGTTATCCGCGTAGAGATAGAACATCCCGTCCGCATAGGTCAGACAGCCCATTTTGTACTTGTACGAGGACTTCACGGGAGCCGATTGGGAGATGGTTTTGCCCGACTTGAAATCTACACACGTCCAGGGCATCGGGCGCCCGGACTCGGCGTATCCGTAGAGCCGGCCCTCGTCCAGAATGATCCCGCCCTGCTTGTTGTCGAGCGTACGGTTATGCCACTGTCGTTTTACCGAACACTTGTCGCCCGAAACTTCGAGCTTCAGCGAAGTGGTTCCCTTCCTGACGCAGCCCGAAACGATCACGAAGCCCTCGTGGAAAATCGGCGTCGTGATATTCTCGTCAGCATAGACCTTGTGCGGATACCTCCACAGCAACTTCCCGTCGGAGGCGCGCACGCCGACTATGGATTCCGACATCGCCGTAACTATCTGCCTGAGGCCCTTGTATTCGATCAGGATCGGCGAGGCATAACCCGGTTTATCGCCGGCGCCTTTGCATTCCCAGACAACCTTGCCCGTCTTCCTGTCCAGGGCGGCCATGCTGACGGCCGCGCCGCCGGGCGTGCAGATAACCTTGTCGTCGAGAACGAGCGGTGATTCCGCCAGCCCCCACATGATATTCCGCCCGCCGAATTTCTTCATGATGTCAACCGACCATACCGGCGATCCGTCGGCGGCCTTGAGACACGCCATGCTCCCGATCCCGCTGAGGTGGTAGAGCAGCCCGTCGGCGATCGTCGGGATGGAGCGGGTTCCGGGATAGCTCTTCTTCCAGGCCCTTCCGTTGGTCTTTGTCCAGAGCTTCTTTCCGTCCATGTCCAGCACGGTGATAACGCAATCGCCGTTGATGCTTCCGGTCGTGTAGATGCGTTTGTCCGCGATTGCGACTGTCGAGTACCCCTGCCCGATCCCGGTAGTTTCCCAGATGCGCTTCGGACCACCCTCGGGCCAGGTCTTCAGCAGCCCCTTGTCGAGGGATTTGTTGTCGCGATTGGGCCCGTGAAACTGAGGCCAATCGGCGGCGAAAACTGATGCGGCGGTTATCAGGACCAGTGATATTGCGTATTTCATGGAAACGATTTCCTTTCATCGTGGCTCAGCGGACGCGCCATTCGTGGACGCCCGCGGACCATTTGGCCTGGAGTTTTATTTCGATCTTCAGCTTGTCCGTGGTCACGGGTGTGAATTTGGTTACATTGTATTTGTCGGCTTTGCAACCGTAGGCGTCCGGCTTGTCGACCTCGACCCATTTTCCGTCTTTGTTGTAGAGCAGTTTCCATGAAGCGGGGATGCGGCACTCGCCGCGGCCGGTATCGTCGAGCCAATAGACCTCGACGCTCGATACCTTCTGCGGTTTGGCGAAATCGTACTGCACCCATTCGGTGGTTCCCTTGTTCGGCCAGAAGTGCAGGAACGGGTAGCTGTGGTCGTCGGAGCTAGTGGGCTCGCTGAGGTCGTTGGCCCCTTCGGTGTACCGGCAGGATGCGGAGCACTTGGCTCGGGAAGCAATGGTTGGCGCGGGAATCGGAGGCACCGCCGCGGGCGTCCTCGCGAGCCAGACGGCCATCGGCCCCTTGCCGCGGTGAGCCCATGCGTAATACGGAATCGCCGTGAACTTGCCCGCCCCCGCCCCACCGCTGATTACCATGACACCCTGCAGCAAATCGTCGCGATATTTGGCGGTAAGCGGCGCCTTGTCGGGCAGGACCAGGCTTGCGACCTTACCGCCCGGAACGTCCGGATGCTCGACGCAGTATACGATCGGCCCGCGCTGCAGCGCCGCGCGCCCGCGGTTGGCCTCGACCTTGTCGTTGCAGACGATTCGCTGGACAGGCATCGGCCAGTCGATCGTAACGGTATCGCCGCCCTTCCAGTCGCGGGCGATCACGGCGTATCCCTTTTCGATCGCAGTTCTGGCGGGTCTTCCATTGACCTTGCAGGCGAACTTCCATTTGGTTTCGCTGCCTGGCGCCACGCGGTACAGATCGCTGGGGACCGGCTCGTTTCTTGCCCATCCGGGGATCCGTATCTTCAGGGCGATCGGCCCGGGCTTGTCGGGCGTGACGGTGATGCTGACCTTGCCGTCCCACGGGAAGTTGGTTTTCTGGGTCAGCTTGACGCTGCGCCCGGCGAGTTCGACCGTGGCGTCGCTCTGGGCGAAGAGGTTTACGTAGATCGCATCGTCGCGAACGGCATACATGTACCCGCCAACGCTGGCGAGGAAACGCGTGATGTTGCCCGGGCAGCAGGCGCATCCAAACCACGGGCTGCGGTCATCGCCATGCATCGATTCGAGGACATTGGGATAGAAAAACAGCTTTCCATCGAACGAAATGCCGGACAGGACGTTGTTGTAGAGCGATCGCTCCATGACGTCGATGTACTTCGCCTCGCCGTGCAGGAGGAACATGCGGTGGTTCCAGTATACGTTGGCGATGGCGGCGCAGGTCTCGCAGTAGGCGGCGCGATTGGGCAGTTCGTAGTTCTTGCCATAGCCCTCGCCGAAACCGTTGGCGCCCATGCCGCCGATCAGGTAGAGATGCTTCGAGACCACGTTGTTCCAGATACGGTCGATTGCGGCGATATACTGCTTGTCGCCGGTGAGCGCGGCGATATCGGCCATCGCGCTGTACATGTAGTTAGCGCGGACCGAATGTCCGACGGCCTGGTCCTGCTGGAGGACGGGCTTGTGCGTCTGGTTGTATTTGTTCTTGCGGGGGTGGCGGCCCCGTCGTTCGAGGAGGAATCTCGCCAAATCCATGTACTTCCGCTTGCCCGTCACGCGGTAGAGTTTGGCCAGTCCGATCTCGATTTCCTGGTGCCCGGGCGGCTCGGTCAACCCGTCTTTGTTGAAAGTCTCGCAGACCAGATCGGCACTCTTGATGCACACGTCGAGAAGATCGCGCTTGCCGGTAGCCAGCCAGTGCGCCACGCCCGCTTCGTACATGTGCCCCAGGCAGTACAGTTGGTGGGCGAACCAGATGGTGCTCCAGGGGTCGTCTTCCATGGGGCGGCAGATGATCTTATCGTATTGCTCTTTCGTGAGCGTCTTGCGCGAGGTCCAGAGCGTGTAGAGATACCCGTTATCTTCCTGGGCGGCGGCGTAGTAGCCGATCAGTTTATCGAGATAGGCGTCCAACTTCGGGTCATCCTTGACGCGCAGGCAGTACGAAGCGCCCTCGATGATCTTCGAGACGTCGGAGTCGTTGAACCCGAACGCGCCGGTCCACGCTTTTTTCGACAGCCCGCCGGCGACCTTGAAGTTTTCGATCCGCCCGGTTTCCTCGCACATTTTGAACGCGAATGGAATCGTCACCGTGCGATTCGTTTCGATGCGCGGCCGCCAGAAGGAGTCGGTGAGTTTCACGTCGGTGAACGCCACGGACCTGTAGGGGTAGTCCCGCTCGGCAACTTCTGTGCAGCCCGACGCGATGAGAAGGAGAAAAAGACAGCTCAATCGGTATTTCATGGCGCAGCTCCAATCTCAAGGTGGCGATTTCTGTTCACGATCCATCCCGTCAAGATACCCCGCCGAAATGCAGGCGTCAATACACACGGAACTTACGAACGCCAAGTCCAAATGCCTTGCCGAACCGCCCGATTCCGCTATACTGAGCCTTTTCGCCCGCGCTGTCAGCTTGCCCCCCATGCAGGAGAAAACGTGATGTTCGGACACCACGGGAACATTCTCAAGGTGAACCTCGCCTCAGGTGACGTCGCCCGGGAGCAGTTCGACGAGCCCTTCGCCCGGAAATTTCTCGGCGGAAACGGTCTGTGCGCCAAGCTGATCTACGATAATGTGCCCTCCGACGCCGATCCGCTCGGAGCGGAAAATGCCCTGGTCTTCGCTGTAGGTCCTCTCACCGATACGCCCGTCTGGGGCTCGAGCCGCGGACACGCCGCCGCCATCTCGCCGCTTACCGGGCTGCTGGCCGACTCGAACTTCGGCGGTAAGTTCGCCACCGTGCAGAAACGGACCGGGTTCGACGCGATCTTCATCAACGGGCGCGCCGAGGAGCCCGTCTACCTGCTGGTCACCGAAAACGGAGCCGAGATCAAAGACGCCGCCTTCCTCCGGGGAAAAGATACCGAAACGACACTCGAAGCACTCGCCGCGCGCCAGGGCGCCGACAGCGTGGGAATGGCGATCGGGCCGGCCGGTGAAAACGGCGTTCTGTTCGCCAATATCATCGGCGGCGGAAAGCGGCCCGGGGCGGCAGGACGCGCAGGCATGGGCGCCGTCATGGGCGCCAAGAATCTCAAAGCCATTGTCGTCAAGGGCTCCAGGCGGACCCAAATCGCCGACAAAGCAGGGCTCCGCGCTTACCTGAGAGATCGCCTGGGCCTGCTCAAGGAAAACAGCGCCGCTCTGCACAACCACGGTACGCCGATCCTGGTGAACCTCATCAACAGTAGAGGCGTCCTCTGCACGCACAACAACGCCAGAGAAACGTTCGCCCACGCCGAAGACATCAGCGGCGAGGTCATCCGGGAAAAATACTGGGACAAGGACATCACCTGCCACGGCTGCCCGGTCGCCTGCGGAAAGAACGTCAGGGCGACCGAAGGCCCATACGCCGGTAAACCGGTCAAGATGCCCGAATACGAAACCCTCTACGCGCTGGGATCGATGCTCGATAACCGCGACATAAACTCGATCATCAACGCAAACCACCTCTGCGACCTGATGGGCATGGACACGATCTCGATGGGCGTGACGCTCTCCTTCGTCGCCGAATGCATCGAGAAGGGAATCGTCTCGGAGGCCGATTTCGGCGGGGCAGTAAACTTCGCCGACGGGGAGGGCACGATCGATCTGGTCCGCAAGACCGCCGCCTGCGAAGGCATCGGAGCGAAACTGGCGAGAGGATCGTGGCGCCTGGCGAGGGAGTTCGGCGGCGACGCCTGCAAGTATCTCTACGCGGTCAAGGGCCTGGAGATACCCGGACATTCGGCGCGCGGGCTGCGCGAGATGTCGCTGTCGTATCCCACGTCGACGCGCGGCGGAAGCCACCACGACGGGCGCCCGAAGTTCGTTGCGCCCGACTCCGATCCCGATTTCGCCCCGCAGGTGGAGTACATCCGCAAGAATCAGTACTTCACCGCGCTGGGCGACTCGATGGTCATCTGCCGGTTCACCGCCGAGAAGGGTTTCGGAAAGATGCTCAACGAGGAACTCGCCAGGGTGCTGAACCACGTGACCGGATGGGACATGGGCCTCGATGATCTCGAAACGATCGGCGAGCGGATCTACAATCTCGAACGGATGATCAACGTCCGCCGCGGCGTTTCCCGCAAGGACGACACGCTCCCCTATCGCGTGATGAACGAACCGATCCCGGACGGACCGGCCAGGGGAAGGTGCTGCCCTCAGGAAACTCTCGACGCGATGCTCGACGAGTACTATAAATTGCGCGGGTGGAACGCTGACGGTATCCCCACCGACGCCAAGCTCGCGGAACTCGGATTAAAATAGCGATCGATGGCGATCGAGACGGAGAGACTGATGGCAATATCTGAAAAACCTTTGAGCGGCATCCTGGTAATCGACCTGACGCGCGTTCTGGCCGGTCCGTACTGCACGATGATCCTCGGCGATCTGGGCGCCGAGATCATCAAGGTCGAAACGCCCGGCGCGGGAGATGATGCCAGGCACTTCGGTCCGTTCCTGGACGCCGGCGGCGAGAAATCGGCTTACTTCGTGAGCATCAACTGCGGAAAGAAGTCGCTGACGCTGAACCTGAAGACCGAGCGGGGCGCCGGCGTGCTGGCCGACCTGATCGCCAAGGCCGACGTGCTGGTCGAGAACTACCGCCCAGGCACGCTGGAGAAGCTCGGTTTTTCCGACCGGCGGATCAAGGAGTTGAATCCCTCGATCATCTACGCCAGCGTCAGCGGGTTCGGATATTCCGGTCCGGATTCGACCAACGCCGCCTACGACATGGTAATCCAGTCCTTTTCAGGGCTGGTGTCGATTACAGGCACAGCCGACGGGCAGTGCGTGCGTGTCGGTTCGTCCATCGCCGACATCGTCTCGGGTCTGTACACGACGATCGGGATTGTCACGGCGTTGTTCCGCCGCGGCCGCTCGGACGATGACCGGGGCGCGAGGATCGACGTGGCGATGCTTGACAGCGCGGTTTCGGTGCTGGAGAACGCCATCGCGCGATACCAGACCACCGGGAAAGTCCCCGGACCGCTCGGTTCGCGTCACCCGTCGGTAACGCCCTTCGACGCGTTTGACACGAGCGATTCGACGATCGTTATCGCCGCGGGCAACGACAAGATCTTTCGCTCGTTGTGCGAAGTGTTCGCCCGGAGCGAACTGGCCGACGACCCGCGTTTCGCGACCAACGCCCAGCGCACCGAACACCACGTGGAGTTGAAGGCGATCATCAACGCGTCTCTTGCCTCCGAGACCACGGACCACTGGCTCGAGGCATTCGGCGCCGCCGACGTGCCATGCGCCAAGATCAACACGGTCAAGGACCTGTTCGACTACGAGCAGATCAAGGCCCGCAACATGCTCGTCGGCGTCGAAGGCGAGGCGGACTTCAAGATCGCCGGAAGCCCCGTGAAGTTCCGCGGCGAGGGCGAAGAGACTACCAGGACCCATGCACCGGCGCTGGGCGAACACAACCTTCAAATCCTTGGCGAACTCCTCGGTTACAGCCAGGCGGATATCCGGGAACTCCACACCTCAGGCGCAATCGCGTGACAAACCGTAATCAGATTTTTTTAAAAAAACACAAGACTTACGAGTATGAAAGCTGGAAGTACCTGCCGATTAGCTGTAGATTCTCCTGGTCGATCCGGTCGAAGGCCCCCGGCGTGTCCGAATCGATGTCGAGCACGGCGATCAGTTCGCCGCCTGCGTCCATGATCGGTATCACAATTTCGGATTTGGTGGTAGCTGAGCAGGCGATATGGTCCCGCTCGCCCGCCACGTCCGCTATATTCTGCACCGCCTTTTCGCGAGCACACCGCCCGCATATACCCCGTGAGAAATCTATCGTCAGGCATCCGTGGGCCCCCTGGTACGGGCCGATCTTCAGTACCTCGCCGCCGACGTTCCTGTAAAATCCCACCCAATCGAACAGTTCGAATGTCCGATGCAGTTCGCAGACAATCGTCGCCATCAGCGCGATGCGATCCGTCTCGCCTTCGCAGAGCGGGTCGAGCGTTTCAAACAGGCGGTCGTATTGTTCCTGGTCGCCCAATTGGGTCCTCGTTTGAAGGCGGTCTATTGCGGACTGTGAAATTGTTGCGCAGCGTGCAGCACGGTCAGTATCCTCACCGTATCAGCGGCGACATGGTAGATGACACGAAAGCTGCCGACGATAAGTTCTCTCGTTGCCTGCTGGCCAATCTCGGGGACCATTCTCCCGCATTGTGGGAAACGCTCAAGTCGATCAGTAGCTTCAAAGATAGCCTGAATCTGAGCATCAGCGTAAATCTCGGCATCATGGGCAATGTATGCGTGGATACTGTCCAGGTCCGCAACTGCCGGCTCGGTCCAGACGACCTTCATCATTGGCTGAACCTGCGTTTGACCTCATCGTGCGGAATGACGCGGCCTTCCTCGGCGGCCTGCATCCCCCGGGCGATCTTCATGCGAACGTAAAGTTCGTACATCGCATCAACATAGGACGCCGAGTCAGGAAGCCGGTCGGCTATTGTCCGAAGATCGGTTCTTACGTTCGTTGCATCCATACCTGTATTATCGCCGGTGTCCGCCTGGATGTCAACACATCCGAGGCAGGGAATTGGTGAGGACTTAACGGCTCGCCTGGCGTTATTCTGCGGGCTTAAGTAGTGATTCCACCGCAGCCGGTCCCTTTACCGCATGCTTGGGGCGGTGGCGAGCGTCGGTGAACACCGTCAGGATCTTCTTGGTCTCGATCGTCACGGGCGTCTCGTCGAATGTTCCATCGTCCTTGCGGATCTTGTCTGTGGTGAGTTTCAGGTGCTTTGCAAAGAATTTATACGCGCCGTTGCGTTTTGACGGGCCGTAGTCGTGCCCTTCTTTGGCGAGGTGCAGATTCTCAACTTTCGATTCGGCGCCGCAGAGTTTGTAGACGCCCTTGATGTACGGGAATTCGACTTTCGGCGTGTTCTTCGTCCAGTCCTTACCGTTGGAGATCAGCAGTTGCGGGCGGGGAGCCGCCAGAGCGGCGATGTCGGCGTTGTTGGTTTCGTGGGCGGCGGACTTGTGGATGGGCATTCCGCTTTCGCACGAGCACCCGCCGAAGAAGTGCGCCGAGACCATCACGCAGGGTATCGACACCGATATGCGATCGTCGACGGCCGTCAACACGAACGTCTGCGTCCCGCCGCCGGACGCCCCGGTGATGCCGATTCGCTTGGGGTCGACCTCCTTCAGCGAATAAAGGAAATCGATCGCGCGGATACCGTTCCACGTCTGAAGCGTCAGGGTCCTGGCGCCCTTGTGGGGATACTGCGTCGATTCGCCCCATCCGACCATATCGAGCGACAGCACCACCGCGCCCATGCGGGCCAGCGTCGCGCATCGCGTCTGCATGCTGGGGCGGAACCGACCGCCTCCGTCACCGCCGCGGTCTCGGAAATGCCCGTGCGGGCACAATATACCCGCACAACTTTTCGCGGCCCCACCGGCAAGCGGGCGGTACAGATTGCCCGTAACGAAGAAGCCCGGAAGGCTCTCGAACGCCACGTTCTCGACGGTATATCCCTTGTGCGTCCGCTTGCCGGTGACAATCGGCTTGAGATCGCACTTCTTGGGCGGAGTATCCAGCCCCATCCCGCGGAGCATCCCCTGGCGGACGGTCGCGGCTCGCTTCTTCCATCCGTCCATGTCGGAATAGCTGCCCGCGAACTTCGCGAGTTGCACCTTGGCGGCCGCCTCGCCGTGATAGTTTCCCCGACACAATTCGACCTTGGCAACCGCAAACGACATCGCCGACAGTACAACCACCAATCCGATGAGTATCCTTAATTTCATTTGATGATCCCTTTCACAATTTCCGGACATTGTATCGGCATGGCGGGCTTTTCAAAAGGGGTTCCCTGACTTCCCCCGCAGTGGGAATGATTTGCAGCCGGTCCGGCGGACGTCGAAGTCGGCGTTTCTATTCTCTCGGCCTGATACTCTGGCGCATGTTCATGTTGTTCCTCCGCGGAACCCGGTAAGGCTTCGGTTTGGGGACAGGTGTTTCAATCCGCCCGACCTGGGAATGAACGAGCCTGGCCTTGTAACGCAGTTCGCTGGTGAAGGTCCTCGACGCCACGTAGCGCGTCACCAGGTTATCCATGCCCGGCTCGAGCGTCGACTTCTTTCCGTCCCAAGCAGCCGCAATGAAATTCGCCAGGTCCCTGACAGTCAGGTTCGTCGGTTTCTTGTTGAATCGCCCGGCGGCCGCGTCAACGGACCCCGCGCGCAGCAGTTGGGCTCGAAGCTTCTTGAAAAGGATGCTTGAATTGAACACGTGCATCGCGGTCATCTTTCCGTCAACCGCATACGCCAGCCCCAGTGGCCGCCTGATATCCAACGCCACCCTGCCCATCGCCTCCTCGTATCCGCCAACAAGCTTCTTGACGCTCCCGTCGCTGAGTTCCTCGTTCAGGCTGCTCGTGCGGCTGGCCCGAACCCTGGTTCCCGATGCGACCGATGCGTTGCCCCGGAGGGACGACTTGTACTTCCTCACCGAGGACCACACGGAACTCTGGTCTCCGATATTGAGGGCGGCCTGGCTGGAGTTGGACGCCATGTCGCCGGTGACCTCAAACTTCCCGCCTCCCCTCCAGCGGGTCTGCTCCACACAGAACGAAGGCAGAGGAGCGTTCTTGGTCTCAGGCGGTATAACCAGGCTGTGCTGCATCGTTCGGTCCTGCTTTCCGCCGCTGACCAGCTCGCCGGCGATGATGAAAAGCGGTTTGTCGCCGTCGTACGTGATTACAAGCTGCCGAACGGTGGCGTCAGAGCGCTCGGAAATCTTGACCAGACCGCCCTTGAACGCCTCTTGCAGGGTCATGTAGTCGGTCTCGTCGCCCGAGGCGGCGGGCTCGTACAGGAAGAAGACCGCCATGTTCTTGTGGAGAAACGGACCGGACACGAGCAACCGCCCGTATCCGGGGACCTTGACACCCGAGACCGGACTCCGCGCCATCGCCACGGATAACTGCCCGCCCGATCCGGTCACAAGCCAGAGCCCCAACATCCCCGCCAGCACAACCGCCGCCATCGCGCGAGTCCTTTTCACATTCATGACCAACTCCTTTGACGGTAAACCCGACGCGCAACAAGAACATCAATCACTATGGTTATTAGACGCCTCCGAAGCCCCAAAAGTTCACCATGCTTCCCCAAAAAAATCGTCCTTCCGCCCGCCCGCCGACGCCGGGGTGTTGCATCGGGACCAAATCGTATATGATTGGCGCCGAAAGGAAGTTTTCACAATGCTTGCAAAACGATTGATCCGCCGCGTGTCGCTGTCCGTCATCTGCCTGGGCGTTTGTTCTATTGTCGCGGCGGCCAAGGCGCCGCCCGCCAAGACGCCCGCAACCGTTGGCGATTCGAACTTCCATTTGCGCGGCGCCTTCGACAACTCACGCATCCAGTTCACCAGGGGCAAGACCGGACACGTCGCGTTCATCGGCGGGTCGATCACCGAGATGAACGGGTATCGACCCATGGTCTGCTCGATGCTGACCAAGCGCTTTGGCGACACGAAGTTTACGTTCACCGACGCGGGAATTTCCTCGACGTGTTCGACCACCGGCGCCGGACGCCTGGCCAGCGACGTGCTGAGCAAGGGACCGGCCGACCTGTTCTTCATCGAGTTCGCGGTGAACGACGACCAGGACGCCGGGCACAAACTCCGCGAGTGCATACGCGGAATGGAAGGCATCATCCGCCATGGGCGCACATGCAACCCCAACATGGACATCGTTATCACCTACTTCGTCAACCCCGGCATGATCAAAACGATCGATGCGGGCAAGAACCCGATTCCGATGACCGGGCACAAGAAGGTCGCCGAATACTACAGCATCTCGACGATCGACCTGGCCAGGGAAGTCGCCGGGCAGATCAAGGCCAAGACGCTGACCTGGAAGAAATTCGGCGGAGTGCATCCCGGTCCGTACGGTAACGCGATGTGTACGAAGATGATCGAAAAACTCCTGGACAAGGCGTGGGCCAAACCGCCGGCGAGCGGCGCCAAGAAGACAGCCCACAAAATGCCCGCCAAACCGATAGACGACCATAGCTATTTCGACGCTCGATTCATCGCGCCGGCAAAGGCGAAGGTGAAAAGCGGATGGAAACTCGGCGTGCCCGACTGGAAGAGCCTCAAGGGCGGAAAACGCGGGCGGTTCACCAAGGTCGAGATGATCAGCGCAGACGACACCGGGGCGGAACTCACCCTCGAATTCACCGGCAAGGGCATCGGCGCCTACGTTATCGCAGGCCCGGACGCCGGAGTGCTCGAAGCGATCGTGGACGGCGGTAAACCCGTGACAGTCGACCTCTACCACCGCTACAGCCGCGGACTGCACTACCCCAGAACCGTCATGTTCGACGCCGATCTCAAAGCGGGCAAACACATACTGAAACTGAAAACCGTCGCAATCGAAAACCGCAAACAAGGCGGTCCGGCCGCACGAATACTGCAATTCGTCGCCAACTAAGGAACACGCGGACATGACTCTCAAAGACAAGTGGATACTCATCACCGGCGCGTCGAAGGGCCTGGGCAGAGAAATGGCGCTGCTGTTCGCCGAGGCGGGCGCTAACCTGATCCTGACCGCACGCAGCACCGAACTGCTCGATGAACTAAAGACCCGCGTCATCGCCGGCGGCGGCGAATGCATCACCGTCGCCGGAGATCTCCGCGACAGCGCCGTGCTCGAATCGGTCAAGTCGCTCTGCATCGAAAAGCAGATCGATATCCTGGTCAACAACGCCGGCGTGGTCGACATCACAAAGCTCGAAGGCGTCTCCGACGAGCGGGTCGACGAGGTCATCGAACTGAACCTGACAATCCCGATCAAGCTGACCAAAGCCGTAATCGAAATGTTCAAGACCCGCAGGCGCGGCGCGATAGTAAACGTAAACTCCGCAGGCGGGAAGAAGCCCGTGCCCGACCACACGATCTACTGCGCCTCGAAGTACGGATTCAACGGATTCGCCGAAACGCTCAAGCTCGAAATCAAGGGCCTCGGTATCCGGATCATAAGCGTCTGTCCGGGCAAGATGGCCACCGAACTGTTCAACGCCGCCGGTCGACCGATGGACACCGGCGCATTCATCTCGCCGCGCGAAGTGGCCCGGGGCGTGCTCTACATGCTCGAAATGTCGCCAAAATGCTCCCACGCCGAACTGAACGTCGACAGGATGTCGTAACAGCACTAACTCCAGAAGCAGAGGCGCCAAATGCGATTAAGCAGACGATGTTTCATGAAGACAGCGGTGGTCGAAGGCGAAAGGCTGGCTCGACCGCCACTTCAAAGCGACCCCCCAAAAGCCGTTCTTCCTCTACATGCCCACTTCGGCGATACACCGCCCCTGCCTGGCGACCAAAGAATTCCGCGGTAAATCCGGCGCCGGGATGCACGGCGACAAGGTCGTCGAACTCGACAACATCGTCGGCAGGCTGATCGCCGACCTGAAGTCCAAGGGCTGCCTGGGCGATACGCTGATACTCTTCACGTCCGATAACGGCGCCCTGCCCGGCGATCCGGAAGGCGCCTTGCGCAAGTACGCCAAAAACGATTGGGGCAAGCCGTGGGACGCCGACGCCCTGCTTAAGCGCAAGGGCGAGGGGTCCTATCAATACTGGATAACCTACGGGCACAAGACAAACGGTCCGCATCTCGGATACAAGACGACCATCTACGAAGGCGGGCACCGCGTACCTTTCATCGTGCGCTGGCCCGGGCAAGTCAGACCCGCAAGCGTCTCGGACGAGATCGTCTGCACGGTGGACGTGCTGGCCACTCTCGCCAACATCCTGAAAGTAGACCTGCCCGACAACGCGGGCGAAGACAGCTACAGCATTCTCCCCGTCCTCCGCGGACAGAAGCTAAAACAACCGCTCCGCGAAGCCACCATCATGACGCCGTGGTCGGCGTTCAAGTCTGTCCGCCAGGGACCGTGGAAGCTGATCCTCGGCAATAACTCGGGCGGATACTCTTTGAAACGCAAGGTGGACACGCCCGGACAGCTCTACAACCTCGACGACGATCCCGGCGAGACGACGAACCTCTACGCCAAACACGGCAACAAGGTCAAGGCCCTGACCGCCATCCTGAAAAAGTACGAATCTTCGGGCAGGAGCGCCCCACCGGCGAAGTTCGCCGGATAGAATAACTCGACGCGAGTCAGATTTGCCGCGTCATGCTTTGTTTCCTACAGTTATAATGCTTCACCGTTCTATCCGGTTGCTGTCTTGAGGCGAACCAATGTACACCGACAAGAGAGGTTTTACGTTAGTTGAGGTCCTGTGGGTGATTATGTTCCTCGGGCTCATGGCTGCGATCGTGGTCCCGCGGTTCGCCGACGCCACCGGCGATGCAAAAATGTCGAATCTGACGAAGAATCTTCAGCAGGTACGAGCCCAGTTGCAACTCTACCGCCTGCAGCATAACAACACATATCCCACCGACATCGCCGCCCAGTTGACTTCAAAGACGGACGAGGACGGCACGATCAATCCCGCCGGCGCGTTCGGCCCGTATATGAAGTTCTTCCCGGACAACAGGTTCATCGACGACCCCGCCAAATCCGACGCGACCGGCGGAGCGGAAGGCGATGGTTGGAGTTACAACGCCGCGACAGGCGTATTCCTGGCCAACAGCGCCGGACACGGCGGGCTGTAATCGAAATTCACTTCGCGCCAAAGCACGTCACTGTTCCGTCCAAGGTTGACATCAGCAGGCGTCCGGAGGCGGCGGCCAGGGCGTCGGGGACCGGTGCGGAAATCAGTTTCAATTCGCTCTTGATGGTTCCGTCGGCGGCCGACACCACCAGCAGCTTACCGCCCCTGCCCCCCTCGTACGCCGCCCACGGATCGGTGGGATAGATCACGTCCGGCGTGCCGGCGGCGACCAGAGTGTCGCCGGCGAGTATCATCGCCGTCACGCGAACGGGGACCGTAATGCGCCACTTGTCGGTCGGCGGGCGCACGACAGGTGTTTTGCTCTTGCCCGAAGGCCTGCCCGTCTTCCTGGATTTCGGGGGCCCGGGTTTACGTTTGGGCCTGGCTTTGAGCGATGGGAGCCGCGTGATGCGGTCAGCGGCGAACAGTTCGAACCCCTTGCCACCGGGCGTAAAGAGCAGTCCGTACCCGCCAATAGCCTTCCTCGCCCGCACGCCGAAGACGCGCTTGTCATCGAAAACGAGGTATTCGGCCACCGCGGCGCCGTCGAGGAACCATCGCGTGCGCTGGAACCAACTGTAGTCGAGAAACCCGCCGGTCGCGCGAAGATGCATGGGAATCCGGGCGTTCCTGCCCCGCCCCAGCAGCGGCAGGTGACGCAGGTATATCCCGCCCTTGTCAGCCACCAGCAGGTCCGACAGCGCGCCGGTATCCATACTCTGGTCGCGCCCCCAGTCGACATCCATATCCTGCGTGCTGCTGATCGTCTCGGAGGCGACCACCTCGCCGCTGTCGAGATCGAGGGCGCAGGCGTAAATCCCGCCGTCGAGGAATGACGACCGCCCGGCCGTGCAATATACCTTTCCATCGGCCACCAGCACGCTGCCGTGAACCGGCCAGGCCGACTCGATCGCCCCAAACGCTCCGACCAGGCGATCCCGCGGCGCCGCCCTGAACCGCCAGACCAGCACACCATCGGATGCCCGCAGGCAGTAGACCCAACCGTCAGTGCAGCCGAAAACCGCCCTTCCGCCGTGAATAGTCGGCGGCGTGTCGATCATACCGCCGGCGGTGTATCGCCACTGAACCTTACCGTCGGCGGCGGCGAGGCATACTGCTTCCCGTGCCGCCTTGCGGGCCACTATGACGCGCCCGCCGGCTGTGACCGGCGCGGTAAGCGCCCCGCCGCCAAGATCCGCCCGCCACAGCGTCTTCAGGGATTCCGGGATCGCGGAACTCGTCGAACCGCTGCGCCGAGAATCGCCGCGAAAGATCGGCCAGGCTTGTCCGCCGCCGGTTTTCGATTGGCGATCGGCGATTTCCCCGTACGCCGGGCCCTTGTCCAGTTTCGGTCCGTCGCCCGGAGCCTTGGCGGGCACAGACGCCTTCAACGCCAGAAAACCGTTGAGCTTCGAACTGATGTAGCAGTCGCAGGGGTGCGGCGTGGAGTAGGTCAGTCCGTTGCAGGGTATGACGCCGAAGCGGCAGACGCCGCGGACCCAGTGGTTACGATCGGTCCGCCCCGATTTCCAATCGATATATTCCAGCCCGCGGAAGCTGGTTATCATATAGCGGCTGGTGGCTTTGTTGCGGTAGCAGCGGTGGTGATGTCCGTTGTCGAACGCCTTGTGGTTCGAGACCTTCCGTTTGACCTTACCGGTCTTCGGGTCCAGTCCGAGGAGAAAATCGCTCTGAAAATCGGTCACCCACACGAGTCCCTGGAGGATGAAAACGTCGGCCGGATGCGCCCAGCCCCACGAAGAGCACTGGCGAGACCAGATTTCCTTGCCCGTGCCGGCCGACAAGGCGTGAACCCTCGCCCGTATCTCGCGCCAATCGATACCGCGGTCGGGGTTCATCTGGGCGAAGTAGAGCGTACCGTTGTTGTACACCAGCGTACACATATCGGTAATGCGGATGTTGTACCGCATCTTGTTTTCGAGCACTTTGGGGCGATCGATACGCCAGGCCTCGCTGCCGTCTTTCTGGTTCAGGCTGACGATCTTGCCGCCGTCAACGAAGAACACCCGCCCGCCGCCGGCGGACATGCTGAGGTGGCTGATCCGCTCCATCGAACCGGTCTTGGACCGCAGACCGACATAATCTCCCGTCTTCCAGATCATCCGCCCGGATTTGCGGTCGATCGCCGCAACCCGCTTCCGCACCGGAAGCGGCGAGGCGCCGAGTTTTGCCCCGGGCTTCTGGGCGGATTTGTTGATGGCAACGATCAGCAGATCGCCGTCGCATAGTATCTCGTCGGTAAACCGCGTGCCCTCGAAAGTTCGGAGTACCTTGCCGGTAGCCGCATCCAGCTCGGTAAGCGGCGCGTTGAAACCAAGCGTGACGTATACGCGATCGCCGACCGCCACCAGGCGTCTCGACACGTGCGTGGGAACGGTGAAGCGAACGGTGGCGCGTGTGGACCATGCGGTCCATCCCCATTGACCGATGGGCGCCGACCAGAGTTTCAATCCGTTGAAGGCGTCGCGGGCGACCAGAGCCCACTTGTCCGGCGCCGAACCGCTCATGGACGCCGGGGCCTCGTCGACGATATAAAACACCCTCCCGCCCGCCGAGACCATCGCCGAGACGCTCGGGACGCTGTCGTGCGACCGCGACCAGAGCGGCGAGGCGACCCACTTGAAACTCCGCGGCGGACCGACACGGGCGTCGGCCGCAACCGCATTACCATCGGCGCCGTGCAGCCAGTGCGTCCACTCGTCGATATCGGCGCCGCGGGGTTTGACGGTCCGAACCCACTTTCCACTGGTCTTGACCTGCGCCACACCGTTGGGCACCAGGACGCGCCGGACCTCGTCCATGGATATCTCGCCGAGACCTTCAGCCACCAGCAGGTTGACCATGTTCTCCGCGTAAGGCAGCCTGCCGCCCGCCAGCGGGCTGACCCAGACGGAGGCGTCCAGACCGGCATTGCGAACGCCGGTTCGCACGGCCGCAAGGTCCGATGCACCGTTCACCAGGGCATGCACGACATATCGCTCATTCGCCCGCAGCGCGGCGGTCAGGCCCGCCCCGCCTGAAACGCCTGAGCGAATATGAACGACCAGCCCGCCTTTGACGCCGGCGGCTTGAAGTATCTCGGCGGCCTGGCCGACCTCTTCCGGGAAACTCTCCCCAACGCTCACCGCCAGCGCGATCGCGGTCACAGTAATTGCTCGAAGTGTTGTCAATGTGAGTCTCCTAATCGCATACGCTCTCGATCGCCGGATCGCATTCAGCCTGTCTGAAGGATAGAGGCTTGAGCAGATTCCCGCAATGCGATTTCGTTCCCGGCGGGTCAGCGGGCGGGAAGATCAACGATGTCGCGCTAGCCGGCGCGGCACAACGCCCCAGGCCGCAGAACGTACCGCCCGTCGCCGTCGAACTCCAGACCGAGGTCCGCATCAGCGGTGACGATCGCGAAATACGCCCCGCCCATGGATTCAATGACCTCCAGTTCGACTGAACGGTCGTCGGCAGCCCTGCCGAGCAGTTCGCCGCAGGTGTCCCAATCCAACCTGCGGGCCAGCAGGCTTATCTTTGAAGCGTCACACGCGAGCAGCGCCCCGCCGTCGACCATGAACGCTCCCGGCGGGCGGCTGGCGGTCTTCTGAACGAATGAAACGTCCAGGCGATACCGCCCGGGGATAAACGCGGGTATCTCGTACATCCCGATCTGCCCGTAGGCGGCGGTATTGATGAATTCACCGAGCACACCCTTCAGATCCGGGCACCGCCTGGCGCAAAGCGGTCCTAACTCGTCAGCCAGGGAATCCAGAACCGACGGACTCAACAGGACAACGTAGGGGCTGTCGGTAACAAACTCCACCTCGCTACCGCCGAAACTGATATTCGCGACGCAGGAATCGTCCATCTGGTTCATTTTATCTCAGATCGACCACGGAGATATAACAATGCCCGCAAATGACCGCCCCGCCCGGGCCTCTCAGGGCTTGGGCGTGATGGACTTCGCGGGCTTTGTGGAAGCAGAAACCGGTTTCTTGGGTTTGGCTACCGGTTTGGGCAGGGGCAGATACTCGAATCCCTTGCACAAAGTATCGAACCAGGGGGTAACGAATTTGGCTTCGCTTTCCAGGCATGTCAGGGCAAATAAATACGCCCTGACGGACTTTCCGCTGCTGTCGCCGCGGCAGACCACACGCACCGCCTCAATCTTGCCGACCTTGGCGGTATTGCCCTTGTCGGCGGGTTTGCTGGTGGTTGCCGTACCGGACGGTTGGGTGGCGGGTAAAACCCGGTATGTGAGTTTGAGAACGTACTGATAAGCATTCTGCCCGCTGACTATGGTGCGCCCGTGGCTCAGAACCTCGACACCGCTGTCAGGTTTGGTCGCGGCAGCGAGGTATCCTGAAACCGCCTTCTTCGCAAGCGCCTGTGACGAAGCGTCCGGTTCGGCCGGTGAAGAAAGTATCGCTATCTGCGGTGAGTTGGCGCCGCCGATGAGGTAGTTTTTCTGACCGAGCAGCACCCCGCCTCTGACCGACCCGGCATACCATCCCTCGGGCACCCGAACGCTGAATCCGCCGCGATAGTCACTGAGTTCCCGTTCGCTGAGGCGCACGGGAATCGACGCGGGAGACTGCACGGTCGTCAGTTTAATGCTCTTGAGGACCTTACCGAGTGTCGGCAGCAGCGACTTTTCGTGCCTGGCGGCCACTTCCACTGTAAGCGCGTAGCAGATATGCAGACCATCGCCCTTGAGTTCGCGAATAAAAAATACATTTGCCGCCGCGGTCGGAACACCGTCATAGAGATACTTCAACACTCTCGCAACGCCCGTAATCCCGGCAACCTTGATCGCAACGCTCTTTTTTGAGGGTTGAAACTTGCGAACGGAAAGCCTCGATTCGAGATCTTTTTCGCTAGTATCGGCAAATTCGGAAGCGGTGGTCTTGAGCCCCACGCATAATGCTCTCAGGGTGACCGCCTGTACGGGCTTACTACCGATCAGCATCCCCGCGCGCACCACCGTGAATGAATCGGAGACAATGTAGGTCTCAAAACCTGCCGGAAGCGCCATCGACACCCCGGCATGCGGGTAGTTCACCAGAGGCAACATTTTATTTTCGGCGGCGATTGCGGCACTCCCTCCCGGCCCGAATGCGCCCAGTACAACCACCGCCATCAGCACGCCGGACAGACGATTCTTTGATTCGGTCAACATTTGCTTTTGATAAGTCCTTTTTTTTTCACCTTCGGACGCCGCCGACACCGGCCCGCCCGAACGATACAGGATATTCCAATACCAAGTACAGGAGATTATAGCATACATTTGCCGGGAGTCACTGTGAGTATTGCAAATATCCCATCAGCACCAGGGTCGGCATCAGACCATAGTAACCCAGGAACGCAAGCAGCAACCATACTCCGTGGCTGCGACGGAACGTCGGCCCCTTCGCCCAGCGCAAGACCGCCATTGCCCTTGAATACCGCCGTCACAGAGACAAACGCTTCGGGGCTGGTGGTCCCCAGGCTGACATTATTCTTGCCCGCCCGCAAGATTTACAGCCGGGAACACTTGACAGAAAAGCCATGTTGCATTAAATTACCTTTCTTGCTTGCGGGCGTAGCTCAGTGGTAGAGCGTCACGTTGCCAACGTGAATGTCGTGGGTTCGAATCTCATCGCCCGCTCTTTCTGCAAAAAAGGTCACCAGTGGACAACCGTCCCCCGGTGACCTTTTTCGTGCCCTATCGTCCCACACCCGCGCAAGATACGCCCACCCT
>JADHXQ010000014.1 GCA_016782885.1 Phycisphaerae bacterium | reverse complement strand
TGCAACGTTTGCTGTTCCTCTTGTGTCAACGTCACGATATACTTCTTCTTCATGGCAGGTCTCCTTACCTGGGTATGCCTACCCTATCGGCAAAAAGACCATATAATATCCATCATATCACAAGTAACAGAGCACTAGCAGCCCGTTGAAAAAGTCGATTCTGCCTGCGAGCGGGTCTTGTCCGTCCTGGCGGCGTCCAAAATCCTCGACGAATCAACGGATTCGTCTGCGGTTTTGTCCTTGCCAGACCGAACAATCCCTCGCTCTCGGCGACGAAGCACTTCTTCAACGGACTGCCAGCCCCTTTTACGATTTTACTTTTGCCTCACCGCTGGTGTGGTTGGAGCAACGGTCATGTGGTGGCGGGAGGAACGGTTATGGAGCCCCTGCACTTGGGGCATTTACCGGAGCGCCCGGCCTTGCCGGCATGGACCCGTAAGTCGCTTTTGCAATTTGGACACTGGAATACGATCATGTCTTCCGATCCTCTTGCAGATGGCGCCGCGGGGGGAGAGCCCGGTGTCTCGATCGGGGTTGGAGGAACGTGTGTTTCAGGGATCACGGATACGCGGTGGGTAAGACTGTCTTGCCGCAGGGTGTACCTGTGCGTCGTTGTCTTCTGCCAGTCGGCGTGTTTGTCGGGAATTTCCCGATCGATCTGCTCCATTACGGGCGCGAACAGCAAATCCTGTTGCGATGACACGGTGGAGACA
Organism: Phycisphaerae bacterium; assembly: GCA_016782885.1. Lineage (GTDB taxonomy): Bacteria > Planctomycetota > Phycisphaerae > SM23-33 > SM23-33 > BS750m-G57. The sequence goes on along the minus strand of JADHXQ010000014.1, from coordinate 57,929 downwards.
TCGGCGCGTCCGGGAACGGCTTGTCCGTCTATCGTGGCCGAGATCGATTCGGGCACCGGGAGTCGGTGGCCCAGTAAATAGTCGTTTGCGGAAAGGTTTGTCAGTATGCGATTAAGCATCTTTCGCTTGCCCGTCAATAGATAGGCGCGTCCGGTCAAGGCGTGGACACAGGTAGATCTCGCGTCAGCGAACGCCCACAGGTTCGCCGCCGTAGTGGGCGCCTTTCTGGCAAGCTTGGGATCGCTCGTGTTTGCGATCATGTTCCCGTTTTCGTCCACATCAACGGCTGTATGCACAGTCAGGAGATTCGTAAGGTCCAGATGCGCTCGCATGGTTCCTTCCGCGGAGGGGTGTTCGGGCAGCAATGCCTCGATCCCATCGAAAGCATTCTGACACCAGTCCATGACCTCCAGACCGGGAGCGCCGGCCGGCATAACGCCTTCGACTTCCATCGAGCCGCCCCCGGGGAGCCCGGTGAGGTGGGTCGTACCGCATGACAGGGGGAACATATGGGCCAGGTGGAAATCCCACCCCGCCAGCGCCCGAAGCAGCTCGAATTTCTCATCGTCGGAGCCTGTGACCATGTACGGACGGATACCGACCTGGTAACTCAACTTAAAATCTTTATCAGCGAAGGCTCCGTTAAACGTCCAGAGATTGGCAATGACTTCCGGTTCCACTGATGCGTCTCCTTTCCGTAATCCGATACTTTCCGTCCCCTGGAATCGAAAATTTGCCTGCTATCTACAGTTTTCGCGATGCTTGTATGAGCCAGCGGCGGCTGGGCAGTTCGTTCCAGCATAAAGCGCTTTTCCGCCGGCGGGGTTTGGTTTTCTGGTCCGAATCGTCGGATGCTTCAGATGCGCTTGTTGGCGCGACGCCCCATGTCCAGGACGGAGGCGACAAAGGGAATGTCGCTTCATTGTGACCCATCGTCTTACTCCTTTGTTTCCGGCGAGCTTTTCTATAATGAACAACTCGATTCCCCGGATAATATTGCATCGGACGGGTTTTCTGCCCGGTCGAAGGACGCCTCGAATGGTTCTGTCCTCAGGCCCGAAGAGTCCTGTTACTTGCATTTGGATTCAGGGCAGCCTACGCTCTGCCTTATCAGCGCAGAGCCCCTGGTGGACAAGCCGGACTGTCTGGCCGACCGCACGTGGTGGAGAAAGGAGTTGTCTTATGGAAAACAAGAGAATCACACGCGGAGTGAATTGGCGGGGTTGGACGTATGCGGCGCTCTTTGCGATGACCATGGTTTCGATCGCGGAAGTCGCAATCGCGGAAAAGAAAGCTGAGACGAAGTTTGAATGGAAGAAGACCGACACATCGCTGGCGCTGCTGAACAACGGGTCAGTGGTGTGGGAGCACCATCACGACAAGGCGACGGGCAAACCCCACATGAAGGTCTGTCTTACTGACGGTACGGAGCTGACACGTCCCTGGCCTAAGCCCGAGGGGTACAAGGGATATGACCATACCTGGCACAAGGCGATGTGGTGGTCCTGGAAGTTCATCAACGGAACAAATTTCTGGGAACACAATCACGAGAGTACTGTTCCTGTAAAGGTCGATGCGGCGGCCGCAGACGACTACTCGGGGCGCATTGTCCTGGATATCAGCTACAAGCTGCCCAGGCAGGAGACGATTTTGAAAGAGAAACGCCTGGTTGCGATCAGCACGCCGGGCGCCGACGGGCGCTACAGTATCGACTGGACCGCCACTTTCACCGCGGGCAAGAAAGATGTGACCCTGAACAAGAACTGGTACGGGGGAATGGCGATCAGGATGGCCAAGAGGACCTCGAAGTGGACTTTCCGCGACAGCGAGGGACGCGAAGGCCAGAAAGGTTGTTCGCGCAAATGCTCGAAGTGGGTCGACTTCAGCGGCGACCTCGAAGGCGACAAGAAGGCGGGGCTAGCCATCTTCGTGCATCGCGACAACCCCCGCCAGCCGCCGCCATGGTGCGTAATCCAGGGCATGCCCTATTTCAATCCGGTCTTCACGGGCGCCGAGGACTACACACTCCCCGCCGGCAAGAGCCTGACCCTTCGGTATCGGATACTCGTCCATTCCGGAATCATGACCCGTAAGCAGGTCGAGTCAGAATGGAAAACTTTCTGTGACTCCGCTGATGGGTCCAAGGTCAAACCCACCCCCGCTCCCGCTCCCGCCAAACCGGGGCGATTGGCTTTCATATCGTCGGGCAAGGAGCAATACAGCTTCGATACGGGTGTGCTTCGCGGGACGTTGAGGCAGGGCGGAAGATCGCGCGGTCTGTCGGCGATGACGCACATCCCTTCCAAAACCAGGCTGGACGGGGGGGCAGGCGTTTTCGGACACTACCGCGTCTTCACCACCAACAAGCGTTACGGACCCGCGGCGTGGGGCTGGGCGAGCACGTCCAAGCTCACGTCTGACGGGGCGGTGGAAGTCCATTGGCCAAAGGCAAAGGATCGCCCGTTCGAGATGACGGCGGTCTACCGCTGGAGCGGTCCGGATACCCTGGACCTGACAACTACCGTCAAGGCCGCCGCGGACCTCTCGAAATTCGAGTCGTTTATTGCATCCTACTTCACCAAGAGCCTCCCGGCGTCATCGATATACGTGGAAGGCAGCCCGAAGAGCGGGGGCAAGGCGTCTTTTCAGACGACGGAGAAATCGGCTGGCCACTGGCAGATGTTTCCTCGCAACAAGGATGTCGTTTCGGTCATTAAGGATGGACGATGGAAACAACTTCCCCATCCGGTGGACTGGGCGATCAGGGACAATCTTGCCGCTCCGCTTGGGATAAGGCGCGGGAAAGGGGGCGCACCGACAGCGATCCTGATGGCCCCCGCCGAAGATTGCTATGCACTGTCCACGCCATATGCGGGGGAAGGGCATCGCTCGCTTTACCTGTCATTGTTCGGCCGGGATGTGAAAGCAGGCAAGACAGCCACCGCCCGCTGCCGCCTGGTCATCATCAAATCGCCAACTGAACCGCAGATCGTGGAACTGTACAAGAAATATGCAGCAAAGCTTTCGGATGCAGCCAAAGGCGCGGCAACGGGCAAGTGAGCCACGACGGGATCGGGGCGGAGATTGATCTGCTCAAAAAACCCGCGAGCGACCAATCGCCGACTTGACAACCGCTCAGACGGCGAGACCTGCAGGAACCAGCAATTGTTCCGCGCGGGCTATTTCAAAACACAATCTTGAATTAGCCCGATTGTGACGATATACAATATAGTATGATCAAACGCAACTTGACAGAGCGCGTCAAAGCGGTCGCGGCGGTATTTCCGGCCGTCACGATCACCGGTCCGAGACAAAGCGGAAAGAGTACGCTCTGCCGGGCGGTCTTTCCAAATCACCCCTACGCCAACCTCGAGGCCCTGGACGTCCGTTCGCTGGCCCTGTCCGATCCGCGAGCTTTTCTCGCTCAGTTTCCCGACGGAGCCGTTATCGACGAGGTCCAGCGATGCCCGGATCTCCCATCCTACATCCAGGGCCTGATCGACGAGAACCTGGCGCCGGGGCGATGGATTCTCACCGGTTCGCAGAACCTCGCGTTGTCCGAATCGGTCAGCCAGTCGCTCGCGGGCCGCACCGCTGTCCTCCATCTCATGCCGCTGAGTTACGATGAGACATGCCGATTCAAAACCCACCCCAAGAGCCTTGACGAGGTATTGCTTGCCGGTGGATATCCGGCAATTTTCGACCGCAAGTTCTCCCCGTCCGACTGGCTGGGGTCGTATGTGGCGACCTATATTGAGCGGGACGTGCGGACAATCTCGAACGTCGGCGACCTGATCGCCTTCCAGCGGTTCGTCCAGTTGTGCGCCGGGCGGACGGGGCAGTTGCTGAACTTTTCGGCGCTGGCGAGCGATTGCGGTATTTCCCAGCCGACTGCAAAGGCGTGGTTGTCTGTGCTTGAGACGAGTTTCATGACCTTTCGCCTTCCGCCCTGGCGAGCCGGAGTTCGCAAGCGGTTGATCAAGATGCCCAAGCTGCATTTCTACGACACAGGGCTGCTCTGCCGGCTTCTGGGTATCTGTGAGATCGACCATCTACGTAACCACCCGCTGCGCGGTGCAATTTTTGAAACGTGGGTAGTCTCGGAGATCGCCAAGCACCGCGCCAATCGGGGCGAGTATGGCGGGATGTACTTCTACCGCGATCGCCAGGGCTTGGAGGCCGACCTTGTTGTCGCCGATGGTCCGCGTCTGTCCGTGGTCGAGGCCAAGTCCGGGCAGACGCCGTCAAGTGAGATGTTCGATACGGTTCATCGCGTCCGCGACGTTCTGGAAGCAGTTGGCGAGATTGACGCGCTAGCCGTCTATGGCGGCCTGACCGCACAGAAGCGAAGCGACGGAACGCTCCTGCCCTGGCGCGAGATCGCAGAACAGAGGTGGTAGTTTCCGGCTCTCGGACATAGTTGAAATGTCTGAATGGGTGCAGAGTATTTGGATGGTGCGCGACGGCTCCCGATTGTTCTGTTTGTCTGACATCTGTACAATAGAGATGTACTGAGTGAAGGGGTTGTAGTGCAGAAAGCGGCGTGGGTTATTGTGATTGTTGCGGCTGGCGCGGTCGGCGCATATCTTGTTGCCGGCTACGGCGATGATGGCAGATATCGTTCGCGGCTGCGGCGGCATCTCGAAATCATGGACGAACAACTGTCGTCCCTGGAGGTCCACCTGCGCCGGTTCAAGGAGTCTCGCGGGCGATACCCAAGCACTGATGAGGGACTCAGTGTTTTGGACAACTTCGCGGCTCGGATGAAGGTCATTATGTTCAGATATCCCGAGGCGCATAGAAGAGATGGGCTCTACAGTTTTGATGCAAGGGGGTACATGAGACACTCTTCTGGTTTTTGGAGCGTGGCTCAGGAGAGACTGCGACACTATCGGATTGAGCATGGACGCGTGCCACGCACGTTGGCGGAGATGCGCGAAGCGGGGGTTGGCTGGAATCTGGAGTTGCAGTCGACGGCTGACCAACGTCGGGCGCCGCTGCTCGAAGACGAGGAAATGGAAACGGTGGAACGTGAACTGGCAATCGGGCATGACGACGTGGTCTTCCTGATAGGTCCTGCGGTGGTGCTCTCGCCGTGGCAGATGCCGTATGTATACGAGAATCGCCGCGATGCGCACGGGGCCCTGTTTGCCGACTCCCCGGCCGATAGTTACTTCGCGGAGCGATATTCGGTGAAGATTGACGATGGGGTTTACATCTGGTCCGTTTGCGGCAGGCAATACAGCGACAGGTATCACGCACTCTGGCTCTGGGACGTCATGATTCGCTGCAGTGGGGCGGGGCTGATCCTCCTGGCTGCTGTGCTGATCTGGTGGAAGATACCGGACAGGGCCAAAAGGCTTGTGGCCATGGGGCTGATGATATCGGCTGCATCCGGTGCTGCATCCGCCAGGGTCCTTCAGGTTACGTGTTACATCGCAAGCCCCATGTTCAGTCGCCGAGATCCGGCGATGGTTTCGCGTCGCATTGAGTTGCTCGACAAGTACCGTGCGGCGGGGGCTATCAGTGACGAGACGTACGACAAGAGCCTCGAGTCGATGGGGCGCAAGCCGACCCAAACCGCCACAACGCGGCCGAACGAGGGCGAATAGAGACTGTTCTTTCCGCCCCTTCTTGTTTCACACGAAACAGACATCCTCATCAGCTACTTCCGCGTCTTCTCCATTCGTGCGATGGCGGCTTTGGCGGGTTTAGCCCGCCATGGGTTGCTCGATTTGCTCCATTCGATGAGTTTTTTCGGCAAGCCAGGTATGTTCAGCTTTTTCGATGCCTTGATGATCGCGAGTTTGACTGACAGGGTGATCGGGCGGCGGAGTTGTTTGGCCAGAGCCCGCGTGCAGTCGTCGGCGCTTAGCTTCATCAGGGTCTCGATGAGTTTCGGTGTTGTTTCACCGTCGCTGAGATGCTCCATGGCGGCTGCGAGCTGTTTACCGATGCTCGGTCGGTAGCAGATCTCGGACGCATCGATCAGGGCTCCGACCTTGTATCCTCCGGCCGGCTGGGACCAGTTGCGATCTTTGGGCCGCTTTTCCGGCCTGCCCAGATCGGCGATGAGCGTTTCGTAGATATCCATCTGTTTGGAATCGAGCTCGGCCAGCATCGCCGCCAGGCGGATTGGCGTGCCCGATCCCCGATAGTACATGGTCTCGGTCGACAGGCTTTGCTTGTGGCGATCGGGATTCTCAAAGCACACTTTCTTGAGTTTGGACAAGACTGCGGCGTCTTTGCTGTCGAGCATCTTTCTGAACGTATCGCCTGTCTCGTCTCCCGGTACGTCCCACTGGAGATGGGTCAGGATTACATTGATCAGCGTGTCTTTGGCGGCGGGGTCCTTGCGAATCAGCAGGCACTTGGCGGCGGCGAACGCCGCTTCGGGGTTCTTCGATCCTGCTGCTTTAAGGAGCAGTTGGCGGCTTTCTTTCGTTTTCAGGAAGCCAAGCGGCATGATGCCTGTAACAGCGGCGTCGCCCCTGAGTTTGCCTTTGCCGATTTTTTCTATCAGACGTCTCGCCGCCGCGGTGGTCAGTTCCGGACTCCGTGCGATCTTTCTGTAGAACGGCCAGAAGCGTTTTATTGTTCTGTATGGGATCCCTGTCTTGAAGTTGCACATACTTTCTATGTCTCGTTCCTGGTCCGGGTCGCGGGTTAAGTCCTCCGCCGTAGCTGTGTACCAATCGAGGTGCTGCTCAAAATCGGCAATTGTGGTTGCGATTGCGAGTTTGTCGGACCGGCGCGTTAATTCCGATAGAACGTCCCGTGGAATCTCCCAGTAGCCTGGCTCTACCTCCCGGTTGATCTTCTTCCATGCCCGTGACAGGCGATCGGCCAGTTCAGCAGTCTTGACGTTCTTGAACGGATCGTAGTCTTCCTCATCATCGAAGAGACCGCCAGGGGAAACAAGAAAGTCGTTGCCGGGGTCCGTAAAGCGGAAAAAGCCCTCACTCTTGCCCTTGTTAAAGGCGTATGTACGCAGTTGTGGCGATGTGCCAGCTCCCTCCATGATCACGTTGAGGAGCCTCTCACGGCATCTTCTTTGGCGTTCTTTAAACTCATGACGTTTGGTCGAGTTGGGGCGCTGTCCCAACGGTTTGGCGATGAATGCTTTGATTGCAGCTATGATCTTCGGATCTTCACGGGACCTATATACCTCGACAAAGGCGTATCGGTGCAGATAGTCGCCGCTTCGAGCGACCTGAATCGCCGCGACAGGGTCGAGCGTCTTGTATCGGATCCAGATTATCTCATCCTCAACCGCCTCCGCCGCCCTGGTGAGTTTGTCGAAGTCCAGCCAACTCCGCCAGATTTTCTGCAACCTGGCCTTGATCTTCGGGTCCATTGGCGGATCGGGATCCGGCGCGTCGGCGTCGGGATCAAATAGATTGACCTCTTCGTCCTTGTCGTGATCCTGTAGTTCATACGGCATGTCGCCGTCGGCCTCGTCGTAACCTTTCGGTTTTTGGGGCAATTGTTTCTTGGCAGCTTGTACTGTCCGTTTGCTATCGGCCAGCAGATCGGTCAGTCCGCGCAGGGCTTCATTGCTCTTTCCGATGTTGCTAGTGAGCACCCAGTACAGTTTCCTGCGCCATATCCGCTGGGTGTCGGTGAGTGTCTTGTCTTTCAGCGTTTCTTTGCAATCCTCGATCGCCTGCTTTCGATATTTCAACGCTAGTGCGTCTTCGGCCGCGTCGTCGCAGATCCAGGCGCACATCAGCGAAGCGTTCAGGATGGCGCGCGGTTTGGCGTTTCGAAGTCTCAGGCACTTTTCGACCAGTTCGAAACGTTCGATGGGGTACAGCAGCTTGCCCGGTCTCAGATCCTTTCGTTTTGCGAGCATCGCCCGAATGGCCTTGGCCTGTTCCGCGTTGGGCAGATCGAGCGTGTAATAATCGTTGTCATGTATCTTGAAAACGGTCTGTTGTCCGGCGTAATGACAGCAGGGACAGTAGAAGACCGTAGCCTCAACGACGTTGAAATAGGATCTGGGCCTGCCCTCTGCGGACCCCCCGGAAGTCGAGTAGGTCCCCAGCGATCCGACCACAAATTCCGTGCTGCAGATCGGACAGGTCAATCCCACGGGTACGGTGTTGTGTGCCTTCACGGCAGCGGCCATGCCAAGCACTATTACGCAGACAAAAATACAGGTCCGTTTCATGATCATCCCCTTCGGTCCGTCGGTCAAGTCCATCACTCTGTGTCTTGGGCGAGATCCTGTTGCAATGATCGTATTGTTTTAACTCCATTTACGCAAGTCAATCCGCAGATCGGGCGCGCGGGGATGAAATGCTTGAATGCATCCGGTGTATCTGAGATATTAGTCGCCCTGTTGCGTTAGTCATTTCGGGCGGTAATCAGGCTGTTTGGAGTTGATATGGATACACGAATGCATACCAGGCGCGGTTTTCTCAAGGCCGCGGGAATTGGGGCGATTGCTCTGGCCTTGCCGGGGCGGCGGTTGGCGGCGAAGGCTGCGGCTGGCGAGCGGCCTAATATCGTTTTGATTCTGGCTGACGATATGGGCTGGTCGGATCTTGGTTGTTACGGCAGCGAGATCAAGACGCCCAATCTCGACCGCCTTGCCGCCGGCGGCGTTCGGTTTACGCAGTTTTACAATACGGCGAAATGTTTTCCGTCGCGTGCGTGCCTGCTTACCGGCGTTTACGCACAGCAGTGCGGGATGGCACGCGGGTATGACAAGATCACCAATGCCGTTACGCTCGGCGAGGTGCTGCGGTCGGCAGGGTACCGAACGCTGATGACGGGCAAGCATCACTGTAATGAAAATCCGTACGATCGCGGGTTCGACCGCTACTTCGGTTTGCGCGACGGGGCGTGCAACTTCTTCAATCCGGGCAAGCAGCGAGAAGGCGAACCCAAGCCCGCACAGAAACGCCCAAACAGGGCATGGTGCATCGACGACAAGACCTACAAGCCCTACACGCCGCCGGAGAAGGACTTCTACACCACCGACTACTTCGCCAAGTACGCGATTCAGTATCTCGACGAGTACGGCAAGGAGAAAAAACCGTTCTTCCTGTACCTTGCATTTAACGCGCCGCACGATCCGATGATGGCCTGGCCCGAAGATATCGCAAAGTACCAGGGCAAGTATCTCGCCGGGTACGAGAAGATCCGAAACGCTCGATACAAACGCATGCTCGATATGGGCCTGATCGACAAGAAAACATTCGCCCTCTCGCCGCGCGAGAAGAAAAGCTGGGACTCACTCAGCGACGAGCAGAAGAAAACCGAAGATCGCAGAATGGCGGTTTACGCCGCGATGATCGACCGGATGGACCAGAACATCGGTAAGGTGCTGGCCAAGATCAAGGAACTCGGCAAGGAAAAAAACACGCTGGTGTTCTTCTGCAGCGACAACGGCGGGTCGGCGGAAGTGGTGCGAATCGGCAAGGGCGAGATCGGTAATATAGACCGGTGGAGTTCGGTGTGCAGCGCCTGGGCTAACGTTTCGAATTCTCCGTTCCGCAAATTCAAGAACTACAGCCACGAAGGCGGGATATGCACGTCGGCGATCGCTTCCTGGCCTGAGGGCATCAAGAATCCCGGGCGGATAAGCAGCCGCGCAAGCCATTTCATCGACTTCATGGCCACTTTCGCAGAAGTGGGCGGCGCCGAATACCCAAAGACTTTCAGGGGCGAGAAGATCACACCGCTGGAAGGTGAGAGCATGTTGTCTGCCTTGCAGGACAAAAGCGCCGATCGCAAGAAGCCGCTGTTCTGGCAGTGGTCCAGGGGCAAGGCGGTGCGGCGGGGCAAGTGGAAGCTGGTGTGTTGGGGTTCAAAAATGGCCAAGACCAAGACGAAAAAGGCCTCAGGGGACCCTGCATGGGAGTTGTACGACATGGAGGCCGATCGCACCGAACTAAACGACCTGTCCAAGGCGCATCCGGAGATAGTCAGGGAACTGGCCGACCTCCACAAAGAATGGGCGGCGCGGTGTAAACAGGGTTAGGGATTCAGAGGAACGAAGATGAAACCGACGAGACGGAGCTTTCTGAAGACTATCGTAACTGGTGCTGCGGCCGCTTGTGTGCCTGGGGCGCTGACCGGTGCGGCGGCGGTTAAGGGCGCCAAGAAAACGCGGTTTGTGTTCGTGCTGGTCGACGATCTCGGTTGGACGGATGTTGCGTGCTTCGGCAGCAAGTTTTACGAGACGCCGAATATCGACGCTCTGGCGAAATCCGGTATGAAGATGACCAGCGCGTACGCGGCGTGCCCGGTATGCTCGCCGACGCGCGGAAGCATAATGACGGGCAAGTATCCGGCGCGGACACAGACTACCGACTACTTCGGCGGAGCGCGGCGCGGAAAGCTGCTTCCGGCGCCCTACAAGCAGTATCTGCCGCTTGAGGAAGTTACCATCGCCGAGGCGATGAAGGCTCACGGGTACAAGACGTTCTTTGCGGGCAAGTGGCATCTCGGCGGGGAAGGGTATTTCCCCGAGCTCCAGGGCTTCGACATCAACAAGGGCGGCGGGCGAAACGGGGCGCCGTACAAGTCGTACGGTAATCGCGCCCTGGCGAAGGACCCGACGCTCCCGGGCGGGTATTTCTCTCTGTACGCCAACCCGCACCTTGAGGACGGACCAAAGGGCGAGTATCTCACCGACCGACTGGCAGACGAGGCCATCAAGTTTATCGAGGCCAACAAGTCCGAACACTTCCTGGTGTATCTGTCGTTCTACTCGGTGCATAATCCGCTCCAGGCCAAACCGAAGTACGTCAAGAAGTTCAAGGACAAGCTGGCTGCCATGCCGAAGCCCACGGGCCCCGAGTTCATCAACGAGCACAAGAACCGGGCCCGCCAGATTCAGCGGAACCCGGTATATGCGGCGATGATTTACGGCGTCGACGAGAACGTCGGGCGCCTGATGAAGAAGATCGAGGAGGTCGGGCTGACTGACGATACGGTGGTGGTATTCACGTCGGACAACGGCGGGCTGTCGACGTCCGAAGGGCACAACACCGCGAATCTCCCGCTGCGCGGCGGGAAGGGTTGGCTGTACGAGGGCGGGGTGCGCGTTCCGACGATCGTCCGCTGGCCGGGCGTTACGAAACCGGGGAGCATCTGCGACGAGCCGGTAATATCCACCGACTACTACCCGACGTTTCTCGAAATCGCGTCGCTGCCCGCCAAGGCGAAGCAGCACGTCGACGGAGTGAGCATCACCGCGGCGCTGAAGGGCGGGAAGCTCGACCGCGAGGCGATTTACTGGCATTACCCGCACTACGGTAATCAGGGCGGGCGCCCCGGTTCGGCGGTTCGCGCCGGCGATTACAAACTCATCGAATTCTTCGAGGACGATAGCGTGGAGCTGTACAACCTCAAAGACGACATCGGCGAGCACAGGGACCTTGCGGCGACAATGCCCGAAAAGGCTGCCGAACTCCGCAAGATGGTCCATAAATGGCGCAAAGAAGTCGACGCCAAAATGATGAAACCCAACCCGAGGCATAAGCGGACGTAGCGGTTTTCACGCTCGCTGGCGACAAAAAAATCGGGCAAGCTTGATCGCAAGGCGATATACTGTTATCCGCAGAGGCGCGGGGCCGGCCGCAAAAAGAAGAAGACCAGGCAGTAAGCGGATATTCAAGTTCGTTTGAAACCTGCCGGTGCGAACGGCTATGATGATTAGTGTGAACCCCGCCTTATGTGCTTATGCCCGGGAGGGCTGCTATGAATAATGATAGATATCCGCGCCAGTCGGGGCTGCTATGCCTCGGTCTGCTTATGCTTACGGTTATGGTGGGCGGCGCGCCGCACGCGATGGCCTGCCAGACTCCGGTATTCCGCTACGCCCTGGAGAGGTGGCCTGGAGATTACTACCCGCTGATGATCTACCATGACCGCCCTCTGAGCCCGGACGGCAGGGCGATCGTCAACTGGCTCGAGAAGGTTCAGGAAACCGAGGGTTCTCAGGTGTCGGTATATGTGCTGGATATTTCAAAGGGCGTTACTACCCAACCGGTGACAGCTACCGCCACTACCCAACCGGCGAGCCGGCCTTCACCGGTCGACGCCCAGCGGGCCTATCTTCTCAAGAAGTTCCCGCCTCCGACGGATATTCCCATGCCGGCGATGGTTCTTCGTTATCCGGCCCAGCCGGGGCCTGAGGGTCCGGTCTGGCCGGTTGTTCACTCCGGGCGGCTTGACGGTAAGATTGCCCGGGAGATAATAGACTCTCCGGTCCGGAAGAAGATCGCCAAGCGTCTGCTCAGCGGCGATTCGACCGTCTGGGTGCTGCTGGAATCGGGCGACAAGGGCAAGGACGCCGCCGCGGCCAAGATGCTGGAGACCGAACTGGGGCGCATGACCAGGGAACTGCAGTTGCCCGAGCAGCCTCCCACGCCCGACGCCGGACCTTACGGGCAGGAGATATCCGTTGAACTGAAACTGGCGTTTTCGCTGTTGCAGGTGTCGCGAGACGACCCGGCCGAACGCATGTTCATCAAGATGCTGTTGGGCAGCGAAGAGGGCCTGGCGGAACTTGCCGAGCCGATTGCCTTTCCGATTTTCGGGCGGGGAAGGGCGCTGGCGGCTTTTGCGGGTAAAGGGATATGCACCGAAAATATCGAGGATGCATGTGTCTTTCTCATCGGGCGGTGCTCCTGCCAGGTCAAGAGCGGTAATCCGGGTACGGACATGATGTTCAGCGTGAACTGGGATGCCGCACTTGCAGGTCAGCCGCTGATGACCGTGCCCCCGCTGCCCAGGCTCACCTCAGAAGAGGTCGAAGTCGCCACTATCCAGCCGCGGGCGGTCGAAGCAGAAAAAGGCTCGATCCCCTTACTGTTGATTATCGGGATATCTCTGTTGGCGGTGCTTGTTGTAGTGGGGCTTCCGCTGCTTCGGGTGATTCGCAAAGGGGCGGACAACTGAGATGAATATCTGGCGTCTGGTCAGGAAGGAGATTGGTTATCGGCGTCTCAATTTCGCCCAGGCGATGCTGGGTGTGCTGGTGGCGACGGCGGGACTGGTTGGTCCGATGACGGTTTTGCGGGCTTACAGCATCCGCGCCGAGAATCGCCTCCACACCATGGAAGACGACTACCGCAAGCAGACCCTCAAATACGGTTTCAACGTTCGCGTAATTCCGGCCGGGCAGGACCGCGGCGACTTCTTCGAGAAGGGATACGCCACCAGGACGATGGACCAGGCATACGCTCAGAAACTGGCTGATTCGAAGATACTGACCACCATCAGGCACCTTACGCCCACCCTGAGGCGGAAGGTTCTCTGGACAGAACACAAACGCAAGGTCCTGCTGGTCGGGTCGCACGGGGAGACGCCCCTCAAGGAGCGCGCGCACCGCAAGAAAGCGATTATCAAAATCATTCCGGAAGGGGAGATTGACCTCGGATACGATCTGTGGAGTTCGCTGGGCCTGAAAGCGAAGCAGGAAGTGGTGTTTCTGGGGCGGAAATTCACCTTGCGTCGATGCCAGCCCGAGCAGGGGTCCGAGGACGATATCAGCATCTGGATGGATCTTCAAGCCGCGCAGGAACTCACCGGTCAGGTCGGAAAGATCAACGAGATACAGGCCGTTGACTGCCGTTGCGCCATGGCCGATGCAGAGAAGATTAGGACCGAACTGTCGGAGATACTTCCCAATACGCAGGTGATTCTAAAGGTTAAAATGGCGGTGGCCCGCGCCAAGGCCCGCCTGACCGCCCAGCAGGTTCGAGTGGCTGAACTGAAGGACAAGCAGGCGTTGGCGGCGGTTACCGCGGCGTTTCTGATTGTCGGCGCCGCGGTCTGGATCTCGCTGTTGGCGTTTGGTAACGTGCGACAGCGAACTATGGAAATCGGTATCCTCCGTGCGATAGGTCTTTCCGGTCGGCGGATACTGTCGGTGTTCCTCGTGCGATCGCTGCTGATCGGTTTGGTTGGGGCGGTCGCCGGAGTGGTCCTGGGTGGTTGCCTGGGCGCCGGTGTGGCGGTTGCCTGGGGCGAGGTGACCGAATTTTCGCAGGTGGGCGCTCTGTTTTCACCATTGCTGTTTGGGTTGGTGGTTTTGTGTTCACCGGTTCTTTCGGCGGTTGTCAGTTGGCCTCCGGCCATTCTTGCGGCCCGCCAGGATCCCGCAGTCGTGCTGTCAAGGGAGTAGGCCTTAGATGCTCGATATTCGCGAAATATCCAAAACCTACACTGTCGGCGGAAAGGCCGTCGCGGTGCTTGACGGCATGTCGCTGCGAGTTGGTCCGGGCGAGTTTATGGCCGTCCAGGGTCAAAGCGGATGCGGTAAGAGCACGCTGCTGCTTGCCGCCGGCGGGCTGCTCAGACCTGACAGCGGGCAGGTGTTCGTCTCCGGCAGCGATCCGTACGAACTATCATCCGAGGCCCGCGCCGACTTCCGGGCGACGCATATCGGGTTTGTCTTTCAGCAGTTTCACCTCGTTCCGTACCTCGACGTGCTGGATAACGTTCTATCACCGTCTATGGCTCACGATTCGCCCGATGCCCGCCCCCGCGCCATGGACCTGATCGAGCATTTCGGCCTGGCCGACCGGATCGGTCACCTGCCCGGAGAACTGAGCACAGGAGAGCGCCAGCGGACCGCCCTTGCAAGGGCGCTGCTGAACCGCCCGAAACTCCTGCTGGCCGACGAACCGACGGGCAATCTCGACGCAAACAGCGGGGCGATCGTGCTGAACTACATGAGAGAATTCGCCGCTTCCGGCGGGGCGGTGCTGATGGTCACTCACGATTCCGATGCGGCGGGGAAGGCCGACCGCGTAATCCAGCTTGCGAAAGCATAAGGAAAGGACAGGCAATGAAACGGTTCGGGTATGTAGCGATGGTTGTCGGTGTGGCTGCGTGTTGTCTGGCGGGGTGTGGAAGGGAGAATCCCGAGGACAAACCGCTGGTGTTTTACGTCGGCGGAACGATGCAGCCGGCGATGGCTGAACTGGTCGAGATCTACGAGAAGAAGACCGGGCAGAAGGTCGAGATCGACAAGGGCGGCTCGGGCGTGCTGCTGAATCGCATTCGTTTGGAGAAATCCGCCGACGTCTTCATCTGCCACGATCCCTTCATGGACGAACTCATGGAGGGCAAGAAGGGCAAATTCGGCGTCGACGCCTGGCTGGTCTCGCAGATCACGCCGGTTATCGTTGTCCAACCGGGCAACCCGAGCAAGATCAAGGGCCTGGCCGATCTGGCGGGCAAGGACATTAAGGTCGCGGTGACCGACCTGGAGTATTCCACGTGCGGGCACATGCTCGCGACGATGTTCGGCAAGGCCGGCGTCGAGATAGTACAGGAAGACAAGCGCGTGTTCCTGCGAAAAGACGGCGTCGAGAAGGAAATCGTGACCTATCGGTCCGGTTCCAGGACGTGCGACACCGTCAAGAACCGCAAGTTCGACGCGGCGATCGTATGGAACGCTGTGGCGCATCTGCGGGGCGATGCGGTGGAAGTGGTCTCGATCGGCAAGGACTTGCCCACGCCCGGCGTGGACACCATAACCAGCGCCACCGAAGTAGTCAGGGACATCGGCCGCATTGGCGTGACGATGATCACGCTGAATTGCTCCAAGAAGCCCGAGGCCGCACGCAAGTTCGCCGAATTCATAGCCTCCGACGAAGCACAGAAGAAGTTTAAGAAATTCGGCTTTACGGATATTGGCGGCGCCGTGAAAATGTACGAGAACGGGGAGAAGATCCCCGCCAAGAAATCACCGACTACTGAAGCCGCGGCGAAATAAGAGAACGAACTGGTGAAACGAGCAATTACGGTATTGTTGGCCGCGGGGTTTGTCGCGGCGCTGTCTTTCGCCCCGGGCTGCGGGCGCGACGAATCGGGCGATAAGGTGGTGAAGCTCTACGCCGGAGCCGGTATGCGAAAGGGCGTTGACGAACTGATCAAAGCCTTCGGTCAGCAGTCCGACGTGCGTATCGACGTGGAGTACGGCGGTAGCGGGCCTATGATGGCCCGCGCCAAAATCGCCAAAGACGGCGATCTGTTCATGCCTGGCGATGTTGGCTGGGTCGATCAACTTCACGCCGATTCGGGCATCGTCGAAGACCGCAGGCAAGTGGCGTATTTCGTGCCGGTCATTATCGTACGCAAGGGCAATCCGGAGAAGATTCTGCGTCTTGAGGATCTGCTGCGCGAAGGTCTTACGATAGCGCTGGGCAACGAGTTCTGCCAGGTCGGAAAGGCCAGCGGGAAGATATTCAAGAAGAACGGATTGGACATGAAGGCGATCGATCCCCAACGTCTGATGCGGTCCAAGACGGTAAATGAACTGGGTCTGTTCGTGAAGACCAGGCGAGCCGATGCGGCGATTGTCTGGGACGCAATCGCGATCAACAACTCAGACGCGTTGGATATGATCGAGATTCCGCTGGAACGGAACCTGATCTCCCGCGTCGTTGTCGGAATGCTGAGCACCGGTCGTCACAAAGACGATGCCCGCAAATTCGTGGATTTCGTTACCGGTCCGGTCGGTCAGGAGATCCTGAAACGGTACGGATACCGCACGAGCGAGCCCTAGCCGTTGTGCCTGAGGCAAGGAGCAGAGATTGAAGGCAGGCCGAAAGACAGCCTCCGAGTTCCCCCCCCTAGCCGGGCGGCGCACCAGTGCGCTGAGCCTTATCTGTCTGTCTTATCTGTCGCTGTTTGTGGTGATTGTCGTGACGCTGATCGTAACCGGTTTTCGATACGAGTATCTTTCGTTCGAGACATTTAAGGAGATCATTTCTTCACCGGACTTCCTGCACGCGGCGCAGATTAGCGTCGTAGGTTCGCTGATTACGCTTGTGCTGGTGGTGATATTCGCGGTTACCGCCGGATATGCTCTCAGCCGGTACCGCTTTCCAGGGCATGCGATCCTCGACACTATCGCCGATATCCCGATCCTTCTGCCTCCGGTGGTGGTCGGTGTCTTGCTCTTGATATTCTTCGCCTACGAACCTGGGAAAACTATGGAGGTGGAGATGTACAAGCGAACCGCGACGCACGAGCGAACCGGCCTGACGATGCATTCGATGGTCGGAATTGTTTTGTGTCAGTTCATCATCTCAGCTTCGTACGCCATCAGGTCCGCCAAAGCCGCTTACGATTCGGTTGATCGTCGCCTGGAGCAGGTGGCGATGTCGTTGGGCTGCACGGATCTGCAGGCGTTCTGCCGGGTCACCTTGCCGCTGGCGAAGAATGGTCTGATCGCCGGATCGATAATGGCGTGGGCTCGGGCCATCGGCGTGTTCGGTCCACTGGTAGTCTTCGTGGGCACCTCCGTGAGGGTTCGCACGCTGCCAACCCTCATCTATCTCGAACTTAGTATCGGTAAGGAGGAGGTTTCGCTGGCGGTGGCTCTGGTAATGGTCGCCATGGCCTCGGTAGCCCTGGCGATAGTTCACTGGTTGGCGCCGGGAAGGAAGTGGCACTAAGAATGCTTAAGGTGCAGAATCTCGGGTTTTGCGTTGGCAGTTTTGAACTGCACGATATCTGTCTGCACGTGAAGCCCGAGGAGTATTTTGTACTCATGGGCGCCACCGGTTCGGGCAAGAGCTTGCTGGTCAAGTCGATCTGTGGGCTCACCCGTGCGCGATCCGGGCGAATAACGATCGGCGGGCGCGACGTAACCGGCCTGCCGCCTCGCCTGCGGGGCGTGGGTTACGTGCCCCAGGATTCATGCCTCATGCCCCACCTGAGTGTTCTGAGAAACGTCACTTTCGCGCTGGAAGTGGCGGGTGAGTCGAAGAAACAGGCGGCCGGGGAAATTGGACCGATCGTGGAGTCTCTTGGTATCGGCGGCTTGCTTGCCCGTTCGACGGTGAACCTCAGCGGGGGTGAGAGGCAGAAGGTTGCGCTGGCCAGAGCCTTGGCGCACAAACCGAAACTGCTGCTGCTCGATGAGCCCGTAAGCGCGCTGGACGAACCCACACGACGCGAAATATGCATCGTGCTGGGCAGGGTGCAGAGAGAATTCAGCGTCGCGACGATCCACGTATGTCACAGCCGCCAGGAAGCGGCGGCAGTCCACGACCGTGTGGGGATAATGTCGGAAGGGAAGCTCATCCAGACAGGTACGCTGGACGAACTGACTGACGGTCCCGCCGACGATGCCGTACGGAGGTTGCTTTGCCCGCCTGCCGATAAAACGATAGACTAGAAACTGATCCGGAGCTAAACGCATGCGAATAAAGTCTCAAACGTACGTCTCGTATATCATCTGCCTGACGGTCCTTTCCGCGGCGGCCTCGCCGGCGAACGGTGGCGACTGGCCTCAGCAGAGGTTCAACAACGCCAAGACCGCCGTGGTTCCCAAGGCGCCTCCGGGCGATTTGAAGCTGATGTGGGTTCGCCAACTCGCAAAGCCGAAATCCGCCTGGCCGGCAAGCCAGGATCGACTGCAGTTCGACACGTCCTACCACCCGATCGTCGCGGGCAAACTGCTGTTTGTCGCCTCGATGGTCGCCGACAGCGTCACCGCATACGACACGCGCACCGGTGCGCTCAAGTGGCGGTTCTACGCCTCCGGTCCGGTGCGGTTTGCACCGATGGCATTCAAGGGCAAGTTATACTTCACCTCAGACGACGGATACCTTTACTGCCTCGATGCCGCCGACGGAAAGTTGAACTGGAAGTTCCGCGGCGGTCCGGGTGATCGCAGGGTGATCGGTAATAACCGTTTGACGGGTATGTGGCCGGCTCGGGGCAGCGCGATAGCCTGCGAGGGCAAGGTTTATTTCGGCGCGGGGATCTGGCCGTTCATGGGCACGTTCGTACACTGCCTCGATGCCGAAACGGGCAAGGTCGTATGGACAAAGAGCGGTACGGAGTGGAGGAGCCTTCCCCACAGCGGTGCGACCTCGTTTTCGTCGCTGGCGCCGCAGGGGTATCTGGCGATTTCGGAAGATTGGCTTTATGTCCCGTGCGGTCGGGCGGTACCCGCCGTCCTGGACAAAGAGACCGGTAAGCTGGTCTTCTTCCACCAGTCTTCGGGTAAGAAAGGGGGCGGATGCCATGTGACGATCTTCGGAAACTACTTCTGGGTTCCGGGCTTCATCGCCACCAGGAAAGACAAGAAAGGCAAGGTGGACGGAAAAGGTCTTCTGGGCGCCCCGTTCGACGGTGTGTTCGCTGAAGAAGCTGTGTATCGTGCCTCGGTAGACGGGCTCGAAGTCCTCAAGACCGAGCCGAAAAAGATCAGCCGCTATATCATGGTGAATGATAAAAAGAAGAAGATCACCGAGTTTATCCTGGAACCGCAGCACGTCAATGACCTCACCCCCGCGCTGGCGAAGGTGTTTTTCAAAGCGGGCGATTTCCTTTACGCTTCGGCGAGCGGTCAGACGGTGGTCGCCATCGACGTCTCGCGGAACGACAAGCCGAAGATCACCTGGCAGGGCAAGGTCGACGGGGAAGTCTGGACCATGATCACCGGCGACGACAAGGTTTTTGCGGTCACACTGGAGGGCGGTATTTACTGTTTCGGCGCCGGGGGCGAAAAGCCCCCGCGACATGACCTGGAAGCTGCCGTCGAGATGAAAGAAAACGCGAAATGGGCCTCTGTCGTCGGGAAGGCGATTCAGGCAGCCGGTACGGATGAGGGATATTGCGTGCAGTTGGGGCTCGCCGGCGGCGGTATGGTGGACGAACTTGTCAGGCAGTCGAAGTTTCACATCGCGGTCGTCGACAGTGACGCGGGCAAGGTCGATGCGCTGCGTCGCCGAATGGACGCCGCGGGTTTGTACGGCCGGCGGGTTGCGGCATTTGTCGGCGATCCGGCGACGTTCGAGTTTCCGCAGTATCTTGCGAACCTGATTATCTCGCCGTCGGCGGATCTGGCGGCCGCCTGCAAAGAAGGAAGCCGACCGGCTGGGACGCTTCGCCCGTACGGAGGGGTGATCTGCATCGCCGATGGAAGCGGAGATATGAAAGTCGTGCTGCGGCGCCATGGCGCATTGCCCGGAAGCGGGACCTGGACCCACCAGTATGGCGACGCGGCCAGGACGCTGGTGTCCAAAGACCGCGTAGTCAAGCTGCCGCTGGGTCTTCTGTGGTTCGGCGGTCCGCCAAACGACGAGATCCTTCCGCGCCACGGGCACGGACCCTCGCCGCAGGTGATCGGCGGAAGGCTGTTCATCGAGGGACGCGACATGATGCGGGCGGTGGACGTGTATACCGGGCGGGTTCTCTGGCAGCGCAGGATCAAGGGGCTCGGGCGGTTCTACGATAATATCCTGCATCATCCCGGCGCCGGACAGATCGGAAGCAACTATGTTTCGATGATGGACGAGGTATACGTTATGACGCCCGAATCGTGCCGGGTCCTTGATCCGGCCGACGGAAAAACCCTGCGCACACTCACACTGAGCGACCAGGACGGTTTGAAGACCAAGTGGGGATGGATGACGGTCTGGGACGATTTGCTGATAGCCGCGGGCAAACCGCTTCACGTCGAGCCCCCCAAGCTGAAAAGAGGCGAGAAGCTCCCGAAGGTCGAGCTCGGGAAGGCCTTTAAGGATATCGCCGGCGTGAAAATCAACGCTGATTACGCGTCGTCTTCCAAGAAACTTGTCGTGATGGACCGCAAGAGCGGAAAGGTGCTCTGGTCGCGCGACGCGGTGAGCAACTTCCGCCACAACGCGATCGTGCCCGCCGGCGATAAAGTATTCTGTATAGATGCAATGAGCCGCGGGAAACTCGGATGGCTCAAGCGCCGCGGGCTCAAACTCGAGCGACCGGCTACACTGTACGCCCTTGACGCTCGAACGGGCAAGGTCATCTGGAAGACCGATGAAGATGTATTCGGAACGTGGCTGGCGTATTCGGCGGAGCATGACGTGCTGGTTCACTGCGGCAGCGCCTACCGCGACCGCGCGTTTGACGATGTCGGAAGGGGGATAACGGTCTACCGGGCCAAAACCGGCGAGGTGGTCTGGACGGACTTGAAGATATCCTACGGCGGACCGCTGATTATCCACCACGACCGGCTTATTACAAACGGTTCCCGCGGATACGGTCTGAAACTGATGACAGGCAAGGAGACGGGCTGGAAATGGACGCGAACGTACGGATGCAATACCGCCATCGCCTCCGAGAACCTGCTTACTTTCCGCAGCGGCGCGGCGGGGTACTACGACCTGACGAAGGAAAGCGGTACGGGCAATTTCGGCGGATTCAAGTCGAGTTGCACCTCCAATTTGATAGTGGCCGACGGCGTGCTCAACGCACCTGACTACACTCGCACATGCACGTGCAGCTATCAGAACCAGAGTTCCCTGGCGCTGGTGCATATGCCGGAAGTCGAAACGTGGACCTACGCGGGTGTTTTCAAGCCTGGCAGCAACATTGGTCTGAACTTCGGGGCGCCCGGAGACCGTCTGGACGGCGACGGAACATTCTGGAAGGACGTGTCGGTGAAGGGTTTCAGGAAACCCAAGCCGCCCAAGAAACCCAAACCGTCGGAGAAACCGGTCGAAATCAAGGTCCCCCCAGAGCCTCCCGTCGGCGTCAGGATCAAGGGCAAAAAGCGTGAAAAGGGTGAAGAGGAAGAGAAGGAAGAATGCTTCAACTACCATTCTTCGGCCTTTACCGGAACGAGCCACGTCTGGGTGGGGGCCTCGGGGATCCTTGCCGCGTCGAGTATTACCATAGACACCGACATAGCGCCCGCTGCGCTGCGTTTGTATTTTGCGGAGCCCGATATCTCAGCCAAAACCGGCCGGAGAGTTTTCACCGTATCGCTGGACGGTAAGGAAGTGCTGAAGGATTTCGACATCCTAGCCGCCGCCGGCGTGCCGAGAAAAGTGATCGCGAGAGAGTTTAAGTATTCAAAGACCGACGGGCCGATCGAAATAACACTCAAGGCCGCATCAGGCAGAACGCTGCTGTGCGGTGTTGAACTGCTGGTCGAGAAAAAGTAGTCCCGATGCGCGGGCATCCGCGAAGGAATAATAACATGATTTGCAGAATTGCACCGTTACTGATGGCGTGCCTGTGTGCCGCGGCGTGGATTACATCGCCCCTCCGGGCCGGCGACCAGCCCCAATGGGGTCAAAAGCACACGAGGAATATGATCTCCGACGAGAAGGGCGTCGCCGACGATTTCACCAGCGGCGCGGAAGCCAAAGGCGTCAAGTGGACCGCCCGACTCGGATCGATAACCTACGCCACCCCGATAGTGGCTGAAGGCAAA
The DNA here is from genome assembly GCA_016782885.1 of Phycisphaerae bacterium. Classification (GTDB taxonomy): domain Bacteria; phylum Planctomycetota; class Phycisphaerae; order SM23-33; family SM23-33; genus BS750m-G57. Next base: position 35,740 of record JADHXQ010000014.1, on the reverse strand, counting down.
GTGCTGGTCGGGACTAACAATCGCCATCCGCGCGACGATCGCCACCAGGGCGATCGCGGCGTGCTGATGTGCTTCAACGAGGCCGACGGAAAGTTCCTCTGGCAACTGATGGTGCCCAAGCTCAAATCCGTCAAATACGGTGATTGGCATTACTGCGGGATATCGTCGTCGCCGGTCGCGGAGGGCTCGAGGGTGTACGTCGCGTCGAATCGGTGCGAGGTGCTCTGCCTCGATATCAATGGCCTCGCTGACGGTAACGCCGGACCCTACCGCGACGAAGGACAGCACATGGCGGCGCCCGGGAAAGCAGCCTTCAAACCGCTGAATACCGACGCCGACATCATCTGGCGGTTCGATATGAAGGCCGCACCGGTCGGCGCTGTTCCTCACAACGCGACAAACTGCTCGATTCTGGTCGACGGCGATCTGCTGTACGTGTCGACCGCCAACGGCGTGGAATGGACGCACAGGAAAGTGGCAAACCCCAAGGCGCCCAGCATCGTCGTGCTCAACAAAAAATCGGGCAAGCTGGTCGCTGTCGACGACGCAAATATCGGACCGGATATTTTTCACTGCCAGTGGTCGTCGGCGACGCTGGGCAAGGTTGGCGACAAGAAGCAGATATTCTTCGGTGGCGGCGACGGTTTGTGCTACGGGTTCGAGGCCCTCGCCCCCTCGCTGGCTACTGGCGGGAATACGCTCAAGACCATTTGGAAGTTCACGTGCGACACCACCGCACACAAGGTGCCCGGAGGCGCCAGCAGCTATCCCAAAGCGCCCGACAGCCCCACGGTCATCGTCTCCATGCCCGTGTTCTACAAGAATCGCGTGTACGTAGCCGCCGGGGGCGACCCGTGGCACGGCAAGCGCCTCGGCGGGCTGTACTGTATCGACGCTACGAAGCGCGGCGACATCACAAAATCAGGCCGCATATGGTCTTACATGGGCCTGGGACAGTCGATTTCCACCGTCTCCATAAAAGACGGACTGGTGTACATCGCCAGCTATGCGGGGCAGATACACTGTCTCGACGCCGAAACGGGCAAGCTGCAGTGGTCCCACGATACCGAGGGTCAGATATACGGGTCCACGATGGTGGTTGACGGCAAGGTCTATGTCGGGACCGGTGTCAGGCGCAAAGGCGATCTGTGGATATTTGCGGCCGGGAAAAAGAAGAAGGTAATCAGGCAGATTCGCCTCGACGCGGTGATTCACTCGACGCCGACAGTCGCCAACGGAACGCTCTACGTCGCCACAGGCGAAACTCTCTACGCGGTGGACGGGGGCAGGAAGAGCAAGTAGCGGGCGGTTTGGATTTCGACACAGCTTGCCCTGAGCCTGTCGAAGGGAGACGCGGAGAACGGTATCTCGGCGTTTGGTATCGACGTCGTGGTTTTGCCCGTAGAGGGCCGAAGGCCCGTTCGATGGTAGCCCCGTCCGGTAGAAGATTATGCAAGAAGCTCAGGTTTTGGGCCGTATTCATGTTAGCCACGGGCGCAAGCCCGTGGTATCGTGTGCCTCATAACGAAGAGCCCTCGAAGAGGGCGATTCATTCTCTCAGGCCTGACGACATTAACCGGCAACAAAAAGCTTCTGTCTTTTACCGTGCTAGCTCCATACGCCGGCGATTGGCGTGTCGCAGAACTTGCAGGCGCCCTTGTCGATATTGACCTGTTCGACAGCATACCCGTCGCGCTGGACGACGGTCTTTCCGCATTTTGGATTGGGGCACAAGGTTGTCTCGGCGTTCTTTATCCCGCGCACATTGCCTATATACGGATAGCGCAGCCCGGCGCGTTTTGCTATCTCGCGGGCTTCGATCAGCGTCTCGACCGGCGTCGGGGGCAGGTGAGTCAACTTGTGGTCGGGGTGGAAGCGGCTGAAGTGGATCGGATAATCGGGCCCGATATTGTCGGCGAGCCATTTGCACATGTCAGCCATCACGCGGAAATCGTCGGTGTAGGTGGGCACGACCAGGTTGGTGACCTCGAACCACACGCCGCGGGACTTGAGCGTCTTGAGTGTATCCAGGATCGGTTGGAGCTTGCCCGAGTTGAGTTTATTGTAGATCGACTGATCGAAACCCTTGAGGTCCACGTTGGCCGCGTCGATGACCTCGCAGAGTTCTCTCAGCGGGTCGGCCTGAATGTACCCGCACGTGACCCATATGTTTTTGATACCGCGTTCCCTGGCGAGTTTGGCGGTATCGTACATGTATTCGTAGTAGACCGTCGGTTCGGAGTAGGTATACGCTATCGACGCGCAGCTCGTATGTTTCGCCAATACCACCGCGTCAGCGGGCAGCAGGCTCAGGCGGTCCCTGGCTCCCGGTTGATTCACCATGCCGAGCGTTACCGGTCTCAGGCGGAATTCACTGCCCCGCGGGTCTTTGAGTTCTTCGGGCTTTCGCTGCGATATGTCCCAGTTCTGGCAGTTCAGGCACCTGAAACCGCACCCGGAAGTCGCCAGCGAGAATGTTTTGCTGGCGGGCAGGAAGTGGAACAGAGGTTTCTTCTCGACCGGGTCCAGGCCGAACGAGCAGGGGTTCGCGTAGACCAGCGTATACATCGTACCGTCCTTGTTGATGCGGTTTCTGCATCGCCCGCGATCTTCGGGCGCCAGGAGGCAGTCGTTGGGGCAGAGGAGGCACTGGACGTTCGGTCCGAGCTTGCGGTAGTGGCGCGCTTCTTTCGCCCATCCGCGCCGCTTCCACTGCGCCCATAGCTCACCCGAGGGCGCATCCTTCTTGAATATGCCGGCCGCCGTCGCCGCCGCGCGCCGCATCACGTACCACGTCGCCGCACAAACGCCCGATACCGACGCCAGGGCGATCGCTCCGTACTTGACGATGCTCCTGCGCGATATTCCCGCTGGCTTCGCCGCCGGTGCGATCAGTTTTTCGTTCGTCTGCCGATCCATCCCCACCTCCTCATGGCCATGTAAGTGCTCGCCGCCGCATGCACAAGAACCAGGCCCGCCAGCGGCCAGACGAAAGTCTGGTGTATCGCAAGGGCCGTGTCGCTGTCCAGCAGTTTCTGCAGGCCCCACGTCCCGCTCATCGCCAAACCGCTCACAATACATAATAGCGCTATCAACAGCAGGAACCACCCGGATATCCGGATAGTTTTAATCATGTAGAAGCTCAGCGTTTTTCGGGCCATTTCAAGCTCTTTCGCGGTTATTTCACCGGGCGAAGCAGGATTAACGTACCGCCGGCGACCTTCAGCGCCACCGCCATCACGCACACGCCGATCACGCCGATCAGCGGGATCAGCAGCGTACTTACCAGCAGCGCCCCGGTCGCCGCTCCGAGAAGATCGGCGGTGTAAAGTCGCGAAGCCGTAGGCGCGAGCCCATCGAAGCACGCCTTACCGGCCAGCGGAAACTCCATGCCCGCCAGGAACCCGAGTATCAGCGTCGCACACGGGACCGCTATTTGCGAACATATTTTCATCAGATCCGGATCGGAGATCCCAACCAACGCGGTCAGCATCACAGGCAGGAATCCCGCGCAGGCGGCAAGGGCGAACTCCAGCCCCGCCAGTCCGCGCCCGCCCCAGCGCCCCAGCATCCGGTTCATCGCCAGCGAGCCAAGCGACAGGCCCAACATGAACATCGTCACAATCAGGCCGATATTATGATACAAGCTGCCCTGGAGAATCTGAAAGCCCAGCAGCAGCACCATCTCCAGCGATGCTACAGAAAAGCCCGTGGTGAAAATCGCCAGCGGTACGGCGCGAAGGCGAATCACGTAAACCACCAGCAGTATCAGCAACACCGCTTCCATCGCGCCGGTCTGGTATTTGAATCGGCTCAGCCAGTACTGAAGGTGATAGTAATACCCGATAGGGTGCAGGTCCCTGTTGACGGGCGCCTCCGGTGAAATCGCACGGCGCACGTCCGCGATCCGGTCGGCGGTCAGAACGCCGCTGAGATAGTGGGCGTTGACGTACTGGTTTTTCACCCCGGCCGCTTCGATCCGTTCGGCGATGTCCATGGTCAACTCGCCGTCCGACGCCAGGAGGAACGTTCGCCCCGCCGGGACGATCAGGGAATTGCTGAAGACCTCCCCGAGCGTGCGATGCGCCGTTCCCAAAAGCTGCTCCAGCTCTTTGCTGAGGTAGTTGCGGTATTGGCCCGTGGATATGCACAGCACGCCGCGGGGCGAAAGGGCGCGCTTGACCTCTCCGAAGAATTCGGCCGTGTAAAAGCGGTTCAACTGCGAGGTCGAAGGGTCGGGAACGTTGACGATCACCACGTCGTACGCTTCGACGGACCGGCGGACAAACACGCGGCCGTCGGTATTGAACGTGCGTATCCGCCGGTCTCTCAGGCCCGCGGGCAGGTATCGCTTTGAGATTTTCAGGATCAACGGATCAAGTTCAACGTAGTCCACGCGGGCTCCGGCGTACTTGAGTATCTCCCTTGCCGATCCCGCCACGCCGCCGGATATCAACAGCACTCGCCGCGCCCCGGGGCGCTGGGCCATCGCGTAGTGTACCGACTCCTCGGCGTTTATGATATTGTGCGTCGACAGGATCGCCACGCCGTTCTGGATGAAGTTATACTGCCCGGACGATTCGGTGACGACCAGCCTGCCGTACGGTGAATTGCCCCTGTAAACCACTTGCTGCGGGGCGTATTGCATTTGTGTGGATATCGCGTCCAGATTTCCGGCGCACGCTCCCGCGATCGCGACCGCTCCGAGGGCAACCAGTCCCCAGGCGAGCACTCTCGCCCGGAGCATCGCCGCGACGCATCCGGCCAGCAGCAGATTCAACACCGCCGGCACGTACAGGATCCCGAAGTGAGTCTCCAGCAGATGAATCAGCACGAAGCTGAACAGCACGCCGCCGGCGATTTCGCCGATGCTGTCGAGGAAGTACACCCTTCCGATGCCCGCGGAAGTCTCATCGGACGTGAGAATCCTGCACGACAGGATCAGCAGGTATCCGGTAATCAGGCAGTACGGCGCGAGGATCACGAAGCAGCCGATCACCGTATCGGTCACGCCGACCGCGGCGCCGCGAATGAATACGATGTTTCTCAGCGTTCTAAGCGCAAATACCGAGGCGACAGGTAAGACGGCGATGGCGATCTGCGCCCCCAGGAGCGCCCACAACGGATTCTTGAGCCTCGATGCCGTTCGCCCCAGATACGCGCCCAGCCCCGCCAGCAGCAGCCAGTTGCCCAGGATTATCCCGAAGATCATCTCGTTGCCCGAGAATATCTCCAGGAATTCGCGCATCAGCGTGAGCTGCGTGATTATCGACGAGACGCCCAGCGCGCAGACGGACAGGAAAAGCACAAGGCGGCGCCGTCCGGCGCCTTGGGCGGCGGCGTCATTCATTGTTGTCGCCGAGGGTTTCGTGTTCATGGAAGGCTTCGACCTGGTAGGTCAGCACGGTCAGGCCGGGCTTTCGCCAGTCTGTCAGGCCCATGCCCGCCTTGCGCGACAACTGGGCGAGGAATGTTTCCTTGTCGGGCGTCTGCGACCAGACCTGGGGCAGATATGTCGATTGCATGCGGCCTTTTCTCAGGATCACTCCGTCGATATGCGGGCGAAGTTTGGCGAGCAGGTCTTCGGGCGACTCGAACGCCAGCGGTTTGGGGACCGTGAGAACGCTGATTTCGATCTCGATTGTGTCCAGTTCGTCCAGCTTGACCGGTTTGAATCGCGGGTCCTTCGCCGCGGCGCTGACGGTCATCTCGACTACTTCCTGGTAGAGGGGTTGTTTTGGGAAGAATCCTCCGATGCAGCCCCGCAGTTGTCCGGATTTCTTCAAGGTCAGGAAGCAGGCCTTCGGTTCGAGAAGTTGTGCGGGGATTTCGGTAGTATTGATTTTCGGGGGGGCTTGGCCTTTCGCGGTTTGCAGGAGTGTCTTGCGGGCAAGGGTCATCAGGAACTTCCGCTCGGCCGGTCCGTACGTGTCGACCCATGCCGCGGGGCCTGAGTCCGACGCGTTGGGGTCGTAGAATGCAATTGCGGCGTATCCGACAACCCTGGACCTGTCTCCCGTTACGTCACCGCTGTTGCATGTCTCCAGCAGGCGGGTCTTCCATCCCTTGATCCGGGCCAGGTGCATCAGAGAGAGGATCGGGCCTTTTCCGCACGCTTCCCGCGAGGCCATTGCATCGGTGTCGAGTTTGCAGATGGCCTCGACACACCTGGCGTCCAGTTTTTGGGCGACGTCGTAGGGGTGGTAATGGCTCAGATCGCTGCTGGCGATCACGATGGTCTTGTCGTCGACATACTTCGCCAGCACCCGCGCCACTCCCTCGGTGTCGGCGTCGCGCAGTACGGTCGGGACCAGCAGGAAGTCTTTCAGCGTTTTCTGGAGGAAGGGCAGTTGGACCTCGAGCGAATGTTCCCACGTGTGCGGCGTGTCCTGACCGAAGGGGGGTATTTCCTTGCGGGTCTGGCGCCACCAGCTTGGGCGGCGGACCTGGCAGGAGGGCTTGGATACGAACGAGCCTTTACCGATCAGTGTACTCGCGATCGGCGAGAGCCGAATCGTCCCCAGCGGCGTGCGATACGCCTCGACATCGGGAATCGACGCGCCCCGATATCCGCCGGCGTAATGGCTTGGCGCCAGGACGATCGCCGTGCGGATACCTCTGCCTTCGAGCTGCTTGTATGCCGCCGCGGCCGTCCGCCCTGAGAAACGATAACCCGCATGCGGGCATACCAGACCTCGCAGGCCCTTGATACCCGCGGGCCTTGCAGCGGCAAGAAGATCCTCGACCGTGTTCGACAGATGCTTCTCGTCGGCAGGATAGAACATGCCCGCCACCGCCGCGCCGCGAACTTTGGTGAACTTGCGATCGGCCGCCTGTCCGTCCCGACCGGTTTCGTTGTCCACTTCGCGACCGCAACCGATCAGTATCCCCGCTGCAACAATCAGAAACGCAATCATTCGATACATGGCGTCAGCCCTCGTGTCACCGGCGATAACATTTTATTTATTATACCGTACTGGTGGTATATTTTAACCCGCACGTCCCTAAAGTGCGGATATATGCTTGAAAGATACTCGCGGGAGCATAATATCTTACAGGAATGAGCGATGTCAGATTACAGGTTGCGCTGGATTTCCTCGAACTCCCGCGGGCGATGGACGCCGCGAAGCTGGCTGTCGCCGGCGGCGCCGATTACATCGAGGCCGGTACCCCGCTGATCAAGTCCGAAGGGCTCGACGCGGTCAGGCGCCTCCGCGAGATGTTCCCGGACAAGACGATCATCGCGGACATGAAGACGATGGACGCCGGGAAGATAGAGGCCCAGGCCGCCGCCAACGCCGGCGCCAATATCATGACGGTTTCCGGAACGGCTTCGCTGGCGACTATCAGGGAATGCGTCGAGGTGGGCGCGCACTATGGCATACAAGTGGCCGTCGACCTGCTGGGCGTGGACGACCCGGTCGATTTCGCCTCCCGGGCGGGCGAGTTGGGCGTCGCGTGGCTTGACGTGCATTGTCCGATCGATCGGCAGATGTCCGGTCAGGATCCGCTGGAGGTTCTCAAACAGGTCCGCGGCGCGACCGATCTGATACTCGCCGTCGCCGGCGGGATCAACAGCGAGACCGCGCCCGCCGCGGTCGCCGCCGGCGCCGACGTCGTGATTGTCGGCGGGGCGATCACCAAGGCCGTCGATCCCCAACAGGCGACCGCCGACATTCGCGGCGCCATCGATTCGGGCCGGGCTGTCGCCAGCGACCTGTTCAAGCGGGTATCGGCCGACACGATCCGCCAGGTGCTCCAGACGGTTCGTACTTCCAATGTTTCCGACGGCAGTCATCGCCTGGAGTGTCTCGAGGGGATAGGGCCTTTGAGGCCCGGTCAGTTCGCCTGCGGACCGGCCGTCACCGTGCGGACACTCCCGGGCGACTGGGCCAAGCCCGTCGAAGCCATTGACATCGCCCGCGCCGGCGACGTGATTGTGGTCGACGCCTGCGGAAAGCCCCCGGCGGTCTGGGGCGAGCTGGCCACTGAAAGCGCAAAGGCAAAGGGCCTCGCGGGGCTCGTCGTTGACGGAGCGGTGCGAGACACCGCCGATATCCGCAAACTCGAATTCGACGTCTGGACGCGCCACGTCACCAGCCACGCCGGAGACCCCCACGGGCATGGCGAGATCAACCAGCCGATCCGGGTCGGCGGGCAGGCGGTCGCCCCGGGCGACTGGATCGTCGCTGACGATGACGGCGTGATGGTGCTGCCCAAGGCCCGAGCGGTCGAAATGGCCAACCGGGCAGCCGACGTGCTGGAGGCCGAAAACCGCATTCGCCAGGAAATCCGGGACGGTAAAGGTACGCTAGGGCAGGTTGTAAACCTGCTGAGATGGGAAAAACAAGGAGGCGGCCGTGGCGCCATTACGGGATAAAAATGCCGTTCAGGCGGCTGGAAAAGGGCTCCTGGAACGTATAGACGCGGTTATGGCGGAGGCCGACTGGTCCGGATTCGTCGAACTCGCCGACATGCTGCCCCAGGCGGGCCGGACATTCCTCATCGGCGCCGGGAGGAGCGGACTGGTGGCAAGGAGTTTCGGTATGCGCCTGATGCATGCGGGCCTTCCGGCGTTTATTCCCGGAGAAACCGCCACTCCCGCCGCCGGGGCCGGCGACCTGCTCGTCGCCGTCAGTTGCACCGGAACCACCGGATATACAGAGTACATTGCACGCCGCGCCCGCGAACTGGGCGCTAAAGTCATTGTCATTACCGCCGAGGCCCTCTCGCCTCTGGCCCGGGACGCACACAAGGTCATTCTCGTACCGGCCAGAGATGGCAATATCGTTGTGCGGGCGGCGGTTTTCGAGCACGCCGCAAGCCTCTGTCTCGACGCGGTTTTCAATATACTTGTCGACCGGTTGAAACTCGACCCGGATTCACTGAGGCAGCGCCACGCGAATCTCGAATAGCGACTTTGGGCTAAGGCTATTTAAAACGGGCGGTTGCGGTCGATAAATACCGAAACGTCGGCAACTGACTGCTACCGGCGAGAATTGCCTTGCATGGGTTTGGCGCAGGTCTATAATTACAGAGGCGGATGGATTGTTCGAGCCGCCACGGGATTTGTATGTCCGAATTATGCCATAAAACGCGAGTTGCATCACACACGGCGATGGTGCAGTGGGTGATTGTAGTTGTCCTTTCTGTAATCGCCACGTGCCTCGTACTGGAGTTGGGTTTTGGCGCGTCATCGGCCACCGCTCAGGTGACTTCCGTTGGCGGTGACGACATGCTGGTCGTGGGCGGGCAGATCACAAAGGATTCCTACGGTCTGTATCTGGTGGACATGAAGAGGCAGTCGCTGTGCGTGTATCAATGGCTGCCCGGCACGAGGAAACTGCGTCTGATGGCGGCTCGTACGTTCAAATATGACGTGCAGCTAGACGAGTATAATGCCGATAAACCTACTCCACGTGATGTGAAGCGTCTGGTCGAGCAGAACAAGAGACTGGGCGATGAAAAAACAAGCAAGGCCGGTGGCGCCGGACAACCGGTTGCCACCCCATAGGACCAAGCCGACAGGAGTTGGATGCTAATGGCCAGCAAGATGTATTACAACGAGCAGGAAGCCGCCGACTTGCTGGGAATCAGTGCCGAAGAACTGGCCCAGTTTGTTCGAGACCAGCGTTTGCAGGTCTTCAAGGATGGCGACAAGAACATGTACAAGGGAGATGAGGTTGAGGCTCTGGCGGCATCGAGCGGCGGTGGGGAGGTTGACCTTCTTCCCGCCGAATTGGGTGACGCCGACCCGATGGCCAGAACGACCGTGGACACCAATGAAACCGCCGCGGATCTTTCGTTGGGCGACGCCGACCCGATGGCCAGAACTACCATGGATTTCGAATCCGGTGGAGACGCGGTTACCCTTTCCGATGCCGACGACATCGGTAGTACCGGCGGTAAGGAAGACACGGTAATTACCGCCGAGGGTATCAGCATCTTCGACGAAGAGGATCTGGAGATCGAAACTGCCGATCCAATGGCCAAAACGCAGATGGCTCCCAGCCTCGAAGACCAGATTGCACTGGACGGTGTTGGAAGCGGTTCGGGTTTGCTGGACCTGACCCAGGAAAGCGACGATACCTCGCTGGGCGCCGAACTCCTGGACCACATCGATATCGAAGAACCCGCCGAACCGGTGTCGTTTGACGGTTCCGATCAACCGCCCGTGGTGATCCAGCCTGTGGCGACTGAACTGGTGATTGATTCCAGCAATGTTACCGAGGCCCCGGATGCGACTTCAGGATTATTCGCCGGGGTACTCGTCGGATGCGCGGCGGTTGCAATGCTCGTGGGGGCAGTTGCTATCGCCGGGATAACGGATATAGTTCCGGAATACATTGAGACTCTAAGTGGAAAACTTACGATGGTTATGGGTGTCGCGGTGGCTTTCGCTCTGGTTGCCGGCGGCTTGGGTTTGATGCTGGGAAAGGCTACTGCGTCAAGACGCATGTAACCGACAAAGCTCGAATACCAGTATCCCACCTGGACCATTCGAGAAAGGATCTCTGACTTTTTGGAAAGGACTACTGCAATGAAGAACAACCTTGTGATCTCCGTTTGTATGCTGCTTTTGGTCGGTATGCTTGCGGCCGGCGGGTGTGTGCCAAAAGCCGATCTCGACAAGGCACTTGATCTGAATCGAAAGTGTCGCGACAAGCTCCAGGAAGAGATGGCCAAGGCCCAGCAACTGCAAGCCGATAAACAGGCGATCCAGGATCAGCTTACAGTAGCCGAAGCCCAGGCCAGGAAAGCCGAGGGCGACCTGGCGACAATGACGTCCGCACGCGATGATCTGCAGGCCAAATTCGATGAACTGTACGCCAAGTTCAAGGGGATCAAGGACCCCGGTGCGCCGCCGGTGGGGAACTTGTTAATGCTTCCCGTGCAGATCGACAAGGCGCTGAAGGCCTTCGCGGACGCCAATCCCGATCTGGTGGAATACGACCCGAGGCTCGGGATGGTGAAGATCAAGTCGGATCTGACGTTTGAACTGGGTTCGACCACAGCCAAAGCCAGCGCCGTCGAGGCCCTGACCAAGCTGGTGACAATTATCAACGATCCGGTAATTGCGAAATATCACGTCTATATCGCGGGCCATACCGATAACGTTCCGGTCACCCGGGCGGCCACAAAGAAACGCCATCCGGACAACTGGTATCTTTCGGTGCATCGGGCCGTATCGATAAAGAAAGTGATGCGGACAGCCGGTCTGGCGTCCGCGAGAATAGGCGTTATGGGATTCGGCGAGTACCACCCGGTAGCTCCCAACAAGGTAAGTTCGACCACGGGCAAGAAGCTTGGCAACAGGCTCAACAGGCGCGTGGAGATATGGATCGTTCCACCGAAGCGATTCCTGACGAACACCACGTCTTCGGACGCGGGCGCCGTCGATGAGAAGTAGTCAATCGATGTAAAGTGAACCCGGAGCCCCGTTGCGTTAATGCAGCGGGGCTCTTGTTTCAAGAGTAGAGCGATGTCCAGTACGACACCCACCAACCCCCCACACACTCCCGATGCGCAGGAGGCTCGGCCCGCTCGCCGGTCCGTTGTCGTGTGCATATGGCGCGTGGTTTCGGGCGCCTGGATGGGAGTTAGCCTTCTGCTGGCCTTGGCGGTTGCTTATGGGATCCTGACAGTCGTGGAGCACCTGTCCGCTCCCAAGTCGATACTTCCGGATGTGGGAAGTATTTACGCCCACTGGACCGTCATAACGCTGACATTCGCCCTGTGCGCGAATCTACTGTTTGCGACGGTCCGAATACCGGTCCGCTGGGATCGCGCCGGGGCATGGTGCAGCCATCTCGGTCTGATGTTTCTGGCCGTTGGATCAATAGTTTTCTGGCAGACGCGCACGGAAGGGCAGTGTTTTATTCCGCGGGAGCGTGACGGCGGTTGGCCTGTGGTGAGGCATTTTTTCCAATCGACCGACAATGTGGCTTGTCACGTTTACGACACGGCGTTGATGCGGTCCCCCTCGCCGCTGCCTCCTACTGTCCAGACTGTTTTCGAGTCTCCCACTGGTGTCGAGCCCGTTGATATCGACGTTGATATAGACGTTCCCGCCTCGGCGGCGCCTGAAGGAGTCTCGATAAAGGCCACCAAAATCTATCCCCGTACTGAACTCAGGCAACAATGGTTGAACGACGCGGCGGGAATCACCCCGGCGGTTGAAGTGCAGTTCTCTCACGGGCGGGAAACCGCCCGGACAATCATGTGCCAGTCTTACGAGGACACCTACCGCCTGGATTTGCACGAGTGCATCGTTGTATTCCAGGCTTCCGAAGCGATGAGCCGGGAGGAGATCGACCGGAAAAATGCATCCAGGGAGCCCACGACCCGCCCATCGCGGGAATTCTTCGTGATTCACTACACCGGGCGAGGTTGCCCCGTACTGGTTACCGGTAGTGCATCCGGCAAGTTGCAGCGCCGCGAGTTTGCCCCAGGCCAGAGCGTCTCAACCGCCAAGGGCGACCATGCGACCAGTATTAAATTGATTCGCACGCTCGACCACGCCAGGAGAGGTATAAGCCTCGAAGCGCCCTCCGGGACCATGCGCGACCGGGCGTCGGCGGCGGTCGAACTTGCGATAACGTCAGGTTCCTGGAAGGTTAATCGGATAGTCCCGTACGGCGCGTATCTCTCGGGGCGCCCCACGACCATACACCTGCCTTCGGGCCGCGGTATCTACGTCGCATTTTCGCATCGTTGGATGGAACTGCCCGAACCGATAAGGATCACCAGGCACGAGTTCAAGACCGCCCCGGCCTCCCGGATGCCTGAAGATTATATCTGCGATATGGAAATCGGGCGCGGCGTCCAGATACGAAAAAAGACGCTCAAACTGAACTTTCCGGTGAGTGTCGGACGTTATCGCCTGCACCAGTCCACGTGGCAGCCGAAAGAAGAAACTCCATCCGACTATAATGATCCGTCCTCGATTATTCTCGGAGTGGCCGATCGCCCGGGAATATGGTTGATCTTCGTCGGCAGCATCGCGGTCTGCCTGGGCTTCCCCTATGCGTTCTACGTCAAGCCGCTGATTCTCAAGAGCAGAGCAGGGGGGGCATCGTGAACTCTCGCGGGTTGATACTTCTGACGATATGCCTGCTTGCCGCGGGCGTTGTGGGCTGTCGTGACGGGCGGGCGACCAAGGAAGATCGCATCTTCGACGACCAGGCCCTCGATTTCTTCTCGAAATTGGACACTGAGGCGCTGCGGATGCTCGCCGCGCAGTTCGGGGGCAGGAAGTCCGGCGCCCTGGATTCCGTGGCGTACGATGCAGTCGCCCGCATAACCGGCAGCGAGAAGCCCGACGGTGTCGAATCGGCGGTCGCTTACCTGGAGTTTTACTTCAATACGGGGCAGTACCTCAGCAAGCCCGTTATCTTCGTCCGATCGCGGCAACTCCGCACAATCGTTGCCGGCAACCTGAAAGGGACGCACCTCGAGGTGTTCCAGCGGACCAATCGCATACCGCCGGTAACTATCATGCTCGGTTCGGGTGATACGGTGATGGCGCTGGCGTCGCAAAACGACTTTGTTCGCGATATGGTGATGGCTGGGCGCATCACTCTCGAGGACGCCCAATCGGCCAGACCGATTGGCACACTGGGCGACCGCTGGACCCGGTTGCTCGACAGGAAGAACTTCAGGGTGCTTCTGGGGCGCTTGAGCGGGCGATACGAGGCGTTTCTGAGTATCGAACTGCGTCTCCTGCCCGGCGAGGGTCCCGATTGGCCCGCGGCGAGCGAGTCTCTCGTTCCTTCAGACCAGCATAAGCACTCTGCCGGATGCGAGTTGATGGTCAATCTCCGCGACGCCTGGAAGAAACGTGACGCCTCGGGCGTTAACGCGGTTACAGCCAGGATTTCCCAAACCGGCGCCGCGGCGAGCGATGACTATCCCAAGGCGTCCCGATTGCGGTGGGAGTTGTTTTACAATGATGCGCACAAGGGGCATCCGGCTTTTGCGGGCTTTGTCGTGGCGTTCCTGCTGTTCATAGTGGCCATTGCTACCGAACGCCGCTGGGTCCGCAATTCCGCGATGGCGATAATGACACTGTCGACAGTAGTTATTGGCGGGGCGTGGGTCTTGAGATGGATTGTCGGTGGAGAGGCGTGGTATCTGCCCCCGATGATGACGCAGTATGGCGCGCTGATTTCTTCGGCAGTGCTCGCTGCTGTTCTTGCGATAGTTATCGAACTGTTCCGGAAGTACAATTACATTGCCCTGGCCGCGTCGTTCTATGCGGCGGCGATTCTCGTTTGGGTGTACTTTGGTAATACCCTGTTTCCCGGTACGGTCGACAGTTCGGTAAGCTCGGTGCGAGGGATACTCAAGGACCCCTTGATGATAATCCACGTCTCGGTGATTGTGGTGGGGCACGCGCTGGCGGGGATGACGGTGGTTACTTCTGTGGCGTATGTGGCCATCGCGTACTTCAGGGGTCTTGAGGGCAAGTGGCCTAGTTCTCCGCCGGGTCTGTTCGGTCCGGTGGGTGATTCTGCGCTCGCGTCGGCCGATCGCTGCAATGTCATACTGGCCCAGGCCGCGTGCTGGACGCTGATCGCGGGAACCCTGCTCGGCGCCTTGTGGGCCGATTACGCCTGGTCGCGGTGGTGGGGGTGGGACCCCAAAGAGACCTGGGCGTTGATCACCTGCCTGTTCTTCCTGGCGGTTCTCCACGCGCGTCTGGTGACGCCGTCGAAGTACCGCGGTCTGCTGACCGCCGCCATCTGCATACTGGGCGGTCTGGCGATGCTGTTCAACTGGTTCGTGGTGAACTACGTGTTCTCCGGGTTGCATTCGTACGGTTGATCCGGGCATTTCACGAGCAGAGCGACATTATCAGTTCCTGGAGTGCGGCTTTGGGTTTCATGCCCGATTTCATGCCCAGATCTGTCGAAATCAGCGACCGCATATCCGCTTGTAGCCTTCTCTGACCACGGCGCTTCAGCATAGCCAGGAAAGCGCTCTGCTGGCGATACGGCATTTTGAGGTTGGGTTTGCCCCCGGCGGATATTTCCTGCTGCGCCTGCAGCGCGCGGCGAAGGTGCCAGGCGATAGACCCCAGGGCCTGGAACTCCGCCCCCCGTATTCTCAGCAGGCCGTCGAGCGCTTTCAGTGCGCCGGGAGCATCGGCGCCGGTTATCGCGTTGGTCAGCGCGAAGGCCGCGGGCCCGGCGGTTGCGGTGACTACGGCTTCGACGTCCGCGGGGGTGATCGTCTCGCGCTGACCGACGTAGAGGCAGAGTTTTTCGATCTCCGCGTTTTGAGCGGCGAGATCCCTGCCGATCCACTGTTCCAGCAGTGCGGCGCTCTGGGCGTCGATTTTCTTACCGCGTTTACCGGCGGCTTTTGTCAACCACCGCTGCAGAGAAGTGTCGTCGGGCAATCTGCAGTTTAGTACGTCGCCGATTTTCGGTATTATCCTGGCCAGGCGAGTGGTTTTCGGAAATGAAGCGACCATGAGGACCAGTGCGGAAGTTTTGCAGGGGTTATCGACGTATTCTTCCAACTTCTGGCGATACTTGCTGATGAAGGCGTCGGCGTTTCGGATGAGTACTACCCTTGCCGGTGCCAGGAACGGAAGGGTTCGCAGTTCGTCCATGACTTCGGCAAGTTCGAGATCAAGGGATCCGTCGAAGTTGGCGATGCAGGTTTGCGGATCGGTCTGTCCGACGACGCGCGAGATGATTTCCGCGCGGTAGTGGTCCTGCAGGAATCCATCACTGCCGCAAAGGACGTAGATCGGTTTGAATCCACCGGTTGCCATGGTCTTAGGATACCGGACAATTGCCCGATGAGCAACCGGTAAGAACCGATGCCTTCACGCAAAAGCCGACTGCTCCGAATACGTCAATGGTATCGCGCCGAATCGGGAGGTGTTGGCCTATACTTCAGGAAAGACCAGTTCCGCCGGTCCGAACCTGGCGGCATTAGTACCGGGCGGCGTCAATTTGGATTTTTGCCCCATGCGATGCTTGGGCAGATCAGCGAGAGAATAGAAGACCTGCTTTCCGTTGCGTCTGGCGGCTACAAGACCACCGGCGCGCAGCAGGCCCAGATGGTGCGAAACACTGGACTGCGGAAGCTTGAGCTTCCCGCGGATAGCTGTCACATTCATCTCGCCGGCGTTCAACAACGCGATAATGCTGAGCCTGGTCTTGTCCCCCAGTGTGTGGAATACTCTGGCGAGGGCTTCAAAATCCTTCATTGGTAAGGTAATCATCCTACATTTGACGAAGGCAAAAAAAACAGGCGCGCCACAACGGTAACTATGATTGGCATGCATGGAGGCCATCGCCGAATTCCGCGACTTCCCGGCGGTCGGGAAATCGGGGTTCATCCGCGGATATTGGCGGGCTCACGCGCACCAGGAAGCAAACGGCCTACATCTGTTTGTCGCGATATTTCTTCCAGAAAATGAGCACGGCTACGAGGGCGATAAGCGCAGGGATCGCCGTCCAATGCACATAACCGCCAAAAAGGCCCAACATGTTCAGGTTAACAACCATACTTCACGCTCCTATGCAAGGACAACGAAACGGTTTATATCTTCTCGACGCCGCAATTAACACATATCCCGCATCTTGCGTCAAGAAAAAAAGATGTCTCTTTTTCACGGGTGACCGGGTTAGAGATTCGCCAGCCTCTGAGCCTTGTCCTGGGCGGTAAGGGCATCGAGCATGACGTCGAGGTCGCCGGCGATGATTCGGTCGAGGTTGAAGTTGGCGCCTTCCTGCCCTTCACCTTTGAGGCGGTGGTCGGTGCAGCGATTCTGGGGGAAATTGTACGTTCTGACGCGTTGGCTGCGGTCTCCCGAACCGATCATGGATTTCCTGGCGGCCGCTTCGCTGGTGCGCTGTTTGCTTTGATAGTGTTCGTAGATCCGGGTGGTCATTATTCGTCTGGCCTTTGCGCGGTTCTTGTGTTGGCTTTTTTCGTCCCTCATCGAGACGGTTATTCCGGTCTCGATGTGTTCGAGTTTTATTGCGGATTCGAGTTTATTGACGCTCTGCCCACCGGGTCCTCCGGCGCGGCTGACGAATTCGTTTACGTCGTTGGCCCAGTCGATCTGGATGTCGATTTCCTTCGGTTCGGGCAGGACCGCGACGGTTGCCGCCGAGGTGTGTATCCGTCCCTGGGACTCTGTTTTGGGCACTCTCTGTACGCGGTGTCCGCCTCCTTCATATCCCAGGCGGCTCCATACGCCTTGTCCGGTGACGTTTACGATTACTTCTCGGAAGCCTCCCATGTCGGTCGTGCTTGCCGAGAGCATCTCGAACTTCCACTTTCGATTTTCTGTATAATGGCGGTACATGCCCAGCAGGTCGCCGGCGAACAGTGCGGCCTCATCTCCGCCCGTACCGGCGCGTATCTCTATCAGGATCGAGTCTATATCACTGTCCTTACTCATTACGAGCAGGCCTTTGATATCTTCCATGGCGTCGATGGCCTGGTGTTTCAGGTCGTCGAGTTCCCCCGAGGCGAGCTCTTTCAGATCGCTGTCGCCATTCGGGTCGTCGATAATGCCCTGTGCTTCGTCGCGACTGGCGCAGATTTTCCTGTATGCGCGGTATGGCTCCACGATTTTTGCGAGGCGCGCGCGTTCTTTCGACAGTTTGACGATCCTGATCTGATCGCGGGCGATTTCAGGATCGTTCATCTGCTCGACCACTTCGGTGAAGTGGCGATCGAGTTCATCGAGCTTGTCGATTAATGTGTCCGTATTGGCCATGGTAGATCCCGGGATCTGACTGACTTACAAAGCTGTGCTGGTGGAGTTCGCCGGACGATTGCGCAAAAACGCCGACGTGCCCTGAAGGGTTAAACGTCGGCGTTACAGGGGGCTGGCGAAGCTACTTCTTTTTGAAATAGTCGCCGCCAAACTTCTTCTGGAATTTTTCGACACGTCCCGCGGTATCGATGAACTTCTGTTTGCCCGTGTAGAACGGGTGGCAGTTCGAGCATATGTCGACCTGGACATCGCCCCCGGCCGAACCGGTTGTGAATGTGGCGCCGCACGCGCATCTGACGTTTATTTCCTTGTATTCCGGATGGATATCGGGCTTCATGGTGCTACCTCTGATTGTTCTCTAGGGTAAAGAACACAGTAGTATATCGGCAAATTCGAGGCAGATCAAGCGGAAATTTCGCTCGCCCGCCCACCGCTCCGGTTTAGTGTGTTTGCTTTAATGATTTGCGATTACGGTCGTGATAATTACCGACAGGTTTCTTGTGTATTTCCCAGTCCGCGTTGATGGCCCGGATAACAATTTGCCGTTTGTCCGGTGCGCTGTTGGGGTTGAATATGTATCGCCGTCCGAATATGCGAGTAACGGCTTCAAAAGCCCTGCGTCTGACGGTCAGGTCTTTATCATCCATTGCTTTCAGCAGCGAGGCCATATTGTTGTAGTCATAGACTTGCCCCAGCGCCGCGGCCGCCGAGGCGCGCACCTCCGGAGTCTTGTCACGTGAAAGAGCTGTTACCAGGGCGGAGGTCATTTGCCTGGCGAGGGGTTTGTCTTTCCGGGCGGCCACTTGGACAGCCTGCGCCATTGTTTGTGCGGCCTGTTGTCTGATTTCAGGGCGTTTGTCTTCCAGCAGAACCTTCTTCAGGAGCGGTAGCGATTTGGCCCCGCCCGGTCCAAAGGCCCGGACCGCCTTCCTTGCGTATTTTGGCGGGAAAGTCTTGACTTTTTTGGCGAGTCCCTCGACATTACCGGCGATCCGATCTTTGCGTATGGCGATCTCTTCGGGTGACCTGTCGGGCGCGGAATTTCGGCTGGAGACGATGCGCCATACTGCCAGGGGCGTCAACAGTACAGCTACCACGATGAGTATGCGAATCCGCATGGGAATGTAGTACACTTATTTCTCCCGGCCGGTGAGTCTGTGTCCGGTCCGTGCGAGCCGGCGGTCAGGGCAGCCAGTAAGTCTCTGAGACGTTATTGTTGCCCGGGTCGATGTCGTCGGGGTCCATCATTCTTACCGAACCATCCATGAACACCACGTTAACGCGTTCTTTGTGGCGTGCAAATATCGGGACAGTGCTGTTTTCGGGATTTGGGAATTCGGACCAGTTATCGTTCGGTGTCGCTATCAACCAGTGATAATCCATCACCATAATAGCGCCTGCCGCGTTCAATTGGGGCACTGCGGTATTCATTCCGTAGCTGGATATGACTCCATTGACCGCGATAGGTATCGGATCCAGTTTACCGGGCTGGGCATTGCTGCCTATGTACTGTATTTCCTCATAGTCGGGCTTTTTGACGACCGAGTTACGGTGTCCCGTGAACCCGGACTGACATTCCAGCAGATATCCGCTTCCCGTGATAGTGACCTTCACCATAACGTCTTTGTAGTCCTGGTCGCCCCCATGGTCTTCCAGGCACAACCAGTACGGATTGGCTTTGTCCTCCGACCCGTCTTCGTAGTTTTCACGCGGCATGAAGTTGGAGGAGTTCGCGTTACCGAGCCAGCCGTCGGCAATGGCTTTATGCCAGTTTTCATCAGAGAGCTTGACTACCATGGTTCCTCTGCCCATATCCTCGTAATACGTCGATCCCCCCTTGACGACCTTGAACGCGACCAAATCTTCCAGTGGAACGGGCGCCGGTTTTTCGATCTCGTCCTCTTCAATGCCCGCCAGGCTCAAGATGTGGGAGTATTCCGGGCAGATCAGGCTGCTTTTGCTGTTTCCGAGATATTTGCTGATTGCGGCCTGCCAGAACAGGGCCTGCATTTCACTGCGACCCTCCTGGGCTTCCAGTAATTTCATGGCATTGCCGATTTCCTTGAGCCGGTTTCCGCATTGGGTG
Source organism: Phycisphaerae bacterium (assembly GCA_016782885.1). Classification (GTDB taxonomy): domain Bacteria; phylum Planctomycetota; class Phycisphaerae; order SM23-33; family SM23-33; genus BS750m-G57. The sequence continues at coordinate 15,905 of JADHXQ010000014.1, read as the reverse complement.
GACCTTGCTATCCCGAATACGCTGCCCAGAGTCGGAAACAACATCATCGCCAGAAGGGCGATAACAGCGATGACAACCAGTAATTCGACCAGAGTAAAAGCACGCTTCTCCCGCCGCCGCGAGGGTCCGGGGCGGAGAGACGCAGCACCTTTTACGCGTGATTTCATGACGTTACTCATAGAAGCCACTCCTGTCCATCAGGTAAACAGCCTATCTTATATTATATCGGTTTCTCTCGGGCGTCGGCAACGTAAAAAGCTTTTGGCGCTGGATTGGTGCAGTTTTTCCGGGTTAGTCCTTGTCGCCTTGGGGAGGTTTTGGCTCGCCGGCGACTTCGATATGTTTTGGCGTGGCGACCCGTCCGGGCAGGACGAACAGCACCGAACCGTCGGACAGGCGGGTTATCTCGCGCAATGCCATTCCCGCGGAATTGACGGAGAGAGTTTTGCCCCAGGGACCGGCTATGTGGAACACCGTGTCGCGTTTACCCATCCGGCCGGGATAGAACGTGAACCTGCAATGTCCGGCCCGGTTGGCGCTGAGGTAGTAGCAGCCTCGGGATTCGTCGAAGCGGTTTGTGTCGGTATCGCCCGGCGTGTAGACGTCGCCGCGGCCCATCCGGATTTCGATTCGCCCGGGCTGGAAGTACTGCTCGAATGCCGAGCGTTGGTTGGCCTGGGGCGACGCGAACATGTAGTTCCAGCGTGCAACCGGTCCGGTGAATTTCGATTCGACCCTTTCGGCGCCTGACGCCCCGTCGTCCCAGGCGGCTTGTTCGCCTATGAACAGACCGGCCTGGCGGATTTCCTTTCCGCCGGCATTATTGAGTTCGACATTGGTTATCCAGGTGCCGTCGGCGTAAATGGTATATTCCCACCTGACCTGTCTGATTGCCAGCGAGGCCCACTCCCCGGCGCGGGTCGGAAAGTACCATGTGTTTGCCAGGCGGAGCCGCAACTTGTTATGCTCGATGATCTCGACGCGTCCGACCTTGCGTTTGCCCATTATCGCCAGGTCCTCGTCTCCAGCGGTCAGGGGCTTGTCGTTTGAACTTAATCGCACGATGCCCTGGCGGCGCGCCAGCCGCCACAGTCCGTCTTTGCTCTGGCTCAGGGCGATAGGTTTTTTGTGGCCTGGTACGGTCAGTTCGTAATCCAGACCGCGTTTGAGGAGCTTGATTCCCGGCGGAACCGGTTCGATCGTTCGGCGATTGTCTATCAGCATGATGTCGTCAAGATTGAAAGTCACGTCGCCGAGGGCATCGGCGAAGGCGATATGGATTTCCCTGACCGACGTGGTGCTGAAGTTTTGGACGCGTGAGAGCCGCTGTATGTCTATCAGTACGTTGTTCCATCCCGGAGTCACCAGGGTTCGATGGCTCCTCCAGCTTCCATTCTCGGAAACCAAAGTGACCTGCAGGTCGTCGCGAAGCGCCTCGCTGTACAGCGCCATGGTAAGCAGCGTATAGCCCGTGAAGTCGTGTATGTCCCGGCTGGCGAAGTTCAGTTTTGCCCCCTCCCCGAGCGTTACTTCCATTGCCCCGGCGCCCGTGCGGGTAATATTGACGACGAATTTCCGCCGCCCCGCCTTGTCTGAGGGTGCGATAGAGAACTGCTCGACCTGCGAGTAGCCTTTCGGACCGTCGTGGGCGTCTTCGAAATCCACCAGCGATACAAACAGGCCAGTGACGGTCTCTTTGTAGGCGCGGGCCTGCTGGAGGGGAAGGGGATCGGGACCGTTCGCCGGGGAGGCGGCGGGCCTGGCGGGAGGAGGCGGGCATCCGACCAGAAGCAAACAGACTGCCGGAATGACTCGCAACGCTCTCATGGTGGTGAGATTATAACCTCTGGGCGAGGAAACGGCGAATATCCAATCCGTCAGGCGTCCTGTCCTTCGGTCATACCCGCGGTTCGTGCCACTAATGCCTTGCGAAGGCCCATCAGCAGCGGGCTGGCGATAGCTACCGACGAATACGTACCGAACAATACACCCACCAGCAGCGCGAAGCTGAACGGGCGGATGGCGTCGCCGCCGGCGACATACATTATCACCACTACTATCAACGTGGTAGCCGAAGTAAGCAGCGTCCGCCCCAGCGTCTGGTTGATCGACGAGTTAAGCGCCATGACCGACACGCTGGCAAGCTTACCGCGATTCTCACGGATACGGTCGAACACGACGATCGTGTCGTTAACCGAATAACCGATGACCGTCAGGATCGCCGCCACCATGGCGAGGTCTATCTTGAACGAACCGATACCCAGCAATCCGCCCAGTGCGGTATCGGCCATCCATACCGAAGCGGCGAGGAGTCCGACCACGATTACCACGTCGTGGATCAGGCAGACCACAGCGGCCAGTCCCCAGCGTATGGACCCGAATCGCACCCAGACATACAGTACGATCGCTATCCAGGACATGATGATGGCGATAATTGCCGACTGCGCCGCTCCGGATGCAATGGCCGCGTCGAAATTGATCGCTACAATCGCCTCGTCCCGGTGAAGTGATGCAGCCAGTAATATTGAAAGATCGGAGGCCGCCGTTTCGGCTTTCTGGGCGGTTTGCCCAGTACGGGAGAATATCGCGAAGTCCGCCGACACGCCGGCATCGGTTCCGCCGAGCGCGACGACCTTGACGCGGTTCTGCGTTTTCGCGGCGAAGTCCGGTTGCAGTTGGGTGTTTTCGATTCGTTCCTGGAACTCGCGAGCCGTCATTTTCGGCGAGAATTCGCGAATGGTTATGACCACGCCGCCGGAGAAATCTTCTGTCGTTCCGGTGTGTACCGTGTTGCTTCTGGGGCGGACTGCGGCATATCCCTCGGCGTTGGATTCGAGGTCCAGTTCAGGGATCGCGGCGCCCTTGACCACGACGTATCCATTGGCGTTTTCAGCGGATTTCGGCAGGTAGCTGATTCGCCGTTTCAGGGATGCTCCGAACGTGTCGGTGGCGATCTTGCTGATCTTCGGTACGGACACCTCGGTCGTGGTTATCTGGTACGACGTCTCGGGCAGTCCCTGGAGTTCGTCGCTGTCGAGCGTGTTGTCAGAGTTGGTGTCGATAAGCTTGAAGAAATCGACATTGGCCCGGGGCAGGGCCTTGAATTCGGCCAGGGTTATCTTCTTATCGTTGTCGCTGTCGCGCGCATCGACGAACCTTCCGACCTTCTTGTAGTCGTACCTCGTTTCGATCTTCGATGTTTCGGCGAGTTTACCGTACTCGTCATGGTTCTCGACGGCCAGTTTATTTACGCCGGTCATGAACCTGGTTCGCACGAGTTCGGCGTCGGGAAGTTTCCCGTCAATCAGCGCGTCGTCTTTGAACGTGACAACCGCCTGCGTACCGGCGGAAAACTCGATGCCCAGCAGGTTCTTGCCCTGCCCCAACATCGAGAAAATACCTATCACGACCATTGATATCGACAGCACCCAGAAGAAATGCCTCTTCGCCATCCAGTTGACTTTCGGTACTCCGATGATGTGCAGCATGTTCAGCGGTTTTACGATGATGTTTCTGTCCAGCAGAAGCTGGAATATCCACCGCGTAACGACCAGTGCGGTGAACATCGAGAACATCACGCCGAACGCCAAGGTGACCGCGAAACCGCGCACTTCCTCGGTGCCGACCCATCCAAGGATAAGACAGGTTATCAATGTTGTGATATTTGCGTCGAAAATTGCGCTGAAGGCCCGTTCATAGGCATTCGCCATGGCTCTTTGAATCGCGGTTCCTCGTTGCTGCTCCTCTCGCAGGCGTTCGAATATGAGAACGTTTGCGTCTACGGCTATACCGACAGTCAGGATGATACCGGCGATACCGGGAAGCGTGAATACGGCGCCGATGAGGCTCATGACACCGAGCACCAGGACGATATTAAGCACCAGGGCGATTATCGCGACTACTCCGGCGGTCATGTAGTAGATGCACATGAAGGCGGCTACCGCGATCAGGCCAATGATTCCGGCACGGAAGCCCATCTCGCGATTGGCTTCACCGAATGTGGGTCCGAACGAGCTTTCGGCGACGGGTACTTCAATAAGCTTGGCGGGAAGCGAACCGGCCCGCAGGATTTTGATCAGGCTGTTGACTTCCTCGGAGTTGAACGTACCCATCGTGATGATACCGCTTGATGAGATGGTGCTCTGGATGACGGGCGCCGAGTAGACTTCGCTGTCCAGGAGGATCGCCATGTGCTCGCCCTTGTTGTTGCTGGTCAGGGCGTGGAGAAACTTGGCGCCGGCGTCATCCATTCTAAATCCGACCGCGGGCATTCCCTTGTCGTCATTAGACCAGAAGGCATTCGTCAGCGCCCACCTGCCGGCGTCGCGCCGCTGGAGAAGCGTCTTTCCCTTGAAGTTGCTCAGCAGCAGGTATCTCTGACCACCGTAGTCGGAGGTGACCATCGAAGCGTATCCGCTCTTGCGGTCGCCGCGTATCGGGAACCACATGTAGCGGTCTGTCCGCCTGGCCAGACCCTGGGGACCCTCCTTGTCGAGCGTGTCATGAAGGATCTTGATGTACCTGATTCTTTCGGAGTCGGGAAAGGCTTCCTGCTTTTCGCTTGCGGATCCCGCCAATACTGGTGCGATGCGGAACTCCAGGGCGCCGGCCTTGGTGATCAGGCGCATCAGGTCGGAGGGGTCTTCGAGCTCCTGGCGCATGTCAGCCCAGGCTTTGTAGAGCGTGATAACCTTGTTTATCGCCGCCGTCCTGTCGGGATTGTCCTTGTGATCATCGAGGAATGACTTGATGGAATTGTTGTATCCTTCCAGTCTGCCCTCTAAAGCTGTCCGGGCTTTGGGCTGGTTCCTTACCTTATTGAGGTCCGTTTGCCTGACGTAACCGGACAATATGCTTCTCAGGGCCTGGGTGGCGATGTTGTACTCGAGAACCTTGGATTCGGCCAGTTCCCAGTCGCTGGTGTACTTCTGTATATTCGTATCGTCAGCTTTACTTTTCTTTTCAAATGCCGCCAGCAGATCACCGAGCAGACCGGTGAGTTTCTTGTCTCCACCGGCGAGTTTCTCGATAGTCGTGCGTTTCTGTTCGAGTGCCCTGAGGTGGCTTTTTTCGATGTTGCGGCTTTCCAGGGCCTGGATTGCCCGGCGATAGGCATTTTTGGCTTCCTGGGTTTTTGGGTTGCCCGCGGGCATGCGGACTTCGAAGCGGTTTGCTCCGACCGGGCGCCATTCGAGCATTCGCAGTCCCAGCGGGTCGACTCGCTCCTTGAGGATGCGGATCATATCTTCTGCCAGCGAGGCGTCGGTTGCTTCATCCCTTATGGCTTGTGCGAGATCGCTCTCGATGCGTTTAATCGCGTCGAGGAGAGCGGTTTTCTCTTCGTCGTTGGCGGCCTGTTCGAGCTTTGCCTTGAGTTCGGCCTGCCTGGTCTTGAGTCGATTGACTTCGTCCGCATTGGTGCGGATCTGGAACGTGAGGCTGTGTCCACCGCGCAGATCGATACCTTCTTTGAGTCCTTTGACGGACAGGGACCATATGCACACCGCCACCAGCAGTGCCAGAAAAGCAAACTTAAGCGGTAAGTTCTTAGCGTTCATTCACGGAATCTCCTGATTGGAACCGCGTATTGTCTGTGAGTCAGTGTTATCGGTCAAGCGAAAGTTCGACATTAACCGGGTTTTCCGGAGCATTTCGGCGTTAACAAGCGTTTTTGCCTGCGTCCCCCGTTTGGGCGGAGTTCCACTACCGCTTGCCTGGGCGCTACTTGCACAAGTTCGCGGTAGTTTTGCTAGTGATTAAAATGCCTTGTACCGGTGAATATCATCGCCAGGCCCAATTCATCGGCCCGCGCGATCACGTCGGCGTCCTTCTTCGATCCGCCGGGTTCTATGACGGCTGAGGCGCCGGCTTCCACGGCCCAGTCGAGGCTGTCGGGGAACGGGAAGAATGCGTCAGAGGCGAGCACGCATCCGGTCATGTCGACCACGTCTCCGCCTCCGTAGCTCTTTGCGAGCATACCGGCGAGTCTGGCCGAGTTTACGCGGCTCATCTGACCGGCGCCGGCGCCGAGCAGCGCCTTGTCCTTCGCCAGGACAATCGCATTCGATTTAACGTGCTTGCAGACCAGCCATGCAAATTTCATGTCGACCATTTCCTGGTCGGCCGGTTGGCGTTTTGAGACGATTTTCCACTCGTCATCGTTCAGGCTGACCAGGTCGCGGTCCTGGACGAGCATTCCTCCGACGACGTATTTCAGGAACTTTTCGTTGTTTCGGGTCTTGGTGAATTCACCGACCTCGAGCAGTCGCACCTGGTTTCCCCATCCATCGCGAGCGCGAATTATTTTGACGGCTTCGTCGTCGAATGACGGGGCGATTATCATTTCGGCGTAGAATCCTCCGGCGCCGGCGGGCTTGCCCCATCGCGTGAAAGTTTCGACAACGGCGGTGGCCAGTTCGGTGTTTACGGGGCGGTTTACCGCGACAATGCCTCCCATGCAGGCGTTGACGTCGCCGAAATAGGCCTTTCGGTAGGCTTCCACGAGATCGTCATCGATGGCGCAACCGGCGGGGTTGGCATGTTTGATTATCGCCACCGCGGGTTCATCGAATTCCTTGACCAGTTCCAGCGCCCCGTTACCGTCGAAGTAGTTGTTGTACGATATCTCTTTACCACCAAGAAGTTTTGCGCGTCCGATGCATGGTTCTGACGCGTCGTCGCCGACATAGAAACCGGCTTTCTGGTGGGGATTCTCACCGTATCGCAGTTCGCATGTTTTGCGATAAGAGAAGCTGATTCGCTCGGGCAGTTCGGTGCGTGACTGTCCGACGAGGTACGAAGAAATCGCCGTATCGTAGTGGCAGGTCAGCCCGAATGCCTGGCGGGCGAGTTTCTGACGCAGTTCGAAGCTGACCTTGCCCCCGTTGGCCCGCATCTCGTCGAGAATCAGATTGTACTGGCTCAGGTCGGTTACGACTGAGACGAACTTGTGATTCTTGGCGGCGGCTCGGATCAGGGTCGGACCGCCGATATCGATCATTTCGATGGCGGATTCAAGCGTGCAATCGTCGGATGCGACAGCCTGTTCGAACGGATAAAGGCTTACGCAGACCAGGTCGACCGGTTCGAGTCCGTACTTCTCGATGTCGGCCTGGTGATCCGGGTCATCGCGAAGTGCAAGGATCGCCCCATGCACTTTGGGATGAAGCGTTACGACGCGGTGACCGAGCATTTCCGGAAACCCGGTCCATTCCTGCACGTAGCGAACCTTTATACCGGCCGCTTCGATGGCCTTTGCGGTACCTCCCGAAGAAATGATCTCGACATCCATTTCGGCAAGTGCTTTAGCGAAGTCTTGAATACCTGTCTTGTCGTACACGCTGATCAGTGCGCGACGAATGGCGATTTCGTCCATTTGCGGCCTTTCCTGGAATTAAGCGGTTGTGAGGCGTCTGGAAACTAACTGGAGTTTCCTACTTTGATTTTTTCCGGAGCATTTCCGCGGTGAGGTATCCCGCGTCGATACTTCGGATACAGTACAGGTTTCCGGTTGGCGATGCCCCGTATATTGCCGGTGCGGACGTATTGGCGCTCAGCAGGTCGCCCCGGGGCATCTGGATTGTGGCTTTGACATCTCCCAGGATTTCGTCTGCTGCGAGGATGCGATTGTTGTTGTCCTGGAGGTATACGTTGTGGTTCATTACCGCCAGGACCTTGCGGGCGTCAGGCGAGGTCCAGCGGAGTTTTCCGGTCACTATTGCCAAAGCGTGGAACTCGCCGCCGCGTGCGTACTGAAATGCGCTGACTTCGCTGATTTGCGGGATGTCTCTCAGGGGCTTCTTGCAGTCGAAGGGTTCCCACAATTCCCGGCCTGTGGTTGGGTCGAACGCATACAGGCGTTTGTCCATGCAGGGGATCAGGAGGTGATTGCGGGTGGCAAGGACAGGTGCTCCTGCCGAGGTTTTCAGTACTCTTGTCCAGATTTTATTGCGTGTTTCAAAAGTGCTGGCGACCTGGACGCGGCCTTTTTCGGAGACGACGATGACCTTGTCGTCCACGTAGCGAGGCGCCAGGGTGATGGCGCCCTCGACAGACAGCGTCCAACTCTCGATCATTTGATGCAGGAGAATCGCGTGGTACCAGCCCCTGGTATCGGGAACGAACAAGAGCCTGCCGTCGGAGCACACGCCTGCAGATGCGCCGGCGTTGAAATTAAACTCGATTCTGCGGATTACCTCCCCGTTGTCCCGATCGATGAGCAGGGCATTAGTTCTCGTGCTGATTATAACAGCGTCGAACGACTTGATCTTCTTGTCGGAATAGAGCTTGGGTTGGAGAATTTCTTTCCTGGTCGGGGGAATTCGGGGAATCATGACGTTCTTGACATTCACGGGTTCGTAGACTTTGACGCCCGGTTTGGCGACGTGAACCCATCTGGACCAGCGCAGTATCCCGCGAGCGGCATCAATTGCGATCAGGCGATTGGCGTTGGTCAGACAGTATAAGTTCTCGTCGATCAGGTATGTTCGGGCGATTATCTCGCCGTCAAGGGGCAGTTTCCACTTCCAGTAGTAGTTCAGCCCCGCATCCTTGAGGATCTTGACGTGCCTGGCGGCCTGCTGGGCCGCGGTCTGCCTGGTTGCGTTTATCGCCGATTGGGACTCGCATCCGACAAGAATGCCTGAAGCGATCAGAAGGACTGGTAGTTTCATCAAACCACGCATGAACTGCTCCTCAGAATCATGGTTACGGCGTCGAAGCCTCTGGTTGTTAGGGTTTCAACTCGATGTAGTCGCTCAAGTCCACGTTATTGCTCTGTTCAAACTTGTCGAGTCGTTTCATGCGGTCAATATCGTCGGTAATTCGGTTGGCAAGTTTGAAGATGTACGGCTTGTTATTCAACCTTGCCTGCAGGTCAGCGAGCATCTCATCCCAACTGCCTTCGTACAGTTCCTTCTTCACCACGACCAGCATGCGCTCTTCGCTGGTCATGGCGGCTACAAATGCCCGCACTTCACTCAACTTCCGGTCGTGGGACTGTGTCACTATCAGTGCCTCAGCCTCGTCCGTGCGAACCACCTGTAGATAACACCGGTTTTCACGGGCGATACTCTAAGGTTAATTGAGAGTTTTTGCAATGGTATTGTCGCATGCATTCTACTTGCCCAGTTCGCGGCTGCGGTTGGCCGCGGCGCGGACCGCCTTGGTGAGGACATCCTGAACGCCCGATGCCTGCATGATATTCAACGCCGCCTCGGTTGTCCCGCCAGGCGTTGTGACCTGCTGTCGCAGCAAAGCGGGAGGTTTTTGCGTATGGTGCAACAACTGCCCGGCACCTATGCAGGTCTCAACGGCCAGTAGTTCCGCCACGTCATGGTCGAGTCCTTCATCCACTCCCGCGGCGGTCATTGCTTCGATGAGATAGAAGAAATACGCCGGTCCCGAGCCTGAGACCGCCGTCACCGCGTCCAGCATGCTTTCCTCGACGACCACTGTCCGCCCGCTGGCGGCGAGTATCTTCTGCGTCCACTGGACGTCCTCGGAGGTCGCTCGCGGTCCTGCCGCAAGGGCCGATACGCCCCATCCGACGAACATGGGCGTGTTGGGCATGACCCGCACGATTCGCCCTCGCCCGCCGAGGATTTTGTCCATGAATTCGGTGGTCACGCCTGCGGCGATGGAAATGATCGTCGCATCATCATGGATGACCGGGGCGATCTGCTCGAGGGCCTCTTTCATGACCTGCGGTTTGACCGCAAGCAATACGTGCGGGCATGCGCCGGGAACGGTGTTGTCCTGCGCGCACATGATGCTGAACTCCATCGCGAGGATCTGCTGGCGTTTGGCCACCGGATCATAGGCGACAATCTCGTTGTGCTGCAGGCAGTTGGCGCTCAGGATACCGCGCAGGATTGCTTCGGCCATGTTACCGGCCCCGATGACACCCAGTTGATATTCGATCATCATTTTTACGATTCCTGGTTTGAACTCGCTCAAGCTTCTTCCATGAAAGTGTAACGGTAATCAGTCGGTGGTACAAAAGTCTCTTTTATCGTTCGCGGTGACAACCAGCGGAGCAGATTGAGCATGCTTCCGGCCTTGTCGTTTGTGCCCGACGCCCGCCCGCCGCCAAAAGGCTGTTGACCGACGACGGCGCCGGTTGGCTTGTCGTTGATGTAAAAGTTGCCCGCCGCATGGGTTAGAAGCTCGGTGGCATGGACGATCGCCCCGCGATCGCCAGCGAAGATGGCGCCGGTCAGGGCGTATGGCGAGGTCCGGTCGCACAACTCCAGCGTCGCGGTGTATTCCGCGGCGTCATACACGTAGATCGTGAGCACCGGACCGAATACTTCCTCGACCATCGTCTTGAAATCGGGCGTATTGGCCAGGATCACTGTCGGGGAGATGAAGTAGCCCGTCGAATCGTCACACTCCCCGCCGGCGAGAATCTCGGCGTCGGCGCTTGTGCGGGCGTATTCGATATATTCCCGGATGCTCTCGAACGCCGGGCGATCTATCACCGCGTTGATGAAGTTTGTGAAGTCCTCGGGCGTGCCCGTCTTCAACTCGCCGATCTGCTGGAGCATCGCGACGCGAATATCGTCCCAGAGCGTATCGGGGATGTATGCTCGCGAAGCGGCCGAGCATTTCTGACCCTGGTACTCGAATGCGCCGCGAACCAGCGCGGCGGCCACCTGCCGCGGGTCCGCCGATTCGTGGGCGAACACAAAATCCTTCCCGCCGGTCTCGCCGACGATCCTCGGATAGGAGCGGTACGTTTCGATGTTCCGCCCGACCGTTTTCCACATCGACTGGAACACGCCGGTCGAACCGGTAAAGTGAATGCCCGCCAGATGTTCGCTCGCCAGCGCGGGATCGCCCACCGCGGCGCCCGGACCGGGCAGGAAGTTGATCACGCCGGGCGGCAGGCCCGCTTCTCTCAGCAACCGCATGATGAAGTGGGCCGAATAGACCGCCGACGAAGCCGGTTTCCACAGCACCACGTTTCCGAGCATCGCCGGGGCTGTCGGAAGGTTGCCCGCGATTGACGTGAAATTAAACGGAGTGACAGCCAGCACGAAACCCTCGAGCGGGCGGTATTCGCTGCGGTTCCAGATGCCAGGCGACGAATCGGGCTGGTTGGCGAAAATTTGCGTTGCGAAGTAGCTGTTGTATCGAAAGAAGTCGATCAGTTCACAGGCCGAATCGATCTCGGCCTGGAATGCATTTTTGCTCTGGGAGAGCATGGTCGAGGCGTTCAGCAGATCGCGATATGGCCCGGCGAGCAATTCGGCGGTCTTCAGGAAGATCGCCAACCGGTCGTGCCAATCCATCGCCGCCCACCCCTTGCGTGCCGCCATCGCCGCTTCGATGGCTTGTTCGACCTGTGCCTGGGCGGCCTTGTGATACTCGCCCAGTACGTGCTGGTGATCGTGCGGGCAGACGCACTGAGCCCTCTGCCCGGTGCGGATCTCCTGGCCTGCGATGACCAGGGGGATGTCGACCCGGGCGGACTTCAACTCGGCGATCTTCGCCTTGAGATTCTGCTTTTCGATGCTGCCCGCACTGTAGGCGCGAATCGGTTCGTTCGTGGGCTTGGAGAGTTTGAAAAAGGCGTTTGGCATGATGTTGCTTTCTTTGCTGGTGTTGTCGCGGGAGTATTATTCTTTGAATTCGCGGCTCTTGGCTGCTGCCGCCCGAACCGCCGAAACCAGCGATTCCTTGACACCGTCGGTATCGAGGGCGGATATCGCCTGCTGTGTCGAGCTTCCGGGGCTGGTCGCCTGCATGCGCAGTACAACCGGGCGTTCGGTACTCTCCGAGAGCATTTTTGCGGCGCCCAGGCAGGCTTGCTCGGTCAGTGTTTTCGCGGTTTCCCAATCGAGTCCTTCGGTCACACCGGCCTGGATCATCGCTTCCGCCAGGTAGAACAGATACGCCGGTCCGCAGCGCGAGACGGCCTCGACGGCACCGGCCAGTTTTTCGTCCACTATCACGGTCTGCCCGCACACGGAGAAGATTCTTTGCGCCCGTTTGAGGTCTTCTGACCCCGCTCTGGGCCCCGCACACAGCGCTGACATCCCCGCACCCACCAGCACCGGCGCGTTGAGTATGACCCGAACGATGTGTCCTCTCCGCCCCAGCGCTTCGTCCAGGAATTGCGTGCTGATGTCGGGGGCAATGGAGATTATCAGCGCATCTTCCCGGACAATCGGTGCGATTTCTTCGAGGACCTGCTTCATTACGCGAGTTTCCACCGCCAGGAGCACGCATCGGCAGGATGCGGGGATACGGTTGTCCGGAACGCAGATCAGACGCAGGTCGTTAGACAGACTCATGCGACGATGAGAATCGGGGTCGGATATCACCATTGTGTTACGGCTGCAGATGACAGAATCGATCAAAGCGCGTATGATCGCTTCACCCATTCGCCCCCCCCCGATAATACCAAGTTCGTAGCCGGCCACTGGAAGTCTCCCGAATTTCCCCAAAATACCATTTTTCCCGCGAAATCGAAAGCCAAACCCGGGTGGTGTTTTGTCCGAGCGGTTTAATCGTCGACAATCTCGACACAGAGACTCTGAGCCTCTGAGTTTCTGTGTCGAAATCCAAACCGTCCGCCAACTGCCAGTCGTTAAGCCTTTCTTCTGGCCAGTTCTATCGCAAGTCGGATGGCGGCTTTCATTGATGACGGATCGGCGAGGTCTTTCGCGGCGATATCGAAGGCGGTTCCGTGGTCGGGGCTGGTGCGTATGATCGGAAGGCCCAGTGTCAGGTTCACCGCATCCTTCCACGCCAGGAGTTTGATGGGAATCAGCCCCTGGTCGTGGTACATCGCCACCACCGCGTCGAACTCGCCTTCGAGGGCCTTCAGGAATATCGTATCTGCCGGAAGCGGGCCTGTCGCGTTGATCCCGGCCTCGTTTGCGAGCATGATCGCCGGTTCCATGATCCGCTGCTCCTCGTCGCCGAACTGCCCGTCCTCACCGGCGTGCGGGTTCAGACCGGCGATGCCCAGGCGGGGCTTTTCGATTCCGAACCAGTCCCGCAGCGCCTGGTCGGCGAGGTCCATCGGGTTGAATACGCATCCGATCGTGAAGGAGTTGCGGATATCGAACAGCGCCTGGTGGATTGTGGCCAGCACCACCTTGAGCTTAGGGGAGACGAACATCATCGCCACGTTCTTGGCGCCGCATCGCTTGGCCAGCAGTTCCGTATGACCGGGAAATTTGGTCTGACCGGCAAGTTTCCAGGAAGTCTTTGAGATCGGCGCCGTCACCATCGCGTCGATCAGACCGAGGCGGGCGGCGGATATCGCATCTTCGCAGAACGCCAGAGACGCCGCGCCGCCCAGCTTGCTTGGACCGCGCGGCATAGCCGCCGGCGCCGAAAACTCGTCGTAGTCCAGCACGGTTATCTGGTGGTTGTACTCGCGGATATCCTCGTGGTGATTGCGGAAGAAGATGAAGTCCGTGTCCAGGCGGTCGGCAGTGTAGCTCAACTGCTCGGAGAAACCGAAAACGATGTAGGTGGCTTGTTGGCGGAGGTCCGGGTCGACCAGCGCTTTGATGATGATCTCGGCCCCGATACCGCAGGGGTCGCCCATCGTGATGCCAATTACGGGTTTGTCGGTTCCCACGATCGCCCGGGCTAGATGAAGCCCGCCTCCCGCAGTTTGTCCAGGGTCATTCCGCTGCCGTCTGTGCTTTGGGCGATCATCCCCCGAATGAACCCCACGACGTACTTCCCGATCACGTCGGCCTCGATGTTGACTGTATCCCCGGCCGACAGCGCCTCCAGCGTTGTCTCAGCGAGAGTGGTGGGGATCAACGCCACGCTGAATCGATCCCGCGAGACATCCACAAGCGTCAGCGACACTCCGTCGACCGCCACCGAGCCTTTGGGCACCATCAGCGCCGTCAGTTCGCTCGTCGCCTGGAACTCCAGGACCCGCGTTTGCCCGCGATCGACGCGGCGCACGCCAGCCGTTGCGTCGACGTGCCCCTGCACGAGGTGACCGTCGAGCCCGTCGCCCAGCGTCATCGCCCGTTCGAGGTTAACTTTCGCCCCCGGGCGGAATCCGCCCAGCGTGGTGCATTTGAGCGTTTCGGACATCACGTCGAACTCAGCGGTCTGCCCCGAGCACTGCGCCGCAGTAAGGCACGCACCGCTGACCGCAACGCTGTCGCCGCGTTTCAGATCGCCGGACAGCGGACCCAGATCGATCGTCAACCGCGCGCCGTCGGAGGTATCACGAACCGCCCGAATAATGCCAACATGTTGTACTATACCGGTAAACATATCCCTTCATGCTAGCCTCTCAGCATCGTTTTCGCCAAACAAAACCGGGACATCCGCTCCACACGTTTTCGCAAGGCGCGTTCGCGTGTTACCAATCGCGCCGCGGAGACACTACAATAGCGAAGGCGTGTATTACCGCCGGGAGAATTCTGATAATGATTGAACGTTCGAAGGACGCCGTCCGATGGGCGATGAGGCTTTTTCTCTGCCTGCCCGCGGCGGCGCCTGTGGACCTCGCCGCCGGCGAGGTCCCCTATGCGATCGTCGACAGCGCCCAGGTCAGATGCTACAGCGACTCCCGCGAAATCCAATATCCCAGCCCCGGCGGCGCCTGGTTCGGACAGGATGCACAATACGCCGGAAACCAACCGTCGTACAAAAACAACGGCGACGGTACGATTAGCGACTTGAATACGGGGCTGATGTGGCCCGGCGACCCGGGCGCCAAGATGACGTTCAAACAGGCACTCGCCGGCGCCTCGAAATGCAAACTCGCCGGCTACCGCGACTGGCGCCTGCCGACCATCAAGGAACTCTACTCGCTGATCCTCTTCAGCGGGACGGATCCCGACCCGATGGCCCGCTCGACCGCCAAACAGCGACCGTTTATCGACACGAAGTATTTCAAGTTCCAGTACGGTAACACCGCCCGCGGCGAGCGGATTATCGATTCGCAGTTCGCCACCTGCACCAGGTACGTCAGCACGACGATGCGCGGCGACGAAACCATGTTCGGCGTAAACTTCGCCGACGGGCGAATCAAGGGCTACGGGCTGAAAAGCCCTCGCACCGGCCGGGACAAGACATTCCATGTCCTGTATGTGCGCGGTAACAAAAGCTACGGGAAAAACAAATTCAAGGATAACGGCGACGGTACCGTCAGCGATCTGGCCAGCGGACTGATGTGGATGAAAGTTGACAGCGGGGCGCTGAAAGCCGGTCCGAAGAAAAATGGAACACTGAACTGGAAAGAGGCGCTGAGTTGGGCTGAGAACCTCAAATACGCCGGCCGCTCGGACTGGCGCCTGCCAAACGTAAAGGAACTACAGAGCATCGTGGACTACACCCGCTCGCCCGCGACGACCGGCTCGGCGGCGATCGATCCGGTGTTTGGCGCCACTTCGTTTGTGGCTGAAGGGCGCAAAAAGGATTTCGGGTGCTACTGGAGCGGGACAACGCACGCGAGTCTGTCCCGCGCGTCCACGGCGTGCTATGTCGCGTTCGGGCGATCGCTGGGCTGGATGCGGAGCAGGCGATCGGGCGGGTACGCGCTGATGGACGTACACGGCGCCGGCTCGCAGCGCAGCGATCCGAAGTCGGGCGATCCGTCGAAGTTCCCACACGGCCGCGGGCCGCAGGGCGACGTGATCCGGATCTACAATTTCGCAAGGTGCGTTCGAGGGGGCGTCGCAAAACCTCGCACCACCGGGCCGAAAGTCGAGATGACCCGGGCACCGAGACGCCGCGGCGGCGAAGGTCCGCCCCGCGGCGACGGCCGCCCAAGTTTCGTCAAACGCCTCGACAAGAACGGTGACGGGAAGGTGTCAAAGAGCGAGTTCGACGGACCGGCCGGTCATTTCAAGCAATTAGACAAAAACGGCGACGGTTATCTGTCGGAGAAAGAAGCACCCCGCCTGCCGCCA